>DAINOM010000062.1:0-16812 GCA_036735445.1 Propionicimonas sp.
CCAGACCCGCAAGGCCCACATGTTCATCACCGGGCCGAGCGTGATCAAGCAGGTGACCGGCGAGGAGGTCGACTCCGACCGGCTCGGCGGCGCGGACGCGCACATGGCGGTCTCGGGCGTGAACCACTTCGTGGCCGATGACGACGAGCAGGCGATCCTGATCGCGAAGAAGCTGCTCAGCTTCCTGCCGCAGAACAACACCGAGGAGGCGCCGCTCGTCGACGGCGACTACAACGTGGAGTACGACCCGAGCCTGCACGACGTCGTCCCGGTGGACGGCAAGCAGGGCTACGACGTCCGCGAAGTCATCGCCAAGGTGGTCGACAACGCCGACTTCCTCGAGGTCCAGGCCGGGTACGCCGCGAACATCGTGGTCGGCTTCGCCCGGATCAACGGCCGCAGCGTCGGCATCGTGGCGAACCAGCCGAACGTGATGGCCGGCGTGCTGGACATCAACTCCTCGGACAAGGGCAGCCGGTTCGTCCGGTTCTGCAACGCCTTCAACATCCCGATCGTGACCTTCGTCGACGTCCCCGGCTACATGCCCGGCGTCGCCCAGGAGCACGGCGGCATCATCCGCCACGGCGCGAAGATGCTGTACGCGTACTCCGCGGCGTCCGTCCCGAAGATCACCGTGGTGCTGCGCAAGGCCTACGGCGGTGCGTACATCGCCATGGCCTGCAAGGACCTGGGCGCGGACAAGGTGTTCGCCTGGCCGACCGCCGAGATCGCGGTGATGGGTGCCGAGGGTGCCGCGGAGATCGTGTTCCGCAAGGAGATCGGCGCGGCCGAGGATCCGGTGGCCAAGCGGGCCGAGCTGGTGGAGGAGTACCGGTCCACCTTCTCGACTCCGTTCATGGCGGCGTCGCGGGGCCTGGTCGACGACATCATCGACCCGGGCGACACCCGGCGGAAGGTGGCCATGGCCCTCGAGTTGCTGGCCACCAAGCGCGAGCTGCGGCCGGCCAAGAAGCACGGCCTCGGGCCGGTGTGATCGCCATGTCGTCCGACGCTGAACTGCTGGAGCTCGTCAAGTCGCTCACAGAGCGGATCGACGGCCTCGAGGTCAAGATCAAGCAGCTGGAAGTGCACGGCCAGAACGTGCCCGAGGACACGATGGTGGCGATCGCGGCTGCGGTCGCCGCCTACCTCGGCCACCGGGCCCGTCGCCGCCAGCCGCACTTCACGACGGGACGCAACTGGACGTCGAACACCCGGCGCGCCCAGCATGCCCACCACCCGCTGTACACGCGCTGAGAAGGAAGAGCAATGAAACTGAAGGTGACTGTCAACGGGATCGCCTATGACATCGACGTCGAGGTCGAGGAGCCGGAGGCTCCCCAGCTCGGCGCGATCGTGATCGGCGGCAGTGGGGCCATCCACACCCCGTCCACGGCGTCGGTGCAGGCGGCCTCCGCCAACGCGGTCGTCGCGCCGCTGGCCGGTTCGGTGTCCCGGATCCTGGTCGAGGAGGGCCAGGAGATCGAGCAGGGCGCGGTGCTGTGCGTGCTCGAGGCCATGAAGATGGAGACCGAGATCACCGCGCCGAAGGCCGGCACGGTGGCCCGGATCCTGGTCGAGAAGGGCACCCCGGTGCAGGCCGGAGAGGCCCTGGTCGAACTCGACTGACCCCAACCCCACACAAGGTGGGCCGAGACCGTCGACATCGACGGTTTCGGTCCACTTTGCGCATCTGTGGAGGCGGCCGGCGCTGGGATACTCGGTCCATGGAGAAACCCGAACTGCGCGCAGACGCCCCGGTGTGCCATGGCTGAACGGATGACCGTCCCCAGCGAGCGGTCCGCGAGTGACGTGCTGGACTCCATCCCCGATCCGGCCCGGCAACAGGACGCCACCGCGGCGGTCGCCCTGATCACGGAGGTGACCGGCGCGGAGCCCACGGTCTGGGGCGAGGTGATGATCGGCTTCGGACGGCAGCCCTACACCACGGCCGACGGCAGGCAGCACGAGTGGTTCGCGGTCGGCCTCGCGCCACGGAAGAGCGCCCTCACGTTCTACGGCCTGACCTACTACGGCTCGAACACCGACCTGCTGGAGCGGCTGGGGCCGCACACGACGGGCAAGGGTTGTCTGTACGTCAAGCGCCTCGACCAGGTTGACCGCGACGTCCTCACCGAGCTGGTCCGGCGCGCGTGGCGGGCCAACCACCAGCCGGCGGCACCGGGCTCCGGCGGCCCGGCCCAGGCGTAGCCGCGGCATGGCACGGATCGCGTTCCTCGGGCTCGGCCGGATGGGCCTGGGCATGGCCACGCGGCTGCGGGAGGCCGGCCACGACCTGGTCGTGTGGAACCGCACGCCGGGACGGGCCGAGCGGCTCCTCGACGGCGGCGCACGGTCGGCCACGACGCCGGCCGAGGCCGCGGCGGACGCGGACGCGGTGGTCGCCATGCTCAGCGATGATGTGGCGTCCCGGTCGGTCTGGACGGGCGCGGACGGAGTGCTCGCCGGCGGGCCGCGTCCGGGAACCCTCGCGGTCGAGTGCTCGACGCTCTCCCACGACTGGGTGCTGGAACTCGCGGACGCCGCACGTGCGGCCGGACTGCGCTACCTCGACGCGCCGGTCACCGGCCTGCCGGAGGCCGCTGCTGCGGGTCACCTGACGTTGCTCGTGGGGGCGGCGGCCGCCGATCTGGCTGCTGCCCGGCCCGTCCTCACGCCGCTGGCCGATCAGATCATCCACTTCGGGCCGGTCGGCGCGGGCACCGCCTACAAGCTCATCGTCAACCTGATGGGAGCCGTGCAGATCGCCGGCGCCGCAGAGGGCCTCGCGCTCGCCGAGCGGGCCGGACTCGACCTCGACCAGGTGGCCTCCGCTCTGGCCGGTGGGCAGGCGGCGAGCCCCCAGGTGGTGCGGAACAGCCGCCGGATGGCCGACGCCGACCACGACGAGGTCGTGTTCTCCGGCCGGCTGCGGCACAAGGACACCGCCTACGCGATGCAGCTCGCCGAGCGGCTCGGGCTGGCCGCGCCGTTCGGTCGGGTCGCCCTCGAGGGCCTTGAGGCCCTGCTGGCGTCCGGACTCGGTGACGCCAACGAGAGTGCCGTCATCGAGGTCGCCCGCCGCCGCTGATCATGGGGGACGGTTCCGAAATTCGTCGGGCTGACAAGATGCTGCGCCGGATTTCGGAACCGTCCCCATGGGTCAGGCGTAGCTGCCGCGGAAGACCTTGTGCTGGGCCGGTTGGGCGACCGGACGGATGGTCAGGCGGTCGATGTTCACATGCCGTGGACGGGTGGCCATCCAGGTGATTGCCTCGGCCACGTCCTCGGCCGAGAGCGGATCGGGAACGCCGGCGTAGATCGCGTCCGCCTTCGCCTGGTCGCCGTCGAAGCGGGTGAGCGAGAACTCCTCGGTGTGCACCATGCCCGGGCAGATCTCGGTGATCCGCACCGGCTGGTCGAAGAACTCCAGGCGCAGGGCGCCGGCGATCATCCGCTCGGCGGCCTTGGCGCCGCAGTAGCCGGCACCACCCTCGTACGGCCCGTCCGCCGCCACGGAGGTGACGAACACGATGGCGCCGCGGGCCGCGACGAGAGCCGGCAGGAGGGCTCTGGTGACCTTCTCCGTCCCGATCACGTTCACCTCGTACATCCGGCGCCAGGCCTCGACGTCGGCCTCGGCGACGGGCTCCTGGCCGAATGCGCCGCCGGCGTTGTTGACGAGCACCTCGAGCTGCGGTCCGACCGTCTCGGCGAGCGTGGCGACGTCCGCGTCCGAGGTGACGTCGCAGGCGAGCGCCCGTCCGCCGATCTCGGTGGCGAGGGCCTCGATCCGGTCGGTGCGCCGGGCGGCGCAGATCACCTCGAACCCCTCGGCGGCGAGCATTCGGGCGCTGGCTGCGCCGATCCCGCTACTGGCTCCCGTGACGACTGCGATCCCTCTACCCATGCCCGCGATTCTGCCAGCCGCGTGGCGCGAAAGGGGTCTGTCCCCATTTCCGGCCACTGTCCGGCCACCTGGCGGGAAACGGGGACAGACCCCCTTTTCCGCCACTTCCGCCTGCCGCCCGGTGGGACGCGGGCGCTGCTCCGGCCGATAGGCTCGGACCATGACTGCAACGCTGATCCTGCTCCGCCACGGCGAGAGCGAATGGAACGCCAAGAACCTGTTCACCGGCTGGGTGGACGTGGACATCAACGAGAAGGGCATCGGCGAGGCGAAGCGCGGCGCCGAACTGCTGAAGGCCGAGGGGTTGCTGCCCGATGTCGTGCACACCTCGGTGCTGCTGCGCGCCATCCACACCGCCGAGCTGGCGCTGGCCGGCTGCGACCGCCACTGGATCCCGGTGAAGCGGTCGTGGCGGCTCAACGAGCGCCACTACGGCGCCCTGCAGGGCAAGAACAAGGCCCAGACGCTGGAGGCCTACGGCGAGGAGCAGTTCATGCTCTGGCGACGCTCCTACGACACCCCGCCGCCGCCCATCGCCGCGGACGACGAGTTCTCCCAGTTCGCCGATCCCCGGTACGCGGAGCTGCCGAGCGAGGCCCGTCCGCTCACCGAGTGCCTGGCCGACGTCGTGGTGCGGATGCTGCCCTACTGGTACGACGCGATCGTCCCCGACCTCCGGGCCGGCAAGGTGACGATGGTCGCCGCGCACGGCAACTCGCTGCGCGCGCTGGTCAAGCACCTGGACGGGATCTCTGACGCCGACATCGCCGGCCTGAACATCCCGACCGGCATCCCGCTGCTCTACGAGCTGGACGACGACCTGCGGCCCACCGTCAGCGGCGGCCGCTACCTCGATCCGGCCGCCGCCGCGGCCGCCATCGAGGCGGTCAAGAACCAGGGCAAGAAGTAGGCTCCCCCCACAACGTGGTGGAGACTTTCCCGGTTTAGTCGCCGGAAACTCTCCACCACGTTGTGGGATGGGGCCGGGTCAGGCCACGGGCCAGTTCTCGCCCTCCGGCAGCAGGCCGGTGACGACGTAGATGACCCGCGAGGCCATCAGGACGGCGTGGTCGGCGATCCGCTCGTAGTAGCGGCCGAGCAGCGCGGTGTCGACCGCGGCCTCGACGCCGTAGGTCCAGTCCTTGCCGAGCATGAGCCGGAACTGGCTCCTGCGCAGTTCGTCCATCTCCTCGTCGCTGTCGGCCAGCCGGCCCGCGTCGTGGGCGTTGCGCTCGCGCAGGGAGCGGCCGGCGGTCTGCACCATCTCCTCGGCGACGCGCGCCATCAGGGTGAAGTTGGGCACCAGGCCGTCCGGCACCGCCCGCTCGGGGTAGCGCAGCCGGGCGATCTTCGCCACGTGCGCGGCGAGGTCGCCCATCCGGGCCAGGTCGGCCACCATCCGCATGGCCGCGACCACCGTGCGCAGTTCGCCGGCCACCGGCGCCTGCCGGGCCAGCAGGGAGAAGCAGCGCCCCTCGAGGTCGTCGTGCAACTGGTCGATCTTCGCGTCCTCGCTGATCACCTGCTCCGCCGTGGCCAGGTCGGCCTCCAGCAGGGCCTTGGTGGCCTCGCGGACGGCGACCTGCACCGCCTCGCTCATTCCGACCAGATCGGTGACCACACTGGCCAGGCTCTCGTGGTAGTTGTCCCGCATGCTCTTCTTCCGTCTCAGGGCCGCCATCCGTGCTGACCGCGCAATTGTCCCGCCGAAAGGCTAGACAGCCAGTCCACCCGCCGACCGCCGTCGTGGTCAACGGCAGGTGAACAGTCGGTGAACCTTCACCGAACCATTCGCCCCGGGAACGGAAACCGGCGCTTGCGCCTCCCGGGCGATGTCTAGACTCCGGAGCATGACGCCCCTCGCCTCGGCCATTCTCGGCCTGGTGGTCGGTGCCGGGTTGGGCGCGCTGGCGGTGTGGCTCGGGGTGCGCAGGTCCACCGTGAAGGTGGCCAGCCAACTTGTCGGACGGCAGCAGCTCGTCGAGATCCTCGCCCCGCTGCGCGCCGCGGTCGCCGTCGTCACGGACGCGGACGTCGTGCTGGCGGCCTCCACTTTCGCCAAGGCGTGCGGACTCGTCCGCGGGTCGACGCTCGGCCCGTCCGAGGTGCTGGACCTGCTGGCCCGCGCCCGGCGCGAGGGCGGCATCGCGGAGCGCGAACTGCGGCTGCCGCCCGGCCCGGCCAGCCCGGCCGTGGTGCTCGCCCTGAAGGTGGTGCCGGTCAGCAGCGGCGCGGCGGTGGTGATCGGCGAGGACCGGTCCGCCGACCTGCGGTTCAGCGAGACCCGGCGCGACTTCGTGGCCAACGTCACCCACGAGCTGAAGACCCCGATCGGCGCGATCTCGCTGCTCTCGGAGGCTGCGGACGCGGCCGCGGACGACCCGGACGCCGTGCACGCCTTCCTCGCCAAGCTCAGCCGCGAGACGGCGCGGCTCAACGAGCTCGTCTCCCAGATCATCGCGCTGTCCCGGCTCCAGGCCGAGGACCCGCTGCTGGCCGCCCGCACCGTCGACGTGGCCGCGCTGCTGGAGGCGTCCGTCGGTCGCTGCCGCCAGCTCGCCGAGGCCGGCGGAATCAGCCTCTCGCTCGCCGCGCAGCCCGGGCTGGCCGTCATCGGGGACGCGGACGAGCTCGAGACGGCCGTCACCAACCTCGTCCAGAACGCGGTCGCCTACTCCGAACCGGGCGCGCGGGTGGCGGTGAGCAGCCGGGCGGACGGCGACCGGGTCGACATCCGCGTCTCCGACAACGGCATCGGGATCAGCGACGCCGACCAGGCCCGGATCTTCGAGCGCTTCTACCGGGTGGACGCCGACCGCAGTCGCGCCAGCGGCGGCACCGGCCTCGGGCTGTCGATCGTCAAGCATGTCGTCCAGGCCCACGGTGGGGAGGTGGCGGTGTGGAGCCGGCTCGGCCAGGGCTCCACCTTCACCCTCAGCCTGCCGGCCTACACGGAAGGAGTCCCGGAGTGACCAGGGTGCTGATCATCGAGGACGAGGAGACCTACCGCGAGACCCTCGGCTTCCTGCTGCAGCGGGAGGGGTTCGAGGTCACGCTCAGCGCGGACGGGGCGGCCGGCCTGGCGGCGTACGACCGCCAGGGCGCGGACATCGTCCTGCTCGACCTGATGATGCCGGGACTGAGCGGGACGGAGGTGTGCCGCCAGCTGCGTTCCCGCGGCAGCGTCCCGATCATCATGGTGACCGCCAGGGACAGCGAGATCGACAAGGTGGTGGGCCTCGAACTCGGCGCGGACGACTATGTCACCAAGCCGTTCAGCCATCGCGAGCTGGTGGCCCGGATCCGGGCGGTGCTGCGCCGCGGCCAGGACGTCGAGCCGACCGGGGACGTGATCGAGGCCAGGGACGTACGGATGGACGTGGAACGCCACGAGACCAGCGTCCGCGGCATCCCCGTCCAGCTGGCGCTGAAGGAGTTCGAGCTGCTGGAGGTCCTGCTGCGCAACGCCGGCCGGGTGCTCACCCGCGGCCAGCTGATCGACCTCGTCTGGGGCTCGGACTACGTCGGCGACACCAAGACCCTCGACGTCCACGTGAAGCGGCTGCGCGCGAAGCTGGAGGACGATCCGGCGAACCCCGTGCTGCTGGTCACCGTCCGCGGCCTGGGCTACAAGTTCAACGCCTGAGTCCTGGCCCGGTCTCGTGGGGTCGGGGGCGGCGACGCGGGACCCGGGATCGGGTTAGGGTTGCACCTCGTGACCGACATCACCGTCTTCTCGGGCCACGCCCACCGCCAGTTCGCCGAGCAGATGTGTGGCATCCTCGGGATCGAGCTCTCCCCGTCCCGGCTCTCCCGCTTCTCCAACGACTGCCTGCAGGTGCAGTTGCGCGCCAACTGCCGCCAGCGGGACGTGTACATCGTGCAGCCCCTGGTGCCGCCCACGCAGGAGAACCTGATGGAGCTGCTGATGATGGTGGACGCGGCGCGCGGCGCCTCCGCGGCCAGCGTGACCGTCGTCATGCCGCACTACGCCTACGCGCGCTCCGACAAGAAGGACGCCCCGCGGATCAGCATCGGCGGGCGCCTGGTCGCCGACCTGATCCACACCGCCGGCGCCAACCGCGTGCTCACGATGGCGCTGCATGCCCAGCAGGTGCACGGCTTCTTCTCGATGCCGGTCGACCACCTGACCGCGTTGCCGGTGCTCGCCCGGCACTTCCGCAGCCGCGACCTGCGCAACACCGTCGTGGTCTCGCCCGACTTCGGCAACGCCAAGGAGGCCAACCAGTTCGCCCGGATGCTCGGGGTGGGCATGGCGGCCGGGTCGAAGCGCAGGCAGGCCGACGACAAGGTCGTGATCGACGCGATCGTCGGCAAGGTCGGCGGCAAGGACGTGATCATCCTCGACGACGAGATCGCCACCGCCGGCTCGGTCGTGGAGCTGATCGAGACCGTCCGGCGCTACCACGTGAACTCCATCTCGATCGCCACCACCCACGGCCTGTTCACCGGCAAGGCCGTCGAGCGGCTCAACGCCGTCCCCGACATCGTGGAGATCGTCGCGACCGACACCGTCCCTGCGCCGGCGGGCCTGGAGCGGCTGACGACGGTCTCCGTCGCGCCGCTGTTCGCCGAGGCCGTCCATCGGATCAACTGCGGCGAGAGCGTCTCCGGCCTGTTCTCCGACGAGGACACCTACGGCGAGTAGCCCTCGTTCTCCGTCCCACCCGCTCCCGCCGCGGCCCCACCCGCCCCCGCCACCCGCCCCCGCCACCCGCCCACGCCGGCCGTCCCACCGGCCGTCCCACCCGCCCCACCCGCCCCCCCTCTTTCCTGAAGCTGCCGAAGGTTGCCCTGGCTGCCGAACCTTCGGCAGCTTCGGCGACTTTCGGCAGCTTCTGCGATGGGGGACGGGGACGCGGCGGGCGGGGGACGCGGGGGACGCGGCGGGCGCTTCGGAAGCAAACTGATCCCACACCAGTTCTCCACGGACTCTTGACAATCACAGGTAAAACCAGATAAAACAAGAGATAACAACACAGCAGTTGGCTGAAAGGGCACCGATGTACGCAGAGGAGCGGCACCGCACCATCGTCAATCTCGCCCTGCGCTACGACCGGGTCTCGGTCGCCGACCTGGCCACCCGGTTCGACGTCACCACGGAGACCATCCGCCGCGACCTCGACGTGCTGGACAAGCGCGGCATCCTGCGGCGGGTCCACGGCGGCGCGGTGGTGGCGGAGAACGTGGCCCTGGTCGAGACCGCGCTCACCGAGCGCGAACCGGCGTTCGTCGCCCAGAAGACCCGCATCGCGGAGGCCGCCCAGGCCTACCTGCCGCCCGCCGGCTCGACCGTGATCCTCGACGCGGGCACGACCATCGCCCGGCTCGCCGCGAGCGTGGCGCCCGGCGCACTGACCACCGTCGTCACCAACTCCGTCCCCGTCGCCGCCCAGCTCGCCGCCGCGAACGGCGGCACCCAGGTGCACCTGCTCGGCGGGCGCGTCCGTGGCATCACCCAGGCCACCGTCGGCGGCGAGACCGTCGCGGCGCTCGGCCGGATGCGCTGCGACGTCGCCTTCGTCGGCACCAACGGGGTGTCGGTCGGCCACGGCTTCTCCACCCCCGACCCGGACGAGGCCGCGGTCAAGGAGGCCATGGTCGCGTCCGCCCGGCGGGTGGTCGTGCTCGCCGACTCCTCCAAGATCGGCGTGGAACTGCTGGTCACCTTCGCATCCCTCACCGACGTCGACGTGCTGATCACCGACGTCGGCATCTCCGCCCACGATCGCGCCGAACTCACCGGCGCGGGAATCGAGGTCGTCGTCGCATGATCGTCACCCTCACCGCGAACCCGTCGCTCGACCGCACCGCCACCCTCGACCGCCCGCTCACCCGCGGCGACGTCCACCGGGTCGGGTCGGTCACCGTCGAGCCGGGCGGCAAGGGCATCAACGTGGCCCGGGTCGTGCACGACGCCGGCCACCCCGTGCGGGCGATCCTCCCGGCGGCACCCGACGACCTGATCCTGCGCGGCCTCGACGCCCTGCGCGTCCCGTACCGGACGGTCCCGCTGGCCGAGCCCGTCCGCACCAACCTCACCCTCACCGAGGCCGACGGGACCACCACCAAGATCAACGAGCCCGGCCCCAGCCTGGACGCCGAGACCGTCGAGCGGCTGGCCAACCTGCTGGTGCTGGAGTCCGAGCGCGCCGACTGGGTGGTGCTGTCCGGCTCGCTGCCGCCGGGAGTCCCCGAGGACTGGTACGCGAACCTGGTCAAGGCGCTGCGCCCGTGGGGCTGCCGGATCGCTGTCGACACCTCGGACGCGCCGCTGCTCGCCCTCGCCGCCGAGTTCCCGGACGCGGCCCCCGACCTGCTCAAGCCCAACTCCGAGGAACTCGCCCAACTCACCGGCGTGGACGCGGAGTCGCTGGAGGCCGCGGCCGCCGGCGGCGACCCCAGCGCCTGCGTGGCCGCGGCCCGCACGCTGGTGGACCGCGGCGTCGGGGCCGTGATGGCCACCCTCGGCGGCGCCGGGGCGGTCCTCGTCACCGCGGAGGGCGCCTGGCACGCCAGCCCGCCGCCGGTCACCGTCCGCAGCACGGTCGGCGCGGGCGACTCCTCCGTCTCCGGCTACGTGCTCGCCCACACCCGGGAACTGGCGGCCCCCGACCGGCTCCGGCTCGCCGTCGCCTACGGTTCGGCCGCCGCCTCCCTCGCGGGGACGGCACTGCCGCATCCCGAACAACTGAACACCGCCGCCGTCACCGTCGTGCCGCTCGAGTCCTGACCGCCGGCACCCGTCCCGTCCGTCCACTCACCCGACCCACGAGAGAAGGAACTCCGTTGTCCGAACCGCTCATCACGCCCGACCTCGTCCTGCTGGACGCGGACCTGGGCAGCACCAAGACCGAGGTCATCAACAACCTCGCGGCGCTGGTCGCCAAGACCGGACGCGCGGAGGAGGCCGGACTGGCCGCTGACGCGCTCGCCCGCGAGGAGAAGGCCGTCACCGGGCTCGGCGGCGGCATCGCGATCCCGCACTGCCGCTCCGCCGCGGTGAACACCAACACGCTGGCCTTCGCCCGGCTGTCCCCGAAGGTCGACTTCGGCGCGGCCGACGGACCCGCCGACGTCTGCTTCATGATCGCCGCGTCCGAGGGCTCGGACGACGCCCACCTCACCCTGCTGGCGATGCTCGCCCGCTCGCTGATGCGGGCGGAGTTCCTGGAGGGCCTGCGCTCGGCGAAGACGCCGGAGGAGATCGTCGCGCTGGTGAACCAGGCGACCGCGCCGGACGAGCCGGAGCCGGCCGCCGCGCCGGTCGCCGCCGCTGCCGAGCCGGTCGCCCCGGCGAGCGCCAGGAAGCTGATCGTCGCGGTCACCTCCTGCCCGACCGGCATCGCGCACACCTTCATGGCGGCGGACGGGCTCGAGCAGGCGGGCAAGGCCGCGGGCATCGAGCTGGTGGTCGAGCCGCAGGGCTCGGGCAAGATCGACTGGCTCGCCCCCGAACTGATCGGACGGGCCGACGCCGCCATCTTCGCCGCCGACGTCCCCGTCCGTGAGCGGGAGCGGTTCGCCGGCCTGCCCGTGGTCGAGGCCAGTGTGAAGCGGGCCATCAACGAGCCCGGCAAGCTGGTCGCCGAGGCCCTCGTCGCGGCCGACAACCCGAGCGCCCGCAAGGTGGCCGGCAGCGCGTCCGGCGCCGCGGCTGCCGGTGCGGCCGGCGGCTCGCAGCTGAGCGTGGGCAAGCGGGTCCAGCAGGCGCTGATGACCGGTGTGTCCTACATGATCCCGTTCGTCGCGGCAGGCGGTCTGCTGATCGCCCTCGGCTTCCTGTTCGGTGGCTTCGACATCGCGCTCGTTCCCGGCGTGAACGGTGCGCGGGCCTGTGCCCAACTGGCCTGGCTGGGGGCGGACGCGTGCCAGGCGGGCATCGACGCCGGCCAGTCCATCGGGACGCTGGCGCAGGCCGTGGGCTGGGGCGCAGGGGTGGACTACCTGGGCGCCATCCTCTTCGCCATCGGCGGTGCGGCCTTCGGCTTCCTGGTCCCGGCGCTGTCGGGGTACATCGCCTACGCCCTCGCCGGCCGTCCCGGCATCGCCCCCGGTTTCGTCGGCGGCGCGATCTCGGTCACCCTCGGCGCCGGCTTCCTCGGCGGCCTGGTCACGGGCCTCCTCGCCGGTGTGCTCGCGCTGTGGATCTCCAGCTTCAAGGTCAAGCGCTGGCTGGCCGGCCTGATGCCCGTGGTGATCATCCCGCTCGTGGTCACCTTCGTGGTCGGCGGCGTGATGTACTTCCTGCTCGGCAAGCCGCTCGCCAGCCTCACCCAGGCCATGCAGGACGGCCTGAGCGGCATGTCCGGCGGCTCGGCGGTGGCCCTGGGCATCGTCCTCGGCCTGATGATGTGCTTCGACCTGGGCGGCCCGGTCAACAAGGCGGCCTACCTGTTCGCCACGGCCGGCCTGTCCGCCGCGACCGCAGCGAACTTCAACGTGATGGCCGCCGTGATGGCCGCCGGCATGGTGCCGCCGCTGGCGATGGCCCTGGCCACCGTCGTGCGGAAGAAGCTGTTCACCGAGGTGGAGCGCGAGAACGGCACGGCCGCCTGGCTGCTGGGTGCGTCCTTCATCTCCGAGGGCGCGATCCCGTTCGCCGCTGCTGACCCGCTGCGGGTGATCCCGTCCATGATGCTGGGCGGCGCGGTGACCGGCGCGCTGAGCATGGCTCTCAGCGTCGGCCTGCGGGCACCGCACGGCGGCATCTTCGTCCTGTTCGCGTTCCAGCCGCTGCCGGCAGCCATCTTCGGCTTCCTGGCCAGCCTGGCCGCGGGCGTCGCCGTCGCCGCGGCGGCCGTGATCGCCGCCAAGACGATCTGGCCGAAGAAGGAGGTCGTGGCCGTCGCCTGAGCGCTGCGACCACCCGCGATCACCGCACCACCTGGGACCTGTCCCCGGTGTGCGGGGGCGGCCGTCCGCCCCAATTGTCAGGACGTGCTTCTGGCAAGGAGTCCTGTCGAAGCCCCGGCCGTCAGGCACACAATCTACGTCCTGTCAACCCCATAAACCGGCTCTGGCTAGGAGAGACAGAGGAACCTTACGGCGCGCTGTGCTAGACTGGACAGCCGGGAAAGGTGGTCGAAGCTATATGACGTTCACAGTCGGTGAAACGGTGGTCTACCCCAATCATGGCGCGGCAGTGATCGAAGCCCTGGAAACCCGAACGATCAAAGGCGAGGACAAGCTCTATCTTGTGCTGCGCATCGTCGGTCAGAACGACTTGGTGGTGCGGGTGCCGGCGTGCAACCTCGATCTGGTCGGCGTTCGGGATGTCGTGGACGCGGACGGGCTGGAACGGGTCTTCACCGTTCTGCGTGCGCCCCACGCCGAGGAGCCGACGAACTGGTCGCGCCGGTACAAGGCCAACCTCGAGAAGCTGCACTCCGGAAACGTCCTGAAGGTCGCGGAGGTCGTCCGTGACCTGTGGCGTCGGGAGAAGGAGCGCGGCCTGTCCGCAGGCGAGAAGCGCATGCTCGCCAAGGCGCGGCAGATCCTGGTCTCCGAGCTCGCGCTCGCAGAGAAGGTCGCCGAGGATCGTGCAGAGGTTCTGCTGGACGAGGTCCTCGCCTCCTGAGTTCACGCTGAAGCCGCCTCCGCCGTAGCGGGGGCGGCTTTGTCGTACCCGCCCGCGGGCCTCCGCGGGGACGTGCGGAGTCGTTCAGGCGGAGTCGCCGCGGCGCGACCCGGATTGGCGGACCACCTCTTGCATGCCGTTCCAGAGTGTGCTTAGCTTCCCATCGGTGCACATATGTCCGAAAGAATGTGCACAATGGTGCAAACCAGAACAAAGGAGTTGCTGATGCCATCAGTTTCGCTCGCGGCGCTGGTCGTGGGCTCGGTTGCGCCGGTGGCGGCGCCGTTGTCAGGAGGGAACCGGTAGATGGACGCAATCACGTGGTTCGCCGAACACTTCATCGGCTTGTTCAATGCAGCGGCGACGAGCCTCATGGGCCTGATCACCGGCATCCTGCCGCTGCTGATCGTGCTGCTCACCGCGATGTACGCGGTGACGACGTGGATCGGTGAGGAGCGGGTCACCCGGGCCGTGCAGTGGGCCGGCAAGTACGCGATCACCCGCTACTCGATCATGCCGATCATCGCGGTGATCATCCTCACCAACCCGATGGCCTACACCTTCGGGCGGTTCCTGCCGGAGAAGTACAAGCCGGCGTTCTACGACTCCGCGGTGTCGTTCGTGCACCCGGTCACGGCGTTCTTCCCGCACGCGAACGCGGGTGAGCTGTTCGTGTGGACGGGTGTGGCGGCCGGCATCCAGCAGATCGCGCCGGACAAGTACGCGCGGCTCGCCGTCCTGTACTTCATCGTCGGCATCATCGTGATCATCATCCGGGGCTACCTGACCCAGTGGATCACCCGGATCCTGATCAACCGCGGTGGTCACCAGGAGACCTTCAAGCGGTTCGACGAGATGTACGAGGCCGGCCAGATCCAGGGTGCGAAGACCGAGGGAGGTGTGCTGTGAGCTACCAGGCTGTGAAGATCGTGAAGGGCCGGGGCGGCTGGGGCAGCGGGCTGACCCTGCAGCCGACGGACGAGAAGAACGTGGTGCTGTCGGTGACCGGTGGCGGCATCCATCCGGTCGCGGCGAAGATCGCCGAGCTGTCCGGCGCCGAGGCCGTGGACGGTTTCGTCAACAACATCCCCGACGCCCAGGTGCTGTGCGCGGTGATCAACTGTGGCGGCACGGCCCGGATCGGCGTCTACCCGAAGAAGCGGATCCCGACCGTCGACATCTACCCGGGCGAGCCGGGTGGGCCGCTGGCGCAGTTCATCACCGACGACATCTTCGTCTCCGCGGTGACGCCGAACGAGGTGTCGCTCGCCGAAGAGGGTGCCGTCCCGCTGGGCGACACCACGGCGGCGGCGGTGTCGGCGGTGCAGTCCGGGGGTGCACCCCGGGTGGCTGCCGTCGAGGCCAAGGGCTTCATGGGCTTCGTGGTCAAGTTCGGCAACGCGATCGGCTACTTCATCAACACCCTGCTGTCCTCGGGCCGGCAGGCGCTGAAGCTGACGCTGAACACGATCATCCCGTTCATGGCGTACGTGTCGCTGCTGATCGGCATCGTCACGTACACCGGGTTGTCGAACTGGATCGCCCAGGCCGTCACCCCGCTGGCGGGGAACCCCTTCGGGCTGATCCTGCTCGGCATCATCGTCGGCCTGCCGTTCCTGTCCCCGATCCTCGGACCGGGCGCGGCGATCGCACAGGTGATCGGTGTGCTGATGGGTACCCAGATCGCCAGCGGTGCCCTGCCGGTGCAGTACGCGCTGCCGACGCTGTTCGCGATCGACGGCCAGGTCGGCTGTGACTTCGTCCCGGTGGGCCTGTCCCTGGGCGAGGCCGAGCCCGAGACCGTCGCGGTCGGCGTGCCCGCCGTGCTGTTCTCCCGGCAGATCACCTCGCCGGTCTCGGTGGTCATCGCCTACCTGGCATCCTTCCTTCTCATCTGATTCCCCAACCCGGTGCCCTGGCGGGCCGATCCGGCTCGCCAGGGCACCGTACGAAAGGACAAGCCTTCATGACCCAGGCCATCTGGCGATCCTCGGTCGTCCACATCGGGCAGGACGCGGCGGAGCTGTTCGAGGCGGGAGTGTTCATCTTCTTCGCCCAGCCGGTCCCCGACGCGCTCGCCGAGGTCAGCCTCGTGCACTGCGGCCCTGAGTCAGACTTCCAGCCGATCCAGGTCGGCGACCAGCTGTGGATCGGCGACACCCCGATGACGATCGAGGAGGTCGGTTCGATGGCGAACGACAACTTCCGTCAGCTGGGCCACATCGTGGTGTACCTCAACGTCGGCGACGCCGACCTCCTGCCGGGCGCCGTGAAGGCGTCCGGAGACGTCCCCATTCCCGCGGTCGGCGACCAGATCGCCGTCCATCGCAACCCGGAGGGCTGACATGGGCTGGGAGTTCGCGCTCCTCCTGCTCGGTGCCATGGTCGCCAGCATCGTGCTGTCGCTGTGGCAACACCGCGCCTACATCAGGGTCGTCAACGAGATGGCGCGGGTGAACGCCGGCCGCCAGCTTCGCCTGGTCAGCGGCCGCGCCAAGGGTCGACTCAGCGGGGCCGTGGTCGTGCTGCTGGTCGATCCCGCCACCGACCAGATCGTCGAGGCCAGGGCCATGGTCGGCGCCACCATCTTCAGCAGGCTGCGCCCCGCACCCCAGCTCGCCGGGCCGGTCGCCACCGTGGCCGAACGCACCGGTGACCACAAGCACCTGCAGCGCGCGGTCGAGAGCGCGCTGGGCATGCTCCCGGGCGCCAAGCCCGCGACCAACTCCCCACAGGCACCGTCCAGGGGCCGGATCCGGATCCCCCGGGCGCAGAGCAGTCCCAGTTGAGAGTACGAGAGGAATTGAGATGAGTTACACCCAGCGGCTCCTCGAGCGGCAGCGCGAGGTCGGCCACCCGGTACGCGTCGGCGTGGTCGGTGCCGGCCAGATGGGCAGCGGTCTGATCGCCCAGATCGAGCGGGCCAAGGGCATGGAGGTCTCGGCCGTCGCCGACATCGCCGTCGAGCGGGGCGTCGAGGCGCTCACCAAGGCCGGACGCGCCGACGTCACGGTCGAGACCGACGTCGAGCGGGCCGCGGAACTCGTCGAGGCCGGCAAGGCGGTCGTGATCAACGACGGCCTGCTGATGCCGCGGCTGCCCGTGGACATCGTGCTCGAGGTGTCCGGTGTGCCCGAGATCGCCGCGCAGATCGCGTACGCGTCCCTCGTGGGCAAGAAGGACGTCGCGCTGATGACCGTCGAGGCGGACGTGACCGTCGGCCTGCTGCTGTCCAGCATCGCGAACGCCGGCAATCAGGTGTACACCATCTGTCGCGGTGACGAGCCGGTCGAGTGCGTGA
>DAINOM010000063.1:0-16745 GCA_036735445.1 Propionicimonas sp.
TGTGGTTCCTGCGGGGCTCGACGAACGTCGGCTGGCTGCACGAGAACGGCATCACGATCTGGGACGAGTGGGCTGACGCGAACGGTGACCTCGGTCCGATCTACGGCTACCAGTGGCGGTCCTGGCCGACGCCGGGCGGCGGCCATGTCGACCAGATCCAGGGCGTGATCGAGTCGATCCGCAGCAACCCGGACAGCCGCCGGCACATCGTCAGCGCCTGGAACGTCGGCCAGTTGCGCGAGATGGCGCTGCCGCCGTGCCACGCGTTCTTCCAGTTCTACGTCGCGGACGGCAAGTTGAGCTGCCAGTTGTACCAGCGCTCGGCGGACATCTTCCTCGGCGTGCCGTTCAACATCGCGTCCTACGCACTGCTGACGCACCTGATCGCCCAGGTGACCGGGCTGGGCGTGGGTGACTTCGTGCACACCCTCGGCGACGCACACCTGTACTCGAACCACCTCGACCAGGCCCGGCTGCAGCTCGGCCGGGAGCCGCGTCCGCTGCCCCGGCTCGTGCTCAACCCCGCGGTCACCGAGATCGACGCGTTCGAGCTGTCCGACATCGAGGTGGTCGACTACGACCCGCACCCGGGCATCAAGGCCCCGATCGCGGTCTGAGGAGGGCTCATGCCGGTCATCGCCATCGCCATCGTCGCGGCCAACGGAGTGATCGGGGACGGGGATCGCCAGCCGTTCGAGATCGCCGAGGACTGGGCGCGCTTCAAGCGCGTGACGCTCGGGCACCCGCTGATCATGGGCCGGCGCACCCACGAGGCGATCGGACGGTGGCTGCCCGGCCGCACCACCATTGTGATCACCAGTCACCCGGAGTCGGTGACGCTCCCCGAGCCGTCCCCGCTCCCCGAGCCGTCCCCGCTCCCCGAGCCGTCCCCGCTCCCTGCCTCGTCCCCGCTCCCTGAGCCTGACGAAGGGCCCCAGCGCACCGGCCACGCCGTCGCGTCCTTCGACGACGCGCTCCAGCTCGCCCGGGGCATCGACGACGAGGTGTACATCGCGGGCGGGGGCTCGGTGTACGAACAGGCGTGGCCCTACGTCACCGACCTCGACCTCACCGAGGTGCACCAGGCGGCCGAGGGCGCGGTGCGCTTCCCCCGGATCGATCCCGCCGAGTGGGTGGAGGTCGAACGGGACGCCCGGGACGGCTTCGACTTCGTCCACTACCGGCGGCGCTGATGCTGCTGCCGAACCGGATCGCCCAGGGCGTGCGCGACGGCACGATCACCCTGGCGTTCCGCCGCTGGGAGCAGCCCCGCGTGAAGGCGGGCGGCACCCAGCTGACCAGCGCGGGCATCGTCCGGTTCGACGCCGTGGATGAGGTGCTCGATCCGGCCGACCTCACCGAGGCCGACGCCCGCTCCGCCGGTTTCGCGAGCCTCACCGCGCTCCGCCGCCAGCTGTGGCCAGATCCCGCAGGGGCCCTTCGTGACGCCGCCGGCTCGTACCTCGCCGCCGGCTCCTCAGGGACCGCCGGTGGACCGCTCCCTGAGGAGGTCGCTCTGTGGCCTCCCGCTCCACCGCTCCCTGAGGAGGTCGCTCTGCGACCGTCACGAAGGGCCGGCCCCCGCGCCAGCAAGGGCGGCGACCACGTCTACCGCGTCCGACTGTCCTGGGTCGGGGAGGACCCACGGATCTCCCTGCGCGGCCAGGTGCCCGACGCCGAGGAGCTCGCGGGGATCACCGCGGCGGTCGCGAAGCTCGACGCGGGCAGGCGCACCGGGCCGTGGACCCGTCCGATCCTGGAGTGGATCCGCGACCACCCGGGCGTGATCTCCACCGAGCTGGCCGCGCTCCTGGGTCGCGAGGTGGCGCCGATGAAGGCGGACATCCGTCGGCTGAAGGCCCTCGGACTGACCGAGAGCCTCCGCGTCGGCTACCGGCTGTCGCCGCGCGGCCGCGCGTACCTCGACTCGCTGGAGTAGCGGTGCGTTCGCAGGCATCGATCATGCACCTCGACCTGGACGCGTTCTTCGCAGCGGTGGAGCAGCGCGACAAGCCGTCGCTGCGGGGCAAGCCGGTGATCGTGGGCGGCATCGGCCTGCGTGGGGTGGTGTCCACGGCGTCGTACGAGGCCCGCCGCTACGGCGTGGGTTCGGCGATGGCGATGAGCGAGGCGAGGCGGCGGTGTCCCCACGCGGCGTTCCTCGCCGGCCGGTTCGACGCCTATCGCCAGGCCAGCGGCATCGTGATGGGCCTACTCCGGGAGCTGTCGCCGCTGGTCGAACCGCTGAGCCTGGACGAGGCGTTCGTCGATCTCGCTGCCGGGCCCGAGCGAGGGCTGGACGAGCCCGCGCTGCTTGCGCTGGCCGCGGACCTGCGCGCCCGGCTCACGCAGGCGACCGACGGACTGACCGCATCGGTGGGCCTCGGTAGTTCGAAGTTCATCGCCAAGGTGGCCAGCGAGCTGGCGAAGCCGGACGGCGTCCGCCTGGTCGCGCCGGGCACGGAGGTCGCGACGGTCGCGCCGCTGCCCGCGCGGGCGATCCCTGGCGTCGGTCCGGCCACGATGGACCGGCTGGCCCGGCTCGGCGTGCAGACGGTGGCCGACCTGCAGCGGCTCTCGGCCGCAGAATTGGTCCGCGAACTGGGCAAGTCCGCGGGCGAGCACCTGCGGGCGTTGGCGTGGGCGGAGGACGACCGTCCGGTGGAGGCCGAGCGCGAGACGAAGTCGATCTCGGTCGAGGACACGTTCGAGCACGACATCTCCGACGCGACCGTCCTTGGCGGGATCGCCGACCGGCACGCCGCGCAGGTGGCGCGGCGCCTGGCGAAGGCGGAGTTGTTCGCCAGGACCGTGACCGTGAAGGTGCGTTGGCCGGACTTCTCGTCGGTCAGCCGGTCCCGCACGCTCGACGGTGCCACGGACCGGGTCGAGGTGGTCTCGAGGGTGGCCCGCGACCTGCTGGACGGGCTGGACACTCGCCAGGGCGTCCGGTTGCTGGGCGTGGGGGTCTCGGGCCTCGTGCAGGTCGCGCAGGAGCCGCTGTTCGACCTGGAGGTGAGCCGGACGGGACGCGTGGTCGAGGAGGCGGAGGCCCCGCTGACCAGGCGTCCGACCGGCTGGCTGCCCGGCAGCGACGTCGTGCACACCCGCTACGGTCAGGGCTGGGTCTGGGGCTCCGGCCTCGGCCGGGTCACCGTCCGGTTCGAGACCGCCGCCACCGGCCCTGGCCCCGTCCGCACCTTCGCCGCGGACGACCCCGACCTCGCGCCCCCTGACCAGTCCTCCGCTCCCTGAGGAGGTCGCTCTGCGACCATCACGAAGGGCCCTCGCGTCACGAAAGGCCGCCGCTTCAGCTGGCCAGCACGTCGTGGGGGTAGCCGGAGTGGCGTCCCTGGAAGGAGAGGATGGTCGGGTTCTGCACGACCCCGTCCCGCACCTCGATGCCGCGGCCGATGGTGGGGTGGGCGTCCCAGGCGTCCGGGCCGCCGAGGACGACCGGCAGGAACGGCAGCAGGGCCTCGCTGTTCTCCCAGGTGGCGGCCGCCCACAGGTGGGACGGGCTGTGATCGACGGCGTAGTAGCGCACGCCTTCCACGACGAGCAGCGGGTCGTCGAAGGTGGTCGGACGTGCCCAGCTGAAACCCATTCCGGCGTCGCAGGAAACATCGATGACGAGGGTGTCGCGGGCGAGCCGGCCGAGGTCGGACTCGGTGAGGAAGAGCATCGGCGAGGTCGGGTCCTGCAGCACGCAGTTGACGATGATGTCGTGCGCGGCGAGGAAGGACGGCAGCGACACCAGCTCGTCGTCGACGACCGCCTGCCCGGGGTCGGTGTCGCCGACGCCGTGCTCGAAGTGCACCATCCGGACGGACGGGATAGGTGCGGCCACGGCAGCCACCTCGCGGTGGGTGAGAACGTCGACATCGTGGAAGCCCATGCCGTTGAGCGCGGTGACGGCTCCGCGGGCCGTGGCTCCGAAGCCGATGACCACGGCGCTCTTCCTGCGCCCGTAGTGCCCGGTCAGGCCGCACAGCCCGAGGGCGTGCAGCACCGAGCAGTAGCCGGCCAGCTCGTTGTTCTTGTGGAACACGTGCAGCGAGAAGGCGCCGTCCGTGGTCCAGTGGTTCATCGCCTCGAACGCGATCACGGTGAGCCGGCGGTCGATGGCGACCTGGGTCAGCTCCGAGTCCTGCACGCAGTGCGGCCAACCCCAGAACACCTGGTGCGGGCGCAGCTCGGCGAGATCGGAGAGCACGGGTTTGGGCTGGAGCACGATGTCGCAACGCTCGATGAGTTCGTCGTGGGACGCGAAGCCGCCCACCCAGGGCGCCAACTGCGCGTCCGGGATGCCGAACTGCGCGGCATAGCCGTTTTCGAGGAACACCCGCGGCCGGAGTTCGTCCGGGATCCGCTCGAGGTGCTTGGGGTGCAGCGCAAGGCGCCGCTCGTTCTCCTTGCGTGAGCGGCCCATCACGGCCATGGTGAGGACGGAATCTGTCTGCGCTGACATCTGTTCAGGCTAGCTCGCCCGTTGAGGGCTTGGGCGGACGGCAGGTTCTGCCCGGCCAATCCGGCCGGTCCGCTGTCCCGGCACAGTAGACTCGGCGCGCCAGCCGGAGTGGTGGAACTGGCAGACACGCAGGATTTAGGTTCCTGTGCCTTCGGGCGTGAGGGTTCAAGTCCCTTCTCCGGTACTCATTGATCGCGTTTGATAAGGCTTTATGTTCATCGGCCCGTGCAGCCATGAGAGTAAGGACTGCGGCGCAACTGGCGCCTATGGCCACGGCTAAGCCGTACGGATCGGAGTTCGTGCGGTGGAAGGACGGTCTCTTGGGTTCGGAAGTAGGTGGGACCCGGTTTCTGGAATTTCGAGGTTCGGCTGCAGGTGCGTCCGCCAAGTGATAGAAACTACCCAATGTTACCCATCTTCGGCGGCGTCCAGGCGTTCGATCGCCCGCTCTCCCGCGAAGGGAAAGGCTGTCTTGTCGATGTCTCACGCGCCCTCTTCATCACGTGTCGGTTGCGCTCCATCCAAGTTCTCATGGCCGGTCGCGGCGGCCTTGTCGGTCGTCTTGTGTGTGACCGCCGGGCCGCCGGCCCTTGCTGAAACACCCACTCCTACGCCGCCGAACGTTGGGGTCACCGCTAGCGACTCTGATGGCGACGGTTCGCTGACGAGCCGAGCTTGATTAGGGCCTTGTCTGTGTCGCATGGTTCGGGTGTTGATGTGGAGGATCTGTCCCAGCGTTCGGAGAGCGTCCGGGCAATCGTGCACCCGGACGGTTCAGTGACCCAAGAGGCTCACGCGGCTGCGGTGTGGGTGAAGAACGATGACGGCAACTGGGTGGATGTGGACTACGCCTTGACGCCGCGATCTGGCGGCGGCTTCGTGCCGAAGGCGTCCTCGTCCCCGGTCGTGATTGACGGGGGTGGGGCGAAGGAGTTCGCTCGGCTGGATCTGCCCGGTGGCGGTTCCACTGTCTGGTCGTGGCCAAAGGCTTTGCCGGAACCGCACGTGGAGGGCGCGACGGCGGTTTATGCGGTGGCTGATGGGGTGGACTTGTTGGTGACGGCGACGGGGTCGGGTGTTTCGACCCGGATCCGGATCAATACGCCTGAAGCGGTGGCGCCGGAGTTTACGGTGCAGGTGCGCACTGAGGGTGTGGATCTGTCCCAGACCGCCACCGGTCAACTGGTCTTCACCGACGGAGATAGCACCGCCGGACATACCGCAACACTGCTGGCGTGGGACGCCCGCCGAGACCAATTCGGTGACCCGGTCGAGGTGGTGCCGGTCGAGGTGGACCTCGACCGGACAGCCACTAAAGGGGAACGGACCGATCAGCATGTGACCTTGACGACTCCTACCGAACTGGTGAACGACCCAGAGGTCGAATACCCGATCGTGGTCGACCCCGACCTTTCGCCGATGTCACCGTCACAAGACACCTGGGTCCGCCAGTCCACAACGTCGATCGAAAACGGCTACCGGCTCATGGTGGGCCGGTTGGATGGTTCATCGAACTCGAACCCAACGATCAGCTACGTGCAATGGCCCAACACCAGGATCTCAGGTCGGGCCGTCACTTCGGCAAGCATGTACCTGTTCCAGTACGCGGCCGGGTCGTGCTCGTCGCGGACGATGAACATCCATCCCCTGCGGGACGCCTGGAGCGATGCGACTACGGTGTACTCCAACAAGCCGACCGCGATGACCACCACCGGAACCTCCAGCACACTGACCAAGAACGTGGGCGGGGAGGGCTGCGGGACCGCCAATGGGTACGTCTCGGCAGACATCACCAAGATCGTCAAGGCGTGGGCTGACGGTCCAAGCAACGGTGGGTTCGCCAACAACGGCATCCAACGTGAGCTACGAGCGCCGCTTCTGCTCAGTCAATCCGGACCCGACCCACACCAGCTGCGTTTCGGCTGCCCAGACCCCCTATCTCACCGTGACTCTGGCGGCTGACGCTTCGCTGCCGGGAGGCTCTAGGAGCCCGCAAGTGATGGTCTCTGATCAGGCGTCGGTCGAGCTGCAAGCCGATGAGGAGCCGTTGACGCCTCTGACCTTCGCGGTCGACGGGACAGTCGCATACCTTGCCGATCAAGTGAACAACACGATCCGGATCTATAACAACGGCGTGTTCAGCCGGGCTGTGCCCACGGGCGATCTCTATCCGATCGACCTGGCGGCGACCTCCTCCGGGCTGGTGATGCTCGACCTCGAGAACCGCGTCCAGCGGATCAACCTCAGCGGAGCCGCACTCCAGACCATGGGAGAGGCCACACAGCTATCTGTCGAGGAGGAGACCTGGGCGGAGGGAACCGTTACGACAGGCACCACGACCGAGGTAAAGGCGCTCAAGGCGGACGTAACGCCCGTGCGTATCGACCTGGTCAACGGAGCGTTGGTCGCGGTCTATGAGGACGGCACAACGAAGCTGGTCGACAGCAACGCGTCATCCCAAACGGGAATGAGCGAGACCGTCCAAAGCTCCGATACCGGCTACATCATCACCACCGATACCGGTGTTCAGAAGCGGATCAGCCTGCTTTACGAACCGGATAGCGTCGAGCGAATCTACGCGGACGCACAGTCGTCGTTCTATCTGGTCACGGCCAGCTACGACAACACTTCTGGAACCGCCACCCACGTCTCCTACGTGTACAAGTTCACCAACGGCACCACACCCGCCGCGACCTACACCATGCTTCCCTCGGACTCCTCGTCTCCCAGCCGGGAAATCCAGATCAACCAAGGAAGGGTGTACCAACTCCGCACCACAGGCAACACGGCGCAAGTCCTCCAACTCACGCCCGACACTGCAGGGGGATTCGTCGAGGCCACTGACTACGACAACTCCACGACCTCAGATTCAGACGATGTATCCACCGCCGACAAACCGCACCCCGTCTCCCTGCTCCAAGTAGAAATCGCTACCGATGAGATGGCCACCCACAAGTGGACCTACACGAGCTCGACCAACGGAGACCATAAGCCGGCTCTGGTCAAGCAGCCCCGATACCTGCGCGACATCGATGAATCCGATACGGCTGAAGGCTCAGGGAAGGTCAAAGGTGTTCCCTATGCTTATGGCGGCATGGATGCCACGGCTGCCCTGGGGGGCTCTTTCGACACTAAGGTAAAGAATGGCTGGTACACCGGGAACACGTCTGATGCCGCGGGGCAATATGTTTCCGGGACCACAGGTGTCGACTGCTCAGGCCTCGTCTCGATCTCGTTCTCCTTACCAAAAATCAAAGCCAACAGCCTGATCGGCTCGTCATACTTCAAGTCAATCAAGAAGAAGAATAGAAAACCCGGTGACATCATCCAGCATCCCGGACATGTCGTGATCTATCTCGGCCCTGCCAAGCATGGGAAGTGGCGAATCGCCGAATCCACGACCACCGCCGCGACGAATGACCGCGTGGTAATCAGGAATCGGCCACCAGGCGCGTACAGCGGGTGGCACTGGGGCCGGTACCGCAACTTCGATCCCCGAGGACTCAACGACTGATGAACCATCTCCGATCAATCCGTGTGCCCGCGATGCTGCTGGCCGGCGTGCTTTCCTTCACCGGGTGCACCGCCGGCACCCGGGCGCCGAGCCCGTCGGCCACCGGCCCGGCATCCCCCAGTGCTTCACCGACCAGCACGGCCTCGACCGCCACGGTACCCATCGTGATCGTGCGCGACCTGCCCCCGACCAAACCCGCCGCAGCGGAAGTGGTGGTGAACGACCCGTCCCTGATCGAGTACAACCCTGGCGGCGGCGAGCTGCACGGCCCGGTGACCTTTTCCGTCTTCAGAGACAAGGTCGTGATCGACAACGAGCTCCCCGACAGGCCTCGCCTGGTCATCTACCGCGACGGTCACAAGGTCCGCACGCTCCAGTCACCCAACGACTGCTGTATCGACCTGCGCGTCGAAGGCGACCGGTACTGGACCCTCGGCGAGGAGGCCGCCGAGTACCTCCTGAAGGAGGGCGCCGACCGACTGACCCAGGTCAGGCGGGTCACCCTGCCCCCCGACACCGAGAGCAATCTCGGCACCGCCCCCGACCCCGACTACGTCCAGTGGGACGGCGGTCTGCTCCAACGCACCGACACAGGCCTGTTCGCCGTGCCCTTCGAGGGACCTCCGGTCCTGCTCGAAGGCGCCGGCGTCGCCCCCACGGATCCCGACACCGACAACGAGGGCAAGACTGTCGTGATCATGGACCCCGGCTTCACCGCCAGGATCCGCACTCGCGACACCGAGGCCACCGCCACGCTCATGGCCCGACACGGCGGCTACGTCTATTACGAGGTGGCGGACGGCGTGGGCCCGAACTGGGGCTACATCTACCAGTTCACCACCAGCGGCACCCTTGCCCATACCTACACCCTCCACGAGGGCTACATCCAGACATCCAACCGCACCGTCGTGATCACCGACGACGGCCAGATCTACCAACTGGTGATCACCACCAAGACCGCACGCGTCCTCCACATCCCACCCAACTGAAGTGATGGCAGGCAGCTGAGCCGAGCGGGTGTCGGACCCGGAGGATAAGCTGATCGGAGAGTCGGATACGCAGGCGAGATCAGAAGATTTCCTTGTCAAAATGAGGTAGACAGCTTGTAATCGTACATATGTTCTGATATCTTTGGGTGATGGGGGAGCAGGCGATCACGACGGCCGATCTGGCCGGATGGGTGGACGCGCTGCTCACGCTCGCCGAAGACGCGACGGACGCTGAGCGGATCGACCGGATCCGGCTGATGGAGGACGTGAAGGGCGCGCTGTGCGCAGCCCAGGCCCGTGAGGCCGTGGCACTCAAGCGCTCCGTGGTCGACGCCGAAGCGGCCCGCGGAGTGCCCGCCGCGAAGCGCGGTCGGGGAGTGGCTGCCCAGGTGGCGCTGGCCCGTCGGGAGTCGCCGCACCGGGGCGATCGACTGATGGGTCTGGCTGAGGCACTGGTCGGCGAGTTGCCGCACACCATGGCCGCGCTGGCCCGTGGCCGGATCAGTGAGTGGCGAGCCACTCTGGTGTGCCGTGAGACGGCCTGCCTGACCCGGGACGAGCGACGGGAGGTCGATCGCCGGATGGCTCCGGATCTGGAGTCCATGTCCGATCGTCAGGTCGCCGCCACCGCGCGGCGGATCGGCTACACCCTCGACCCCCGCTCGATCGTGAACCGCGCCGCTCGGGCCGAGCAGGACCGGCGGGTGTCGATCCGTCCCGCGCCCGACACGATGGCCATCGTGTCCGCCGTGCTGCCTGTGGCCGAAGGCGTTGCCGTGTACGCCGCGCTCACCAAGGCCGCGGACACCGCCCGTGCGGACGGTGACGGCCGCGGCCGCGGTCAGGTGATGGCAGACACGCTGGTGGCCCGGGTCACCGGACGCGAGGCTGGCCAGACGCCCGTGGAGATCCAACTGGTGATGAGCGACACGACCCTGCTCCACGGCGGCACCGCCCCGGCCGACATCGTCGGCTACGGTCCGCTGCCTGAGCCGGTCGTCCGCTCCGTGCTGGCCCGGCTGAACCCCGAGACCGAGATCTGGCTGCGACGGCTCTACGCCGACCCGGACACCGGCGAACTGGTGGCCATGGAGTCCAAGCGCCGGCTGTTCCCGGAACCGCTGCGCCGCTTCCTGCTGGTGCGGGACCAGCTGTGCCGGACCCCCTGGTGTGGCGCGCCCGTCCGCCACGCCGACCACGTCGTCCCTCGTCAGCGCGGCGGGCCGACGAGCGTCGACAACGGACAAGGGCTCTGCGAACGGTGCAACCAGATCAAGGAGTCAGCCGGCTGGCGAGCCGGCACCCAGCCGGACGGAACGGTGGTCACGACCACGCCCACCGGGCACAGCTATGCCAGCACGGTGCCGCGACTGCTCGACTTCGTCAGCCGCCTTCGGATCGAAATCCCTCGTCACGACGCCGCCTGACAACGCGAGTCCGCACGCCCGGGTCCGGAGCCGGGGGCGGCACCGTTCAGGCGCGCGTCACCGACTGGCCACTCCAGGGACCAGGGGCGTTGGCCAGGGCCTGCTGAGGTGAACCCGAAGATCCTCAGAAAGGAAGCCCCATGCGATCAACCACCAAGCGCCGCGCGGCCCGGATCGGCCTGGCCGGGCTGGCCGTCACAGTGGCCGCCGGCACGATGGCCAGTGCCGTCCCGTCGCTGAACCTCAGCCTGCCCGGCGCGGCCAACCGCAACTCCGGCGACCGCACCAAGGCGGTGCGCCAGGCCGTCGAGGGCGGCCGGGCGAGGAATGTGATCCTGCTCATCGGCGACGGGATGGGCGACTCGGAGATCACGATCGCCCGCAACTACGCCAAGGGGGCCGCCGGCCGGTTCGCCGGCATCGACGCGCTGCCGCTGACCGGCCAGTACACGACCTACTCGCTGACCAAGGACGGCAAGCCCGACTACGACCCCGACTCGGCGGCGACCGGGACGGCCTGGGCCACCGGCACCAAGAGCTACGACGGCGCGATCTCGGTGGACATCACCGGCAAGCCGCACCAGACGCTGCTGGAGGCGGCCAAGGCCGCCGGACTGCGCACGGGCAACGTGAGCACCGCCGAGATCCAGGACGCCACGCCCGCCGTGCTCGCCGCCCACGTCACCTCGCGGTCGTGCTACGGCCCGACCCAGACGCTGTCGACCTGCCCCACCAACGCCCTCGAGAACGGCGGCGCCGGCTCGATCACCGAGCAGATCATCGCCACCCGCGCGGACGTGACCCTCGGCGGCGGAGCGGCCACCTTCGACCAGGTGGCCACCGCCGGACGGTACGCGGGGAAGACCCTCACGCAGCAGGCGATCGAACGTGGCTACCAGCTGGTCAACGACAAGGCCGGGCTGCAGAAGGTGACCAGGGCCGACCAGGCCAGGCCCCTGCTCGGCCTGTTCGCTCCCGGCAACATGGCGGTCCGCTGGGTCGGACCGGAAGCCACGGCCAACGGCGGCAAGGCCGACCCGGCGCGGTGCACCCCGAACCCCGATCGGTCAGCGGCGCAGCCGACTCTCGCCGAGCTGACCAGCAAGGCCATTTCGCTGCTGGACACCAAGCGCAGCAGCAAGGGCTTCTTCCTGCAGGTCGAGGGCGCGAGCATCGACAAGCAGGACCACGCCGCGAACGCCTGTGGCCAGATCGGCGAGACCGTCGACCTCGACGAGGCCGTCCAGAAGGCGCTCGAGTTCGCCAAGCGGGACGGCAACACCTCGGTGTTCGTGACCGCCGACCACGCCCACACCAGCCAGATCGTGGAGGCCGGCTCGGTCACCCCGGGCATCACCGTGAACCTGCTCACGGCCGACAACGCGCCGATGACCATCAACTACGCCACCGCCGCCAAGGGCAGCTCCATGCAGCACACCGGCAGCCAGCTGCGAATCGCCGGCTACGGTCCGGGCGCGGCGAACATCGTGGGACTGACCGACCAGACCGACCTGAACACGACCATCCGTCGTGCCCTCGGCCTGACCGGCACCAGGACGGGCAGGTAGTCCCCTCGCCGGGCGCGTCGTGGGTGCTGGCCGGCACCCACGACGCGTTCGTCTGTGCGCGCCTCGCCGGCACCGCGCATCGCTAGCCTGAGCCCATGGCGCACGACCTCGCCGCCGCACTCGCGGGTGGCGGACGGGCCATGGCCCCAGCAGCGTACGTACGGAAGGAACAACCGGCATGCGAATCGTCGTGGTGGGTGGCAGCGGCCATATCGGCACCTTCCTGGTCCCGCGACTGGTGCGGGCCGGCCACGAGGTGATCAACATCAGCCGGGGCGAGCGTTCCAGCTACGTCGGCGACCCGACGTGGGAGCAGGTGCGACACGTGAGCGCCGACCGCGTCGCCGAGGACGCTGCCGGCACTTTCCCGGGTCGGGTCGCGGAGTTGGCGCCGGACGTCGTGGTGGACCTGATCTGCTTCACGCTCGAGTCGGCGACCGCGCTGGTCGAGCGGTTGCGCGGCGAGGTCGGCCACCTGCTGTCCTGCGGCTCGATCTGGCGCCACGGCCCCAGCCGCAAGGCGCCGATCACCGAGGACGACGACACCGCGCCCTTCGGGGAGTACGGCGTCCAGAAGGCCGCCATCGCGCGGATGCTGAAGGCCGAGTCGGCGTCCGGCGGGCTCGTCACGACCTCACTGCACCCGGGACACATCTCCGGTCCGGGCTGGCACCCGATCGGGCCGCTGGGGAACGTCGACCCGTCCGTCTGGTGGAAGCTGTCGGCCGGTGAGCCACTGGACATCCCCGGGATCGGCGCCGAGTTCATGCACCACGTCCACGCCGACGACGTCGCGCAGGCCTTCGAACTGGCCATCGCGCACCGCGACGCCGCCGCCGGGGAGGACTTCACCGTCACCGCGGCCACTGCCCTGAACGTCCGGGGTCTTGCCGAGATCGGCGCGGCCTGGTTCGGCCGGACGGCGAACCTGCGCATGGTGACATGGGACGAGTTCCGCCGCATCACCAGCGAGGACGCCTACGACGCCAGCTGGAACCACCTCGTCCGCGACCATTGCTTCAGCATCGGGAAGGCCCGGGCGCGCCTGGGCTATACCCCGCGGTACGAGCCGGAGGAGGCCGTCCTGGCGGGAGTGCGCTGGCTCATCGAGCACGGCCAGCTCGAGGTCGCCGCCCCACTCGTCCAGCCCTCCTGAACCGAAAGGGGGCAGGTCCCTTTACCGTTCACCAGCCAGCTCCCGGCGGCCGCGGTCAGCCGAGCCGAGTGCCGGTGAGCCGGACGAGGCGGTCGAGGAGTTCGTCCTGGAACGGCTGGTCGTGGACGGACGGGTGCGGCTTCGCACGCCGCCGGTGGTGCCAGTAGCCGCCGGTCGTGAGCGCCTCCGGGTCGGTGCCGGTGGCCAGCCAGGTCTGGGTCAGGTGGCCGAGGCGAAGGTCGTCCGGTGCTCCCGGTCCGCCCATCCGGGTCGGCACCCAGCCGGGGTCGACGGCGTTGCTGAGCACCTCCGGCCACAGGCGCGCGACGGCGGCGGCCAGCGTGGTGACCAGCAGTTTGGTGTCGGAGTAGGTGGCGGTGCCGTCGAGCACGTCGAGCCGCGGCCGTCCGCCCCGGTGCATGCCGCTGCTGAGGTAGACGAGCCGGGACGGGCGCGCGACCAGCGCGGTGAGCAGGTAGGGCGCGACGACGTTCACGGCCACCAGCGCCGGCCCGGAGATCACGCCGGCGTTGTGGATGACCGCATCGACCGGCCCGAGCCGGTTGACCTGCTCCGCCACGTCCCTGGTCTGCGCGGCGTCGGAGAGGTCGCCGACCACGACCTCCGCCCCGCGGGACGTGAGGTCCGACAGCGCGTCCAGCCGCTCCCGGCCACGGGCGTGGACGATGACCCGGTGGCCGGCGTCCAGCAACTCCGCCGCGGCCCCGCGACCCAGCCCCTGGGCCGAGCCGGTGATGAATACCCGTGCCATCCGTCCAGTGTGGGGACGGTTCCTCTCTCAGTCCACTCTCAACCGATGGTTGGGGGAAAGTGGACCGAGTAGAGAACCGTCCCTGCTCGTTCGGCAGCCCCCGGGTAGCCCTACACCCCCAGTTCGCGGCGCAGCTTCGCGACGTGGCCGGTGGCCCGCACGTTGTACTGCGCGACAGCGACCGTGCCGGCGCCCTCGTCGTCCACGTCCACGATGAACGTCGAGCGGATCACGCCCTCGACGAGCTTGCCGTAGAGCATCTTCGAGCCGAAGGCGTCGTAGGCCTCGAGTACCTCGCGCCCGGGATCGGACAGCAACGGGAAGCGCAGGCCGTCCCGCTCGGCGAACCGCGCCAGCTTCTGGGTGCCGTCGGGTGAGATGCCCACGACCCGGTAGCCCGCGGCGTCCAGGTCGCCCATGGCGGCGTCGAAGTCCATCGCCTCGAGCGAGCAGCCCGGCGTCAGTGCGGCGGGGAAGAAGTAGACGATCGCACGGGTGCCGGCGAAGTCCGACAGGGAGACCGGACGCCCTTCCGCGTCCGGGAGTGTGAAGGCTGGGGCGGTGTCACCGGGTTGGAGTCGGGCCATGGCGCCACCCTAGTGCCACCCCCGGACCGGGAGGGGCCGGAGAATCCCGCCCCCCACGCCGCTTGACGTTCACCGATCGCGCATCGCTAGCCTGAGGCGGTGGGGGAGGTGCCTCGCTCCGGAGGCCCGGAGCCGCCGCTTCCGAACGGACGGACGGCGCCGGGCGCGCGGCGGCGATTGGTCGCGGTCGGCGTCCTGGTGGTGCTTCTCGCAGGTACCGCCCTGACGTACCGATCCCTGTTGGCGGTGCAGCAGGAGTTGTTCGAGAACGGCCTGCCGTCCCCCGATCCCACCGGCTATCCCCGGCCCGGCGTGGACCTGACCGCGGCGCAGGCGAGCCTCGACCGCTACTGGCCGCTGGTTGCGGGAGTCGTCGCGCTGTACCTCGCCGTGCTCGTGACGGTTCGCTTCGGCACCCGCCTGGTCGGCCTCCTGGCCGCCTGTGCCGCCGCGGTCGGGCAGCTCGTCCTGTTGCCCACCCGGCCGGGCCTGTCGATCGACCTCTACTCCTATGTCGCGCACGGCTATCTCGCCAACCAGCCGTTCTCCAGCCCGTACCAGGTGGCAGCCGCCCAGGTCGCGGGGGCCCCGATCGGACCGGTACTGCTCGACCTGGGCTGGATGCCGGTGCACCCCGAGACCCCGTACGGGCCGTTCTGGACACACCTGGAGAGCCTTTCCGTGGCGGTGTCGGCGGACGACGTGGGCCGCGCGGCGCTCCTGCTCAAGGTGGTGGTGACGGCGGCGAGCATCGGTACCGGGGTCCTCGCGTTCTTCATCGCCGAGCAGGTGCGGGCGGGTCTGGGCCCGCTCGCCGCGACCGCCTGGCTGCTCAACCCCGTCGCCGTGGTCGAGTTCGCCGTCGAGGGTCACAACGACGCGGTGCCGGTCTTCCTCACCGCGTGTGCACTCCTCGCGGCGCTGCGGGGCTGGGCGGTGACAGCAGTGGTGACCCTGGCCCTCGCGAGCCTGACCAAGTACACGCCGGCCGCTCTCGGGCTCGCCGTGCTGGTGATGCTGTTGAGGTCGGGGCGTCCGGTCCGGCGGACCTGGCTCGGCGTCGGCGTCGGCCTCCTGGCGTCCGTCGGCCTCGCCTGGCTGCTGTGGCAGCGGTGGTGGACCGGGTGGGACACGCTGGCCGGCCTCCGCGCCAGCACGACGGTGGCTCCCACGGACTCGCCGGCCGGCTGGTTGACCGCGCCCTGGTCCGACCCGTACGCCGACCCGTACGCGGTCCAGTCGTCGCTCGTGCCCCAGCTCGTGCTCGCCGGGGTCGTCCTCCTCGTGGTGCTCGCGGCGAGCTGGGGACGTACCGCGGGCGCGTGGCTGGCCGGATGCGCGGCGATCGCGCTCGCCGTCCTCGCGGTGAGCCCGACCTACTGGCCGTGGTACGCGGCCCTGCCGATCGCGGTGCTCGCCGTCCGTCCTGCCTGGGTCTCGCTGGTCCAGGTCACGGCGCTCACCGTGGGATCGAGGATCGCCGCGCCGTGGGGTGACCTGGCCGCCCTGGGGCTCGTCCCGTACCAGGACGCGAACCGGATCGGCACGCTGACCGGACTCACCGTCCCGCTCGGAGTCTGCGTGCTCGCCGCCGCCGTCGCGCTGCCCGTTCACCTCTGGCGCGGGCGTCGCCGTTCCTCCTCCGCAGAGCGGTCGCTGGCATAGGCTGGGCAGCGACCCAGCGGCCGGTGAGCTTGGAGGAGCTATGGCAGAGGCAGTCCGCACGCGCGAGGAGATCGAGGCCGAGATCGACGCCGCCCGCCGCCGGCTCGCCTCGAGCGTGGAAGGCCTGATCAGCCAGGTGCACCCCAAGGCGATCGTCGCCAACACCGTCGCGGACGCCCGGACCTTCGCCCAGGGCAGCTTCGAGCAGGTCCGCGCCCAGGTGGTGGACGAGCGGGGCAGCCTGCGCACCGACCGGGTGGCGCTGCTGGCCGCCGCGGCCGGCGGGGCGATCACCTTCGTCCTGATCGTCCGCTCCATCCTCCGCGGTCGCTGACGTCTCTCCAGCCTCGAGCCGGTGTGGGAAGTACTCGAAGGTCAGTCGTTTTACCTAGATCGCTGAATCGTTGAAACACAACTGAACCGATTCAGATCCCACATCCGGCTGATCAGTCCGGTGGATTTCAATAACAATCCGGGAAAGGTGCTGCCCATGAGGGCGATCCCGTGCCTAGAGTGCTTGCAGAGGTCCCCAAGGCGGGGGACACATTTGAGAAGCGAGGACTCAATGTCTCATGCACGCACAACGCGGCGCGTGC
>DAINOM010000064.1:0-16580 GCA_036735445.1 Propionicimonas sp.
GGACGCGCACGTGCTGTGGGGCGTCGGCCTGCACGAGTCGATCGTGACGGCGTCGCTCCGGGCCGTCGTGGGCGCCCTGGACCGGGACGCCCGGCGCGCGGCCGCCGAGACGGTCCCGGCCGAGGCTCGTCCTTGACACCAGCCCGTCGCCACGACCGTCATCCCGGCGAACGCCGGGATCCGCGGAGGCTCTGTGGCTGACCGGGACGGCCGCGGCGGCATCACCGCTGCAATGGTCCGCCGGCTGCTGGCCGAGCAGGCGCCACAGTGGGCCGACCTGCCGGTCGAACCGGTGCCGGTGGACGGCTGGGACAACCGCACCTACCGGCTCGGCGATGACCTCACCGTCCGCCTGCCGTCCCACCAGCGCTACGCGGCGGCGGTGGCGAAGGAGGACCGGTGGTTGCCGGTACTGGCACCGCAGCTGCCGCTTCCGGTGCCGGAACCGGTGTTCGCCGGACGTCCGTCCGCGGCGTTCCCGCTGCCGTGGTCGGTGCGGCGCTGGCTGCCGGGCGAGCCGGCGTCGTCCGCCACGGTGGCCGACCCGGTTGCGTTCGCCGAGCGCCTGGCGGGCTTCCTGCGGGCGCTGTGGGGCGTCGATCCGGTCGGCGGGCCTCCCGCCGGCGAGCACAGCTTCTATCGGGGCTGCTCGCCGGACCACTACGACGACGAGACCCGTCGTTGTCTCGGGAGTCTCGCCGGCCGGGTCGATGCCGCTGCAGCGTCCGTCGTGTGGGACGAGGCGCTGGCCAGTTCATGGGCTGCTCCGCCGGTGTGGTTCCACGGGGATGTCGCCGTCGGCAACCTGCTGGTGAACGGCGGCGAGCTGGCGGCGGTGATCGATTTCGGCACGAGCGGAGTGGGCGATCCCGCCTGTGACCTGGTCATCGCGTGGACGTTCCTCACCGGCCCGGCGCGCACGGCCTTCGCCGAGACCGTCGACCTCGACACCGGCACGTGGTCCCGCGCCCGTGGCTGGGCCCTCTGGAAGGCCCTGATCGGCGTGACCGACGATCCCGCGGCCTCGGCCCTGCCGCTGCGCGTGATCGAGGAGGTGCTCGCCGACCCCGTCGCGCGCTGAGCTTGTGGACAACTCGCGTCGCGGAGGAGGCCCTGTGGACGGGTGACCGTTTCCGAGCCCTCTTGCCAAAGGTGTAGGGCATGGAACAGTCATCACTCCGCAGACCGCTGTCGCCGACTCGCGGCCTCTCTCGCCTGCTGGCGATCGTGTTGACGGCCGTGGGGCTCGTCGTCAGCGGCACCCTCTTCGCGCCGACGGAGGCGCGGGCAGAGGTCGTTGCGACCTGCCGGGTGAGGCAGGACAACCCGCACCACTCCGGGCACTTCCCGCTGACGATCAACGCGATCGGTCGCATCCTCTGGTGCAAGGGCAGGCCGGTGCCGGATCTGCACCTGGACGTCAGGCTGGTCCGGTGGACGGGCGACCACTGGGCGGCGGTGACGACCAAGCGGAAGGTGCTGCGCCCGGGGAAGGACCTGATCCGGATCAGCCGGGCCACCTATCGGTGCGTGTCCGCCTTCTATGCGACCGAGACACGCCTGTTCGGATTCGGCAGGCACAAGCCGTGGAAGCGTGGGAACGTCGTGTTCATCAACTGCGGGGCCGGTGGCGGCGCGGGCGGAGGTGGCGGTGGTGGCTGGTGATCGGCTCTACTGGTCGTGGACGGACACCAGTGGCGGGAAGGAATGCCGATGTCGGTAGCGAACCGCCTGGGGACTGCGCTCTGGGCAGGCGCCGGACCGGGAGAGTTGCGTCGCTCGATCCGGATCAGCAGGGCGACCGGGCGCGCGTTCGTCGATGACTACCGGCTACTGCTGGATGCCCTCGGCTCCATCGACGAGCCACTGCTGGCGGGGTGGTGGACCGGCTGGGCTGGTGAGATCACACCCCTCATGCCGAACAGTGCGGACGAGGTGTCGCTGCTGCCGGTGTCCGACCTGGAGTGGTTGGTGTGGCCGGCGACCTGGGACGGGGTGGTCAAGGTCATGGAGACCAGCGGGCTGGAGCCGACTCTCCTGGCGTCGGCGGAGCGGCGCTGGGTGCTGATCTCGCCACCGAGCTCGGACGAGATGTTCCTGTATCCCGAGGTGTCGGCCTGGGGCGAGTGACTCCGGCGCCCACGTCGGACCGCGTCGGGGAGGGTGTACACGCCGGGCCGATAGGATCCGTCCATGCCCAAGGTCCTCACCGAACTCCCCGTCGGCGAACGCGTCGGCCTCGCCTTCTCCGGCGGACTGGACACGTCCGTCGCCGTCGCGTGGATGCGCGAGAAGGGGGCCGTCCCCTGCACCTACACCGGCAACCTCGGCCAGTACGACGAGCCGGACATCGACTCCGTCCCGGGGCGGGCACTCGAGTACGGTGCCGAACTCTCCCGGATGGTCGACTGTCGTGAGCTGATGGTCGAGGAGGGCCTCGTCGCGCTGACCTGCGGCGCGTTCCACATCCGCACCGGCGGCAGGACCTACTTCAACACCACCCCGATCGGACGGGCGGTGACCGGCACCCTGCTGGTCCGGGCGATGCGGGACGACGACGTCTGGGTATGGGGCGACGGTTCCACCTACAAGGGCAACGACATCGAGCGCTTCTACCGCTACGGACTGCTGGCCAACCCGAAACTGCGGATCTACAAGCCGTGGCTGGACGAGGCATTCGTCACCGAGCTGGGCGGCCGCGCCGAGATGAGCCAGTGGCTCACCGAGCGCGACCTGCCCTACCGCGACTCCAAGGAGAAGGCCTACTCCACCGACGCCAACATCTGGGGCGCCACCCACGAGGCCAAGGAACTGGAGCACCTCGACGTCGGCATCGAGATCGTCGAGCCGATCATGGGCGTCCGGTTCTGGGACCCATCCGTCCAGATCGAGACCGAGGACATCACCGTCCGCTTCGAGCAGGGACGGCCGGTCGAACTCAACGGACGCACCTTCGCCACCGCGGTCGACCTGGTCTACGAGGCCAACGCGATCGGTGGACGGCACGGGCTGGGCATGTCCGACCAGATCGAGAACCGGATCATCGAGGCCAAGAGCCGCGGCATCTACGAGGCCCCCGGCATGGCCCTGCTGCACATCGCCTACGAGCGGCTGCTCTCGGCCATCCACAACGAGGACACGCTGGAGAACTACCGTGCCTTCGGCCTCAAGCTCGGCCGGCTGATGTACGAGGGACGCTGGCTGGACCCGCAGTCGCTGATGCTGCGCGAGTCGATCCAGCGCTGGGTGGGCGCAGCGGTCACCGGGACGGTCACGCTGCGGCTGCGTCGCGGCGACGACTACTCGATCCTCGACACCGACGGCCCGAGCCTGAGCTACCACCCCGACCGGCTCAGCATGGAGCGGGTGGAGGACGCCGCCTTCGGTCCCCTGGACCGGATCGGTCAGCTCACCATGCGCAACCTGGACATCGAGGACTCCCGCACCCGGCTGGAGCAGTACGCCAGCCAGGGCGTGGTCGGCGGCGCGATCTCCCATCTGGTGGGCGTCCTCGAACAGGGCGCGGCGGGCGCCATCACCGAGTTGGGCGCCGAGGTGCCCGAGGCCATCGCGGAAGCCGAAGAGGGCGGCGCCTTCGACCTCGGCACCGACTGACAATCGGGGACAGACCCCTTTTCCGCCACCCTCGATCAAGTGGCGGAAAAGGGGTCTGTCCCCGTTTTCCGCCGGTCAGCCGACATCGTTCGGCACGGCGCCGCCGTAGCGGCGGTCGCGGTGGGCGTACTGCTCGACGGCGCGCCACAGGTCGCGCCGGTCGAAGTCGGGCCACAGGCGGTCCATGAACACCATCTCGGCGTAGGCCGACTGCCACAGCAGGAAGTTGGACGTTCGCTGCTCGCCGGAGGAGCGGATGAACAAGTCCACGTCGGGGACCTCCGGCTCGTCCAGGAAGCGACGGAACCGCTCCTCGGTGAGCCGGGACGGGTCCAGCTCACCCCGTGCCGCCGCCTCGGCGATCGCGCGGGCCGCGTCCACGATCTCGGCCCTGCCGCCGTAGTTCACGCAGAACTGCAGCGTCAGCACGGAGTTGTCCTCGCTCTGCCGTTCGGCCTCCTGAAGCTCCCGGATCACGCTCCGCCACAGCTTCGGGGTACGGCCGGCCCACCGGATCCGGACGCCCATCGCGTCCAGCTGGTCGCGGCGGCGGTGGATCACGTCCCGGTTGAAGCCCATCAGCCAGCGCACCTCGTCCGGCGAGCGGCGCCAGTTCTCCGTCGAGAAGGCGTACGCGGACAGGTAGGAAATGCCGATCTCGATGGCCCCCTCAATCACGTCGAACAGGGCGTCCTCGCCGCGGGCGTGCCCGGCCGTCCGGGGCAGGTTGCGCGCCTTCGCCCAACGGCCGTTGCCGTCCATCACGATCGCCACGTGGCGGGGGAGCGCCTTCGCCACGATCTCCGGTGGACGGGCTCCGGAGGGGTGCGGTGTGGGCGGTCGGATCTGCTTCTGCGGGGCCACGGCTGCAGCCTAGCCAGCGGCGGCCGGGACGCCGTCCGCTGACAGCGAAACAGACTTGAGTCGACCAGACTCAACCCACTTGAATCGGGCCGGGATCGGACGCAGAATGGTGTTGGCACTCAAGCAAGGAGAGTGCTAACCCAAGCGATAGGAGTGAGCCAAAATGGCACGGACCTTTGATCCCTTCCGTGAGATGGATCGCTGGTTCTCCGACGTCGCCCGGACGCCGGCCAGCGCCGCCATGCCCATGGACCTGTTCCGCGACGGAGACGTGTTCGTCGCGAAGATCGACCTCCCGGGCGTGGACCCCGCCTCGATCGACATCGACGTGGACGACCGCACGCTGACCGTCCGCGCGCAGCGCAACGTGGAGACCACCGAGACCCAGAAGTGGCTGGTGCGCGAGCGTCCGGCCGGTACCTTCGCCCGGCAGCTGACCCTGGGCTACGGCGTCGCGCTGGACCAGATCGCCGCCGAGTACAACGACGGCGTGCTCAACCTGCGGATCCCGGTCGCCGAGGAGGCCAAGCCCCGCAAGATCAGCGTCAGTCACAGCGGCGGCCCGACCCAGATCGAGGGCTCGGTCGAAGGCTGACCCGGCCGACACCGCCTCTCTGACCAACAAGGTGGACCGAAACCGTCGACTACGACGGTTTCGGTCCACCTTGCGGTGAGGGCGGACGTGAGCGGCCGCGGACCCAGCGGAGAGTGGGGCGGGTGCCGACCGGAACCAAGGTGCCGACCGGAACCAGGGTCAGGCGAAGGGTGCGGACACCTTGTTCAGCCGGTTCGTCTGGGCCCGGGTGAGCTTCAGCTCGCTGGCGGCCAGGATCGCGGCCACCTGCTCGACCGAGGTCGCGGAGGCGATCGGCGCGACCACGCCCGGCTGGTGGCGCAACCAGGCGAGGGCTACCGTCGCCGGCTCGACGCCGTGCTCCTCCGCGATCGCGACGACGGCGTCCACCACGTCGAAACCGGCGTCGGTGGCGTAGCCGCGGACGCGGGCGGCGCGCGCGCCGTGCACCGCCTCGCCGCGCGCGTACTTGCCGGTGAGGAAGCCGGCCGCCAGCCCGTAGAACGGCACCAGCGCCAGGTGGTGCTTGGCGCACACCGCGGCCAGGCCACCCTCGACCTCCGCGCGGTGCACGAGGTTGTACTGCGGCTGCACCGCCACCGGGAGGGCGAGTCCCTCGGCGGTGGCGATCTCGATGACCTCGCTGACCCGTTCGGGGGTGAAGTTCGACAGCCCGTAGTGCCGGATCGCGCCGGAACGGACCAGCTGGTCGAACGCCCCCAGCCACTCCGCGGTCGGCACGTGGGGGTCGTCCTCGTGCGCGTAGTACAGGTCGATCGTGTCGATGCCGAGGCGCCGGCGGGAGCCGTCCAGGCAGATCCGCAGGTTCGCCGGACGCAGCCCGCGGTGCACGGGGTGCTTGGCCACCTTCGTCGCCAGCACGACCCGGTCCCGGTTGGCCCGGGAGCGCAGCCAGCCACCGATGATGCTCTCGGACTCGCCGCCGCGATGGCCGGGAACCCACGTGGAGTAGGAGTCGGCGGTGTCGATGAAGTTCCCGCCGCCGTCGACGAAGGCGTCCAGGATCGTCTCGGAGGTGGCGGCGTCAGCGGTCCAGCCGAACACGTTGCCGCCCAGGCACAGCGGCGACACTCTCAACGTCGAGATTCGGTGCATGGGTCCAGCCTATGAGGACAGGTCGAAATCGACGCTGAGGTGCACGGACAACTCGGTCGTGGCGTTCAGGTCCAGCCCGAGATCCAGCGGTGGCGCCGCCGCGCGGGCGGACGCGGCGAACATCATCTGGTCGCTCGCGAACTCAACCCGCGGGGTCGGCATGCTCCAGGAGTCGGACGCGTTCGCGATCCCGGTGACCTCCAGGCCGGCGGCTGCGGCCACGGCGTCCGCCTTGCGCCGGGCCATCGCCATGGCCTCCGCCGTGGCCGGGATGCTGGCCTCGAACTGCTCGTAGACCCACTCCAGCTCGTCCACCGTCACCCCGGGCCGTTCCGACAGCGCGCCCAGCACATCGGGCAGCTGGTCGGCGGTCGCCCGCACCACCAGCGCGATGTCGACGGCCTGGCTCTTCAGCAGCTTGACGTCACCGGTCGCGATGTGGACCCCGGTGACCTCGATCGCGTCCTCGGGCACGCCCCGTCCGGCCAGGTCGGCGACGAGGTCGCGGACCTCCGCCGCCTTGCGGCCGGCGAGTCCGCCGAAGATCGTGGACGAGCCGCGCACCCGGATGTGCACCCGGGCCGAGGAGGCCGTGACCCGGACCGTGTGGTCGACGGTGATCCGCAGGAGTCCCATTGGCCGAGACTAGTGCCTGCGGGCGTCACGTGTGGGCGATCGCGGCCTGTTCGACGGGGAGGGCCGCCCGGAACCGCTCGACGTACGTGGCGAAACCGGCCACGTCCGCCGGATCGGGCTGGACGGTCTCCAGTTGCGCGTCCGCGAACACCGTGGTGGCGAGGTAGTCGGCCAGGGTCTGGCCGTCGGCCCGGTCCCGGCTGTAGGCGGCGAGCAGGGCGATGCCCCAGGCGCCGCCCTCACCGGCGATGTCGCCGACCGAGACCGCGGCGTCGGCCGCGGCGGCGAGGTAGCGCTGGGCGACACCGCGGGTCTTGAACAACCCGCCGTGCGCGAACAGCGAGTCCAGGCCGACGGCCTCCTCGGTCAGCAGGACGTCGAGCCCGATCCGCAGGCTGGCCAGGGCGGCGAACAGCTGGGCGCGCATGAAGTTCGCCAGGGTGAACCGGCTGTCCGGCGTCCGGACGAACAGCGGACGGCCCTCCGTCATGCCGGTGATGTGCTCTCCGGAGAGGTAGTTGTAGGCGAGCAGCCCGCCGCAGTCGGCGTCGCCGTCCAGGGATGCGGTGAACAGCGTCTCGAACACCGTCCCGGCGTCCGCGCCGGCGCCGAGCCGGGTCGCGAACTCGCTGAACACCCCGGCCCACGTGTTGAGCTCGCTGGCGCCGTTGTTGCAGTGCACCATCGCGACCAGGTCGCCGGCAGGGGTGGTGACCAGGTCGAGCTCGGGGTGCATCCGGCCCAGTTCGTGCTCCAGCACCACCATCGCGAAGATCGACGTGCCCGCGCTGACGTTGCCGGTGCGGGGCGCCACCGAGTTGGTCGCCACCATGCCGGTGCCCGCGTCGCCCTCGGGCGGGCAGAACGGGACGCCCGGCTGCAGGGTGCCGGACGGGTCGAGCAGGGCCGCGCCGGCCGTGGTGAGCCGCCCGGCCACCTCCCCGGCGGGCAGCACCGCCGGCAGCAGGTCGGCCAGCCGCCAGCCGAAGCCCTTGTCCGCGACCAGTTCGTCGAACTGGGCGCGCATCCCGGCCGAGTAGTCGCCGGTCGTGGTGTCGATCGGGAACATCCCGGACGCGTCGCCCACGCCGAGCACCCGCTCCCCGGTCAGCTGCCAGTGCACGTAGCCGGCCAGCGTGTTGAGGTGGGCGATCCGGCCCACGTGCTCCTCGCCGTTCAGCACGGCCTGGTACAGGTGGGCGATCGACCACCGCTGCGGGATCTGGTAGCCGAACCGGGCGCTCAGCTGCTCGCTGGCCGGGCCCGTGATCGTGTTCCGCCAGGTCCGGAACGGCACCAGCAGCTCGCCGGAGGCGTCGAACGCCAGGTAGCCGTGCATCATCGCCGACACGCCGAGCGCGCCCACCGTCCGCAGCTCCACCCCGTACCGGGTGCGCACCTCGGCAGCCAGGGCGGCGTAGGCCGCCTGCAGGCCGGTGCGCACCGCATCCAGCGGGTAGGTCCACACCCGATCGCTGAACTGGTTCTCCCAGTCGTGCCCGCCGGTGGCCAGCGGAGCATTGTCCGGGCCGGTCAGCACCGCCTTGATCCGGGTCGAGCCGAACTCGATCCCCAGGGCCGTCAGCCCCTGCTCGATCGCACTGCGCGCGGCGGTCACTTCGATCATCGTTGATCCTCCCTCGGTCGGTCCGTGCGTGGTGGGACCGGTAGCGCCGCCCATTCTGGCAGCCCGGTGTGTGCGCTAACAACGGGCTCGCCGTCGGCGCCTGGCGAGTCCCGGGGCAGGGACGGGGGAGAATGGCCGGGTGCCGACCTACCGTGACGAGGCGGTCGTGCTGCGAACCCACAAGCTGGGCGAGGCCGACCGGATCATCACGCTGCTCTCGCGCCAGCACGGCAAGGTGCGCGCGGTCGCCAGGGGGGTGCGGCGGACGTCCTCGAAGTTCGGTGCGCGACTGGAGCCGTTCAGCCACGTCGACCTGCAGTTCGCCACCGGACGCACGCTGGACGTGATCACCCAGGCGGTGACCCTGCACCCCTACTCCGAGCCGCTCGCCCACGACTACGAGCGCTACACCACCGGCCAGGTGATGATCGAGACGGCCGACCGCCTGGTCACCGAGGAGGGCGAGCCGGCCCTGCAGCAGTACCAGCTGCTGGTGGGTGCGCTGCACGCGCTCACGTCCGGCACGTCGGACGGGCCGCGGTCACCGGCGATGGTGATGGACGCGTACCTGCTGCGGGCCGTCGCGCTCGCCGGCTACGCCCCGACGCTGTCCGACTGCGCCCGCTGCGGTGCGGCCGGCCCGCACGAGGCGTTCTCTCCGCAGCTCGGCGGCATGGTGTGCCGGCGCTGCCGTCCGCCCGGTTCCGCCCACCCGGCGCCCGCGACCGTCGGCTACCTCGGCGCGCTGCTGGCCGGCAACTGGCCGGCCACCCGCGAGGTGCCGGAGGCGACGGTCCGGCAGGGGAGCGGGCTGGTCGCGGCCTTCCTCGGCTGGCACCTCGACCGGGGGCTGCGCTCGCTCGTGCACGTGGACAGGTCTTCGCCGGAGCGCTGAGCGCGGGCCCGGGACGTTGGCCGCACGCCCGTCACGGCGGCGATGTTACCGATATCAAACTGTTATCTGCCGTGACTTGCGGTTCCGGGTGATACCGGTAACATCCTGCTCAGGCGGTCGATGTTGCCGCTAACACTCAGGACTCACAGCGAGGTGACGGAGACAGTGGAGAGCTCGGACGGACGTGGCCGCACAACCTCAGCCGAGGTCGCAGCACCCACGGCGAGCGGCATCCCGGACGAGCTGCGTGACGTCGTCGAAGCGCTGAAGGTCGAGGTGGCGGCGCTGCATGCCGAGTTGCCGCGGAACCAGCTGGTGGTGTGGACCGCCGGCAACGTGTCCGCCCGCGTACCCGGTGCCGACCTGCTGGTGATCAAGCCGTCCGGTGTGTCCTACGACGACCTCACGCCCGAGGCGATGGTGGTCTGCGACCTCGACGGCAACTTGGCGGAGGGCACGCGCAGCCCGTCCTCGGACACCGCGGCCCACGCCTACGTCTACGCCCACATGCCCGAGGTGGGCGGGGTGGTGCACACCCATTCCGACTACGCCACCGCGTGGGCGGCGCGGCGGGAGCCCATCCCGTGCGTGCTGACAATGATCGGCGACGAGTTCGGCGGCGACATCCCGGTGGGTCCGTTCGCGCTGATCGGCGACGACTCGATCGGCCGAGGGATCGTGGAGACGCTGCGGAACTCCCGCTCGCGGGCGGTGCTGATGGCCAACCATGGCCCGTTCACCATCGGGACGGACGCCCGCGACGCGGTGAAGGCCGCGGTGATGGTGGAGGACGTCGCCCGCACCGTCCACCTGGCGCGGCAGCTGGGTGAGCCCGTCCCGATCCCGCAGGCCGACATCGACCGGCTCTACGACCGCTATCAGAACGTCTATGGACAAGGAAGTGCTGAATGAGCAAGCAGATCTGGTTCCTCACCGGTAGCCAGGGACTCTACGGCGAGGACGTGCTCCTCCAGGTGCGTGACCAGTCCGCGCAGCTGTCCGGCGTGCTCGCCACCTCGGACCAGATCCCGGCCGAGGTCGTGGCCAAGCCGGTCCTGACCGACGCCGCCGCGATCCGCCGGGTGATGCTGGACGCGAACGCCGACGACGACTGCGTCGGCGTGATCGCCTGGATGCACACGTTCAGCCCGGCCAAGATGTGGATCGGCGGCATGGACGCCCTCGACAAGCCGTTCCTGCACCTGCACACCCAGGTGAACGTGGACCTGCCCTGGGCGACCATCGACATGGACTTCATGAACCTGAACCAGGCCGCGCACGGCGACCGTGAGTTCGCGTTCATCGCCACCCGCCTCGGGGTGCCGCGCAAGACGGTCGCCGGCCACGTGTCCGACCCGCGGGTGGTTGCCCGCGTCGGTGCGTGGGCGCGGGCGGCGCTGGCCCGGGCCGAGCTGCGGACGCTGAAGCTGGCGCGCTTCGGCGACAACATGCGCAACGTCGCGGTCACCGAGGGCGACAAGGTCGAGGCCGAGCGGCGCTTCGGGGTGTCGGTGAACACCTACGGCGTGAACGACCTCGTGGCCGTGGTCGACCAGGTGGGCGAGAGCGAGGTCGACGCGCTGATCACCGAGTACCTCGACCGCTACGACGTCGCGCCCGAGCTGCACCCGGGTGCGGACCGGCACGAGTCGCTGCGCTACGGGGCCCGGATCGAGGTGGCGCTGCGGAAGTTCGTGGTGGACGGCGGCTACGGCGCGTTCACCACCAACTTCGAGGACCTGGGCGGGTTGCGGCAGCTTCCCGGCCTGGGGGTGCAGCGGCTGGAGGGCGAGGGCATCGGCTTCGCCGGCGAGGGTGACTGGAAGACCGCCGTGCTCGGCCGCACGCTGGGCGTGATGGCTGCCGGGCTGCCCGGCGGCACGTCCTTCATGGAGGACTACACCTACCACCTGGAGCCGGGCAACGAGCTCAGCCTGGGTGCGCACATGCTGGAGGTCAGCCCGTCCATCGCGTTGGGGACGCCGCGGATCGAGGTCCACCCGCTGGGCATCGGTGGCCGCGAGGACCCCGTCCGGATGGTCTTCGACGCAGCCCCCGGCGACGGTGTCGTGCTGGGCCTGTCCGACCTCGGCGACCGGTTCCGGATGGTCGCGAACGAGATCACCGTCGTCCCGCCGCTGGCCGACATGCCGAAGCTGCCCGTGGCCCGCGCGGTCTGGAAGGCCAAGCCCGATTTCACCACGTCCACCGAGTGCTGGCTGAGCGCCGGCGGGCCGCACCACACGGTGCTGTCCACCGCGCTCACCGCAGAGCACCTCACCGACCTGGCCGAGATGCTCGGCACCGAACTCGCCCTGATCGGCGAGGACACCAGGACCGGCCAGTTCATCAAGGAGCTGCGCTGGAACAACGCCTACCACCGGCTGGCGATGGGCTTCTAGCGCAACGACCGGCGATCACACAACTGAATACCGCCCAACTCCGGGGACTTCTCGGAGTCGGGCTCCAACCAAGGAGATCCACGCAGGGGCGGGGATCCAAGAAGGAGAGAGCAGCAATGCGCAAATTGGTTGCCATCGCGGCAACGGCGGCACTGGCGCTGACCGTGACCGCCTGCGGCCAGAACACCGCGGGGCCAGCGGCCTCCGGTCCGGCTTCCAGCGGTGCGTCCGCACAGAAGGGCACGATCGGTGTTGCCATGCCGACCAAGACCTCAGAGCGGTGGATCAAGGACGGCGACTTCCTCAAGCAGACGCTTGAGGCGGCCGGCTACACCGTCAACCTGCAGTACGCCAACGACGAGATCCCGACTCAGGTGACCCAGGTCTCCGACATGGTCACGAAGCAGAATCAACTGCTGGTCATCGCGGCCATCGACGGTGTCGCCCTGAAGGGCGCCCTGAAGGACGCCAAGGAGGCCAACATCCCGGTCATCGCCTACGACCGGCTGCTGCGCGAGACCGACGCCGTCAGCTACTACACCACTTTCGACAACTTCAAGGTCGGCGTGCAGCAGGGCACCTCGCTCCTGGACGGCCTGAAGGCCTCCGGAGCCAAGGCCCCGTACAACGTCGAGCTGTTCGCCGGCTCGGCCGACGACAACAACGCGAAGTTCTTCTTCGACGGTGCGATGAGCGTCCTCCAGCCTGAGATCGACAACGGCAGCGTGAAGATCGTCTCGGGCGAGACCGACTTCAACAAGGTCACGACCCTGCGTTGGGACGCCGGTGTGGCCAAGAAGCGCATGGAGAACCTGCTCACCAAGTCCTACTCGGACAAGGACGTCGCAGGCGTGCTGGCTCCCTACGACGGCATCTCCCGCGGCATCATCGCGGCCCTCAAGGCGAACGGCTACGGCAAGGACAAGGACATGCCGATCGTCACCGGTCAGGATGCCGAGCTGGAGTCGGTCAAGATGATCCTGTCCGGCGAGCAGTACTCAACCATTTTCAAGGACACTCGCGAGCTGGCCAAGGCCACCGCTGCGATGGTTCAGGAGGTCCTGGCTGGTGGCAAGGTCACCGTCAACGACGAGAAGACCTACGACAACGGCATCAAGGTCGTCCCGACCATGCTTCTGCAGCCGGTCTCAGTCGACAAGGCCAACATCGTCGACGTCCTGTCCAAGGCGGAGTACTACACCGAAGCCGAGATGAAGGGCTGATCTCCGGATCCGCTGCAACGACGGTGACGGACGCGGAATCCCGCGTCCGTCACCGTAGCCAGGTACCCCCGGGCGGGGGATCCTGTTGCTCAGGCACTGACTAAGGGGCACCAAAGCATGGTCGACACCATTCTGTCGATGCACAACATCACGAAGGAATTCCCGGGGGTCAAGGCACTGTCGGACGTCAACCTCGAAGTGAAGCGTGGCGAGATCCACAGCATCTGCGGGGAGAACGGTGCCGGCAAGTCCACTCTGATGAAGGTACTGTCCGGCGTGTACCCGCACGGCACCTACGACGGCGACATCTACTTTGACGGCACCGAAGTGCGCTTCAAGACCATCCGCGAGAGCGAGAACGCCGGGATCGCGATCATCCACCAGGAACTGGCGCTGATCCCCGAACTCACCATTACCGAGAACATGTTCCTCGGCAATGAGCGGGCCCGCGGCGGCATCATCGACTGGAATGAGGCCAACGCTCGCGCCCGTGCACTGCTGGACCACGTCGGCCTTGCCGAGGACCCAGACGTGCAGATCAAGAACATCGGGATCGGCAAGCAGCAACTGGTCGAGATCGCCAAGGCGCTCGGCAAGGACGTCAAGCTGCTGATCCTGGACGAGCCCACCGCCGCCCTGAACGATGCCGACTCCAGGCATCTGCTCGGCCTGCTGAAGGAACTGAAGGGCAAGGGCATCACCTGCATCATGATCAGCCACAAGCTGAACGAGATCGAGGCGATCTCCGACTCGATCACGATCATCCGTGACGGCAGGACCATCGAAACCCTGGACATCGATGCCGAGGGGGTCAACGAGGATCGGATCATCCGTGGGATGGTGGGTCGCGACCTCGAGCACCGGTATCCCGAGCACACCCCCCATATCGGGGAGGTGCTGATGGACGTTCGGGGGTGGACGGTCGCGCATCCGGAGGACGGCGAACGGCTCGTCGTGAAGAACGCCAGCCTTGCTGTCCGCAAAGGCGAGATCGTCGGCCTGGCCGGTCTGATGGGCGCGGGACGTACCGAGTTCGCCCGCAGCGTTTTCGGCCAGACCTATGGCCAGAAGCTCTCTGGGCAGCTGTTCCTGCACGGCAACGAGGTGCACATCCGCAGCGTCCGGCAGGCCATCAATGCTGGTCTCGCCTACGTCACGGAGGACCGCAAGAGCCTCGGCCTCAACCTGCTCGACACAATCCGCCAGTCGATCACCTCGGCCGGGCTGCGCAAGATCCAGCGATTCGGAGTCGTGGACGACAACGAGGAGATCGTCGCTGCCGAGAAGTACCGCAGGAGCATGCGGATCAAGACGCCTACGGTAGAGGAAGGGGTCAACAAGCTGTCCGGTGGCAACCAACAGAAGGTCGTGCTCGGCAAGTGGCTGTTCACAGATCCCGATGTCCTGATCCTCGACGAACCCACCCGCGGCATCGACGTCGGTGCCAAGTACGAGATCTATGAGTTGATCAACCAGATGGCCGACGCCGGCAAGGGTGTTCTTGTCATCTCCTCGGAGCTACCGGAACTGCTGGGGATCTGCGACCGCATCTACACGCTCAGCGCCGGCGTGATCACCGCTGACCTGCCCCGGGAGCAGGCCGACCAGGAAGTACTCATGCGCTACATGACTCAACGAAAGGCAGACTGACCATGTCCGAACCGAAAGTGGCCGCACCTGCTGAGGTCGCAGAGGCGAGGAGCCGCGGCCTGAAGGTCTCGGGGAACCTTCGCCAGTACGGCATGATGATCGCCCTCGTGCTGCTCATGCTCCTGTTCACCTGGCTGACCAACGGGTTGTTCATGCAGCCTCGGAACATCACGCTGCTGCTCGTCCAGAACGCCTACGTGTTGATCCTCGCGATCGGCATGGTGATGGTGATCATCGCCGGCCATATCGACCTGTCGGTGGGTTCGGTGTGTGCCTTCGTCGGGGCCACCGTGGCCCTGGCCATGCGGGACTGGAACCTGACCTGGTGGATGGCGATCCTGCTGGGCATCTTCATGGGCATCCTCGTGGGCATCTGGCAGGGCTTCTGGGTTGCGTACGTCGGCATCCCGGCCTTCATCGTCACGCTGGCCGGCATGCTGCTGTTCCGCGGCCTTGACCTGATGATCCTCGGCGCCCAGTCCATTCCCGTGCCTGAGGAGTTTCAGGCGATCGCCAACGGCTATCTGCCGGCCGTTGGGCCGAACACGAACTATCACAACATCACTTTGCTGCTTGCTCTCGTCGGCGTGGGCGTGGTGATCTGGATGGAGTTGCGTCGTCGGGCCGGCCTGAAGAAGCACAACATGAAGCTGCCCTCGGTCGCGGCCTCCGCGACCAAGGTGGTGCTGCTGAGCGCGGTCATCATCATCTTCTCGATGCTGCTGGCCTCGTACAAGGGTGTCCCGGTCGTGGGCCTGATCCTGCTCGCCCTGGTCATCATCTACAGCTTCATCACGCAGAAGACGGTGTTTGGCAGGCACATCTACGCCGTGGGCGGCAACCGGAACGCCGCCCGGCTGACTGGCGTAAACACCAAGTGGGTCGATTTCATGGTGATGATCAACATGGCTGTGCTCGCGGGTGTCGCCGGCATGGTCTACACCGCCTACCTGAACGCGGCCAACCCGAAGGATGGTACCGGCTTCGAGCTGGACGCGATCGCGGCGGTGTTCATCGGCGGAGCGGCAGTGACCGGTGGTATCGGGACCGTGATCGGATCGATGATCGGTGGCCTCGTGATGGGCGTGCTGAACCTCGGTCTGGCAAACATGAGCGTGGACCAGAACCTGATCCAGGTGATCAAGGGCCTGGTGTTGTTGGCCGCCGTAGCGTTCGACGTGCTGAGCAAGACGCAGGGCAAGCCGAGCATCATCGGCATGATCCAGCGGGCTCTGCGCAGGGATGACACGAACGTGCTCGAGGACCCCACACCGGTTCGGGCGGAAGAGAGCGCGCCTCGCACCGGGGTCTCGAACGTCTCGGCCAGCACGGCCGATATTGAGCCCGGCCTGATCAACAAGAACGACCTCCAGTAGGGCCTTCCTGCGGGTCCGCTCCCCACCGGGCCTGGGCAGAAAAGGGGGACGGTTCCGAAGTCCGCAGCCAGCCGGTGAGATTGCTGCGGATCTCGGAACCGTCCCCTTTCCGTTTAGGGTTGCGATGTGATGGCGATCAGCAGGTTCCGCGTCCCTGGCGATGCATCGGGATTCCGGGTGGGCGCCGAGGCGGTGGTGGCGCGGTTCGGCGCGTCCGCGGGGTGCGAGGACGTCCGGCTCGTGCAGAACCTGGACGAGCCGGAACTCTGGGCGATCGTCAGCCGGTGGGCCGATGTCGGCTCGTACCGGCGGGCGTTCAACGGGACGGACGCGAAGCTCGTCCTCGTCCCGCTGCTGAGCCTGGCGATCGACGAGCCGAGCGCGTACGCCGAGCCCGACTCGGTCGGCGAGAACCGGCCGCGCGGGACGCTAGGCTAGGCGGGCTGCCAGCCGGGCAGCACGTCGCGACGACAAGGAGTGCATGGTGGCCAGCCGCCTGGAGAATGTGATCAGCCTGACCAAGCGGCGGGGGTTCGTGTACCCGTGCGGCGAGATCTACGGCGGCACCAGGGCGGCCTGGGACTACGGTCCCTTCGGCGTCG
>DAINOM010000065.1:0-16458 GCA_036735445.1 Propionicimonas sp.
AAGAAGGGCAAGCGGGGCTACCGGCCCGACCCGTCCGCCGGCAAGGGCGGCGGCGGGGGCACGAAGACCGATCCGCGCGAAGCGGGCCGGGCTGAGGCACAGCGCCGCTTCGGCAAACCGACCAACCAGAACAACCAGAAGGACTGATCCATGACCGACATCAGCGTCGTCACGACCCAGTACCAGTCGGAGAACAGGTCGTGGCTCCTCTCGGAGCACGGCACCGAGCCTGGCACGACCCCGGGCGTGACCCTCGACATCTCCAAGTTCGTCGCAGGCACCCACTACCCGAACGGGTACATCCCCTCCGGCACCGTGATCGGCCTGGTCACCGCGACCGGCCTGTACGGCCCCTACGACCCCGACGGCAACGACGGCCGGGAGACCGCCACCGGCATCCTGTTCGGCTCGCTGCCCGTGCGCACCGGCTCGACCAAGGTCGGCGGCGCCCAGGTCGTCCACGGCTTCGTCGCCGAGACCAAGCTGCCCTTCGCGTCGGCTGCTGTCGGCACCGAGGGCCGTCTGGACGCCGCGGCGAAGGCCGACCTGCCCCTCATCCACTTCGCCTGATCGGAGACAACTGACATGGCCATCTTCTACGACGCCCCGGTCGACCCGGTCGAGCTCACCACGTTCATCCGTGAGGTCCCGCTCCCCGCGGAGTTCACGCTGTCCGCCGCCTTCCCGACGAAGACCGTCGACTCGAACGAGGTCGACTTCGCCGAGATCGTCCGCACCAACCGGACCGCCCGGTACCGCACCTTCGACGGCCGGATCAACGTCTCCTCCCGAGACACCGGCAGCATCAAGAAGGTCCGGCTCGCGCCGCTGTCGTCCTCGCTGAACATGGGCGAGTACGAGCGGCTCCAGCTGGAGTTCGCCCGCACCGGCGGCACGAACCAGCAGGCCCTCGCCAACTCGATCTACAACGACGCCGAGAACCTCGCCCGCGAGGTCCACGCGCGCCTCGAGCAGGCCTGGGGCGACGTCCTCACCGACGCCAAGCTCACCATCAACGAGGGCGGCCTGAAGAACGCCGAGGCCGACTTCGGCATGCCGGCCAACCAGATCGTCGCGCCCGGTGTCCTGTGGTCCGACACCACGAACGCCGTCCCGCTGACGAACCTGCTCGCCTGGTGCGACATCTACGTCGCGAACAACGGCGTGCGGCCCGCGAACATGCGGACCTCGCTCGCCGTGATCCGGCTCATGCAGAAGAACAAGGAGATCATCGACGCCGTGTACGGCGCCACCCAGGGCCGCACCCGGGTGACCCGCACCGAGCTGAACGACCTCCTGGGCTCGGAAGGCCTGCCGACGCTGGTGCCCGAGTACGACACCGTAGTCGACGTCGACGGGACGAGCACCCGCGTGATCGCCGACGACAAGGTCGTGTTCACGCCGGCGAACCTGGCCGATCTCGGCTACCTCGCCTCCGGGGTGTCCGCGACCGCGCTCGAGCTCATGGACTCGAACGAGGTCGACTTCGCGTTCGAGGAGGCGCCCGGCATCGTCGGTGTCGTCGAGAAGGACGGTCCGCCCTACCGCCAGTACACGTTCGTCGACGCGGTCGCGATGCCGATCCTGTCCGACGCACGCAAGCTGATGGTGGCCGACGTCAAGTGAGCGCGACCCTGGCCGCGTGGGTGCACATGCCCGACTCGGACGGCACCACGGTGTCGTTCGGGCCGGGCAGCACCCCGCCGGATTGGGCGGCCCGGCAGATCACGAACCCGAAGGCCTGGACTGACGGCCAGGTCCCCAGCTTCGACGAGCCGGAGACCGAGCCGGAACCGGCTGAGCCGAAGCCGGAGGACGAAAGCCCGGTAGCGCCGGAGCTCGAGCTCAAGGCTGAAGCCGAGCCTGAGCCTGCGAGTCCCGAGCCGGACGAGGGCAAGCAGGACGGCAACGACCCCACGCCCGGGCCCGAGCCCGGGCCCGGGCCGGCCAAGCCTGCGGCGAAGACCTGGCAGCGCCGGACCACCAAGTAGGAACAGACGGGGAGGGAGCGGCTCATGGCAGTCACCTGGCAGAGCGTCCAGAACACTCTGGGCCGCGCCCTCACCGCCGCGCAGAAGACCCAGGCCGGCGCGTGGATCCCGCAGGCGCGCATCCTCATCAACAACCGCGCGATCCGCGAGGGCACCACGATCGACCAGCTCGACCAGGCGACCGTCGACATGGTCGTCACCGAAGCGGTCGCGGACCGTCTCCGCAAGCCTGACGATGCGACCCAGGTGACCGTGCAGGTCGACGACTCCCAGGTGTCGCGCCGCTACGAATCCTCCACCGGTCAGATCCGGATCCGTGACGAATGGTGGGATCTGCTGTTCCCCAGCAGCGCTGACAGCGCGGGCAGTGTGCCGCTCGCCTACACCCCCGACAGGCCCAACCCCGTGCCGCTCTACGACGTCGACGGCCGGCCCGGATGGACTCCCCGCCATGATTGGTGACGACGTCGCCGAGGCGCTCCCCGAACTCCGTGAGCAGGCCGAGTCGCTGATGCGAGCCACGATCACCATCGTCCGCGTCACCGGCACAACGACCGATGCCGACGGCTACGAGCAGCCCACCACCACCCCGGTGTACCAGGGCAAGGCACGCGTCGTCCGCTCAAGCCAGATCGCCACCAGCGCCGATGTGGCGGGCCGCCCAACCACCATTCAGCGTCCGCAGATCAACCTGCCGGTCGGCGCATACCAGATGCAGGTGGGCGACGTCGCGAACGTCGACACCAACCCGGACGACCCCAGCCTGGCCGGCCGCCGGTACCGGATCTCGGGCGAGGCGCCGGCGGGCAGCGTGTCGGTCCAGTACCGGGTCGCGGCGGAGGAGGTCCTCTAGATGGCCAGGTCCGCATGGGACGCCTCCGAGCTGGTGCAGCTCGCCGCAGATCTCGACAGGAGCGTCGTGGCGTTTATCGGCGAACTGCGGCCGATCCTGGCGAAGGCCGGGGTGAACATGAAGAAGCAGATGCGGGACGAGATGGCTGCCTCCGTGCACTTCAAGGGTGCGGCGCACCGAATCAGCTACGACATCGAGGCCATCAGCGACGACACCGTGGCGGTCGAGGTTGGCCCGACTCACGGTGAGGGCGACCCGGGCAGCCTCGGGAACATCGCGTACTTCGGCACGTCGAAGGGTGGCGGCACGGTCCCGGACCCGATCGGCGCGCTCGAAACCGAGGCCGACAAGGCCGAGGCGTGGCTGGTCCAGCTGCTGGCGGGTGCGCTGTGAAGCAGGTCATCGCGAAGCTGAAGCAGCTGCTCGAGGCGGCCGGGCTGGTGGTGTACCTGGGCGAGGCTGATCCGGGCGCCGCATACCCGTACGTCGTGTTGTGGTTCTCCCCGGGTCAGCCGGGCATCGAGTCCGCCGTGGCCAGTGACACCGACTTCTCGGACCTGCTCGGCGTCACGATGTCGCACACGTCGGCGTTGAACGCGCTGGTGCTGTCCGGGAAGGTGCGGCCCGTGCTGGACGGGGCCTCGTTCACCACCGCCGCCGGGATGCGGACCACGCTGGCCCTCACCCTTTCCCAGACCGTCCAGCCGGATCGTGACGTCACCCTGCCCGAAACCAACCGGCACCCGTTCTATGCGGTCGACCGGTACCAGGTCGTGGCAACCGCCGCCTGACCCACCAGAAATCGCGGCCCGTCGGTCCCGGCGGGCTGTCCCGCACGCCGTCAAGGAGCCCGAATGCCGAAGATGCCCGACCCGGTGAAGCCCGGGTTCAGCCCCGTCGAGGTCAAGCCGCACATCGACAAGACCTTCGCCCCGATCGAGGTCACCCCGTACGGGATGGCCGCACCCGTGACCCCGCCGTCCGCGCCCGCGGCCGGCCCCGCCCAGTCGGCCGATGCGGCCGAGAAGAAGGAGAACTGAACATGGCACGCATCGTCGACCTGAACGTCACCGGCTACTGGTGGGTGCCCGGAGCGACCGGGCTCACCACCCCCGACGCCCCGGAGATCACCGAGCTGTCCGCCGGCACCGTGAAGGCGTTGTCGCCCTACGTCGTCACGACGACCGACATCAACCCGACCGATTCCGACACGGTCAGCGAGAAGGGCATCACCGACACCACGAACGCTGTGGTGCTCACGATCGGGAACTTCGACGGCACCCTCGTCCTGTTCCGCGACTACACCTCCGGCGCCCCGACGGCGAACGACCCGCTGACCATCTTCACCGGTGCCCGGGAGGTCGGCTGGATCGTGCGGCGCCTGGGCAAGCCCGCCTCGACCCCGCTCGCCATCGGCGACAAGGTCGACGTCTTCCTGGTGATGGCGGACAACCCGAAGCAGACCGGCGGCCAGAACGACGGCTACCTGAAGCTGACCGTGCCGCTGAAGCAGCAGGGCCAGATGGCGATCGGCGTGACCTGCGTCGCCTGACCCCCATCCCGATCCCCGGTGGGGGCGCGTTCACGGGTCGCGCCCCCGCCGGCCACCCGTGCCCACCCGTGAACCCGTGAAAGGACCAACCCGTGAACGAGTACTCCACCGAGCCCGACCCCGCCGACACCGCAGCCGTCACCAACGACCTGGGCGAGGGCATCACCGCCGACGAGTTCGACCAGTGGCTGATGGGCGCCGGACTGGCGCACGCCTCCGTCGAGATCCTGCAGAACCCTGCCCTTCTGGGCGAATGGGACGACCTGCAGCGGCGCTACGAACGCGTCAAGGCGATCGCGCAGGCCGAGGGAGGGATCACCGACAGCGACCCGACCGGGGAACTCGAGGCGGAAGCAGAGGACCTCCTCGCCAGGCTGGAAGCGTCCCGCACCACTTTCCACCTGCGTGCCCTCACCCCGGACGACCTGGACGCGATCCTGGCCGCCCACCCGGTGAAGCCGGGCCCGAAGTTCGACGGGAAGATCCCTTCGGTCCAGCCGAACCCGACCGAGCTGCAGGCGAAGGCGTTCCTCGGCATGTACGCCTCCTACGAGGCCCAGCTGAACCGGTGGCAGGAGGAGCACGCCGACGAGATCGACGCGCACCGGCAGGCCACCATGGCGGCGTTGCAGGCGCAGGGCGCGGAGAAGGTTGCCCGCTCCGTCGTTCGGATCGAGCAAGGCGGAAGGATCGTCGCCGAACACATCACCGCCGAGCAGGTCATCGCCCTGCAGAAGCGGATCGGCGACCCCCAGATCAAGGTGATCCTGGCGAAGATCAACGAGGTGTCCGAGGGTGTGCCGGAGGTGCCGCCGGGTTTCTCGTCGCGCACCTCAGGGAGCGACCCGGGCTAGTCCGCTGGCTCCGCACCGCGCGCGCGTGGGGTGTCCCGCCGTCCCAGATGGACCGCTGGGATGCTCGCGACCGGACGCTCGCGCTGGCCCTCACCGAGCTCGAGGAGACGACGACCGCGTTCGGGAACGACCGCTCGCACACGCTCGACCCGCGCAGCGAAGGCGAGTATGAGGTCCGAGAAGTCGTCGACCACGAGCAGAAGGCTCTGGACCTGTGGCACAGCCGCAACGAGAAGCCGGCACCCGGCGTCAGGCCCTACGTGGTGTGGGTCGGGGGTTCAGCGGCCGAGCCTGATGTCGAGGCATGACTTACCGCTGTTGGGCGCCCGATCGAACGGTCCGACCCCGGACATCGTGCAGTAGAACTCGTCGACCGTGCGGTCATGCTCGGCCTTCGCCTGCATCTGCTGCCACACGACGAACACAGCGATGACCGCGGCTGCGACCAACGTCCAGATCAGGATCTTCCTTCCCGCACCAGGTGCGGGTGTTGGAACGGCGCTCCCCATAGCCACCCATTGAACCCCAACGAGGAGGTGCCGTGCGCGATCGCTCGATCTTCATTCGTCTCGGCGCGATCGCGTCGGGCCTGAAGCAGGGGTTCAAGGAGGCGTCGGCGGCGGCGAAGCAGACGGCGACCGACATCGAGAAGGCCGGCCAGAAGTCGGAGCAGGCCGTTGAGAAGACCGCGGCCAAGGTTCCCCTACTCGATCGCGCGTTCACGGCGCTCGGAACCAAGTCCGCCGCGGTGTCGAAGTGGGTCACGAAGAACCGTGACGATATCGACAAGCTCGCCACCTCGGGGCTGATCGCGGGCGGTCTGATGGCGGCCGGCGCCGCGATCGCGGTGAAGCGCTACGCCGACTTCGACGAGGCCATGTCGCACGTGGCCGCGACCGGTTCGGATGCGCGAGCGAACCTCGACGCGCTCCGCGCTGAGGCGATCAAGCTGGGCGCCGACACGGTCTTCTCCGCGCAGGAGGCCGCCCAGGGCATCGAGAACCTGGAAAAGGCGGGCGTCTCGGCGAAGGACATCCTCGCCGGCGGGCTGCAGGGCTCCCTGAACCTGGCCGCGGCCGGTGAATTGTCGGTGGGAGACGCCGCCGAGGTGGCAGCCACCGCGCTGGTCCAGTTCGGCATGTCGGGCAGCCAGATGAACCACGTCGCGGACCTGATCGCCGCCGGCGCAGGTAAGGCCCAGGGCGAGGTTTCCGATCTGGCGTTGGCCCTGAAGTACGTCGGTCCAGTCGCGTCCGGGATGGGCGTCTCCATTGAGGAGACGGTCGGCGCGCTTGCCGCGTTCGCCTCGCAGGGTCTCCTGGCGGACCAGGCCGGCACGAGCCTCCGCGGCGTGCTCGCAGCTCTCACCTCCCCCTCCGCGCAGGCATCGCAGGAGATCAAGCGGCTCGGTATCACCCTCTACGACTCGAATGGCAAGTTCCTCGGGCTGGCGAACGTGGCCGGCCAGCTGCAGCAGGCCTACAGCGGCGTCTCTGACCAGGCGAAGGACGCGAGCCTCGGCATCCTGTTCGGCAACCAGCAGGTCACCGCGGCGCGGGTGTTGTTCGATCAGGGCGCGAAGGGCATCCAGGAGTGGACCGACAAGGTCAACGACGCCGGGTACGCCGCGACCGCGGCCGCGACCCGGATGGACAACCTGAAGGGCGACGTCGAACGGCTGTCGGGCTCGATCGACTCCGCGCTGATCCAGTCGGGCACCGGCATCAACGAGACGCTGCGCGGCACGGTCCAGTTCGCTGAGGCTGCGGTCGACGCGATCGGGCAGATTCCGCCGGGAGTACTCGGGGTGGTCACCTCGCTGACCGGCGCCGGCGGCCTTGGTGTGCTCGGCGCGGCCGCGCTCGGCAAGCTCGTCATTGGCGCCAACGAGGCCAAGACCGCGCTGATCGCGCTGACCGGGTCCGCGAGGGCCGCGGGCGCCGCAACGGGCGTGCTCGGGCTGGCGATCGGTGTCGGGGCGGCCGCGTTCACGCTGTGGGCTCAGCACGTCGCCGAGGCCCGCGCGAACACCGACGACTTCGCCGCGACCCTCGTCGTGATCGACGGAAAGCTCAACATCACCGGCAACACCCTCGCCGCGATCAACGACAAGCTCGCCACGACAAAGACACTCCTCGGTTTCGGGCCCACACTGCTCGACCTGATGAACAAGGTCGGCATCTCCGCCACCGATGCGCAGGGCTACCTCCTCGGCGAGGCCGACGCCGTCGACCGCGTGAACGCCGCAGTCGATGCCTACACCAAGAAGGACTTCTGGACCCAGCTGGGCGGCTCGATGGACACCACGCCGCTGCTGAAGGGCCTCGACGACCTGAAGGCCAGCATGTCCGACGCCGAGCGGGGCATCCTTCAGAAGGCGCAGGCCGACGAGGAGGCTGGGGTCGCCGCGGACAAGAACGCGGACGCGCAGAAGACGATCACCGCCTACCTCACCGACCAGACGAACGCGGCCGGCGAAGCGACGACGACCCTGCAGGAGTACGAGACGGCGCTCTGGGCGGTGGCCAACGCGGCGCTGAAGGTGTCGGGCACCGAGATCGGCTTCCGCCAGACCGTGCACGACGCCAAGAAGGCGATCGGCGACGACAAGCGCAAGGGCAAGGGCATCGACACCCACACCCAGGCAGGTCGGGACAACCTGGGGAACCTCAACCAGATCGTGACCTCCGGCCAGGCGCGGGTGAACGCGATCCTCGAAACAGACGGCAAGGGCAAGAAGGCCGTCGAGGCAATGAAGGAGCTGCGGAAGGCCTACATCGACGCGGCGACCGCGGCGACCGGGAACAAGCAGAAGGCCATCGAGATGGCCGACGCCCTCAAGCTGATCCCGCAGAACGTGACCGCGGACGTCGTGGTCGACGACTCCCAGGCGACCATCGAGGTGTCGACGCTGAGGAAGGCGATCAAGGACCTTCCGCCGGAGACGCAGACCGAGGTGCTGACCACGTACAACCGTGACGGGGTCGACGCCGCCTACACCGAGCTGGCGGGCATCGACGGCAAGGCCGCCGACACGTGGGTCAACTCGATGCTGAAGCGGAAGGGCATCACGGACTGGGAGTCGTGGAGCCCGAAGACGAAGGCGGCGGCGATCAAGCCGTACCTGACCGACAACGACTTCGTCATCCACTTCAACCTGCAGCGCCAGGGCGGGCCGAAGCTGGCCGACGGCGGGATCCTCGTACAGGCGGGGGCCCGTCTGGTGCGTTCGTTCGCGAGTGGCGGGTTCGACGGGACGATCGGCGCGACACAGCCGCAGATCTTCGCGAACCACGGCGATCGTGGAGTCCAGCTGGCCGAGACCGGATCCGGGCCGTGGGAAGGGTTCGTGTCCGGGAACCCGGCGAAGGCCGACCGTTCCCGGGCGATCACGAGTGAGATCGCGCGCCGGCTGGGCGGCTACGCCCAGTTCGCGGATGGCGGCACGCGCGGCATCCCTGTCTCTCAGCGCGTCCCGACCGCACCGACGTCCGCGAGCAACGACTACCACAAGATGGCCAGCGCGCTCGCCGATGAGCTGGCGGCCCGCGGCGCCAGCTGGCTCATGGTCACCGAGAAGGTCACGTCCGAGCAGGGCCGCTCTTACAGGAGGTCTTGATGCCGATCACCGAGATCTTCACCACCGCCACCTACGACTCGGACGGTATCCAGTCGATCGCCTGGCCGTCCGGCATGACCTCCGGCACCCCTGCGGCCATGCTGGTCGCGCCCGGCAGTGACGGGAAGCCGAAGGCGGTTGTGCCGTCGACGTGGCTGCTGAAGGCGACGAAGTCGGACGGGACGAAGCTGTACGTGAACCCTTCCCCCACGTCGGCGGAGGTCGCCTCTCCGATCCCGGTCACCGGCCGGCTGGTGATGCTGCGAGCGTTCCCGGACGCGGCAGGGTTCGGGAAGGTCGGCACGGGCGAGTCTCTGACGCTGTCGGTAGACGGGTCCGCCCTGTCGCTGTGGGGCTGGAAGTCGACTGGGGACACCCTGACGGTCAGCAACAAGACCGACACGACCGACGTGGCGAATGAGTCCTACGTCTACGGCGGGGAGACCCGCAAGTACGCCACTTGGTTCACAGTGCTGGCGACCGCAGGGCCCGCCTACATCGACACGAATGCAGGCGCGTTCTTCGCGCTCGAGGTGCTCCCGAAGACCACCCCGAACGCGCCTACCCTGATCTACCCTGTCGCCGGCCAGTCCATCGACCTCGGCGGGCCGTTCACGTTCGCGTGGAAGCACAACAGCCCGACCGGTGGAAAGCAGCGCGCGGCGGAGATCCGCTTCAGGTCTGCCTCGACGTGGAGCTACATCGTCTCCAGGCTGACCACATCGACGACGGAAACGGTCCTGACAGCGCTGCACGACCAGTTCTTCGAGGTGGTTCCGGGCGGCGGCGGCTCATTCGAGTGGCAGGTCAAGACGTTCGAGGATGACGCCGGGACCATCGGTGGCGACTGGTCCGCGTCGGCTGAGTTCGCAATCCGGAACAAGCCCACCCTGACCGGAACGGTGTCGGGCAGCGGCCTGACGTACACCGTGTCGTGGACGCCGACCATCACAAACGGCGTGCAGACCTGGTACCGGGTACGGGTCACGCTCGCAGCGGACACGAGCCCGAACGACGCGATCTACGACTCCGGGGCCGTCGCCGGAGAGGATGTCTCCCTGGACCTGCCGACCGACCTCGACTGGGTGAACGGCGCCGACTACAAGGCGTGGATCGAGTTCGGCCAAACCGGCGGCCAGCAGACCGTGCCGACCGCGACAGCCAGCTTCCCCGTGTCTTGGACGCCGCCCACGACTCCGACAGTGACTGTGCAGTTGTCGGCCCGTCCCTTGAGGATCACGGCGGGCGGGTTGACCGAGGATCATCATCGCGTCCGCCTGACCTTCACGGTCGCCGGCGTCACCCGCACGATGACGCAGGCGGCCGTCGCGGGATCAGTGAGCTTCGACGTCCCGCTGGCGCCCTACGCGATCCCGACCACCTACACGGTCACGGCGTCGCAGCTCGTGGCAGGGGTGGAGCTCTGGTCCGAATCCGCCTCGCGGATCGCGTCCTCGATCGACACGGGCACCTACCTTGTGGACGGCGACGACTGGGTCAGCGCAGTCATCTATGACGACGAGGACCGAGTCGACTCCGAAGGCATCTCGGTCTCCTACGGCCTCGGAGCCACCCGCCCCACCGTCGTGCGGACACCCTCCGCCGGCGAGGCCGGGAAGACGACCTTCATCTGTAGAACACGGGCCGCGATGGACGCGCTGTCCGGATGGCTCCGCGACCACACCTCCTTCGACGTGCGCTGGCCGCCAGAGCGCGACCGGTCCGGCGCGTTGAGTGACGTGCCGGCGATGCGGATCGCCCGGACGACCCCACAGGCGACCGACCGACTCGCTCCCGGAACGAATCTGCAGCACCGGCTCGTCCCGGTTTCGTGGGTGCAGCAGTGATGATCCTGGACACCAGCAGCGCCGAGTGGGCGGCCCGGATGGCGCTCATGGACGGCAGGGTCTCAGACTCGCGCGTCGAGGTGATCAATCCCGACGGCACGCACCTGGCCGACATCACCCCGGACGCCCTTGGCCTGACCTGCAACGGCGCGAACAGCGAGCAGTGGGACGGCAGCATCTCGTTCGTCGGCCCCGCGCTGTACCCGCACGACGACACGGACCTGCTGAGCCCCCTGTCCGGCAACCGGATCCGGGCATGGTGGCGCGAGCATGTACCGTCGCTCGGCGGCTGGGGCGAGGTGCTGCTGTGCACACTCGACATGAACGACCCCGACGGCACCGCGGCCCCAGGCATCACCTGGTCGATGCAGCTCGACGACCCGCTCGCCAAGGCGAAACGGGGCGGGTATGCCGGTCAGACGATCAACGTGGGCGGCATGACCGTCAAGGCCGCTCTGGAGGCCCTGTTCGGCGCCGTCGCTCCGCGTCTGGTGACGAGCTTCCCCGAGTCCGCGACACTCCTTCCAGCGGTCTACAGTCTCGGCACCAACGATCCTGACGAGGACTGGGACAAGATCGCGGCGCTCGACGGAATGGTGGTGCGCTCGACCCGTGAGGGTGGCGTGACGGCGATCAGGATGGACGCATCCACCAGCCCGGTAGCGGACTGGTCGGAGGGCGACCACTGCCAGGTCTCGAAGCTTCAGCGGACCGTGACCACCAGCAAGATCTGCAACCTCGTCATGGTGAAGTCCAGTTCGAGCGCCGTCGTCCCGGTGATCACGTCGACCAAAATGGACACCGTCTCGGGCAGCGCGACCTGTGTGGACGTGTACGGCCCGTACCCGATGACGGTCGAATCAGATGCGATTGCCACTCAGGCCGCCGCGGACACGCTCGCAGCCAAGACGCTCGCGGACAATCTACGGCCCACCGACGTGACCAGACTGACCGTCCCAGCGCGTCCCGATCTTGAACCGGGCGACCTGGCGAGTCTTGCGCTCGCGGATCTCGGCGTGGCCGGCGAGTACCGGATCGAGAGTCTCAGGTTCGACTGCCCGAAGGCTGGTGCCGACCCCGGTCTGATGGAGGTCACGATGGCGAGCAGGGCCGCCTGATGGGCGCGACGGACGACGAGATGCGCGCCCAGAAGGCGCGCGACCGTGCCGCCCGCAGCCTGCGCGATCAGGGCACCGTGTCGAAGATCACCGGCAACGTGGCGACCGTCTCGCTCGGCCTCACCGATGTCGACGCGATCATCCCTGCCTCGGTGCAGGGTGTCGTAAGCGGGGCCACCGTACGGCTCCAGATGAGCAACGTGCCCACGGTCGAGGCGGTGCTGACCGGAACGCTGGTGCGGGCCAGGAACACGTCCGGGCAGACGATCACCACATCCCTGGCGGTCGTCGCGAACTGGACCGTGGACGTGGCCGAGATCGACGGCTTCGACCCCGCGACAGGCATCTTCACCGCGCCGAGCGCCTGCAGCGTCCGCGCGAAGGCGACCGTCTCGCGCAACAACTCGGCAGCGATGCGACTCCTGGTCCAGCTCGTTCGCAACGGCACCGAGGAGCGCGACCGGGCCGACATCTCCGGGGCGTCTGGCCGGATGTCGCTGCACGTCGACGACATCGTTGCGATGGCTGCTGGCGACACGCTCGAGGTTCGCGTGCTGGCAGGCACGACCGGGTCATCGCTCGCGGCTGATGGCCCCATCACGAAACTCACCCTGGAGATCCGGTGACCTTCGTCGCCGCCACTTGCTGAAAGGACACCAGACCATGCTGCCCATGGAGCCTCCGCTCTTCGATCTGTCCGATCAAGTGGCGATCGCGGTCATTGCCGGGCTCGTCGCCCTGGTCTCCGGGATGCTGGCCGCGATCATCCCGCTGTACGTGCGGGTCGCGAAGATCGAGAACTACAACAAGAGGCTCTGGGCGTACTGCCGCGGCCTGCTCGATCTGTACTACCGGCACCGTAAGGACGGCGCGCCCGACCCGGCGCCGCTGCCCGACGACGACGACGACTGACCTTCCTCAACCCGTCCACCTATCAACCTCAGGAGAGGTGATCGAAGCATGCCCGAGAACGATCCGGTCGACCTGACCGACGACATTCCGCAGATCCCGCTGGATACCGATCCCGGCGACCGCCTGGTCGACGGTGACGGCCCGATGTGGCCGTACGACCCGGACACCGAGAGCGTGCCGGACGAGGACGAGGAGGCCGACGCATGAGCCTCACCTGGGCCGTCAAGATGGGCTGGCACCTCGTCCGCGGCGACTTCGGCTACAACCAGCTGCGGCGGCTGTCGGGCTGGCGCGACAACGGCAGGCTGGGCGTGGCCGGGTTCCGGGAGCCGGGCGACTTCGACTGCACCTCCGGGACCGCTGCCGCTCTGGTGCAGGGCAATGTGATCCCGCCCGAGGTGCTGCGCGGCACCATCTACTCCGGCAACTTCGGGCCCGCGCTGGGCCGCACCGGCATGGTCGACCGGATCGACGTCACCGGCCTGACCCTCGCGCAGATCATCGCGAAGGCGCGCCCGGGCGACTCGATCTACGGTCCCGGTCACGGCATGTTGTGCATCGGCCCGAACCAGTGGATGAGCTTCGAGACCGACGAGCGTGGCCGCTCGACCGGCGGGAAGCTGGGCCGGCAGCGCGGCGAGGGCGTGCACGTACGAAGCCTGTACCCGCGCGGAGCGAGCTCGCGGGCGAAGGCCGACTCCAAGACCGGCTGGTCCGAGCTCGTCCGCCCGAAGTCGCCGGCCACGTTCGAGGGCCAGGCGATCGCCGCCCTGTCCAAGGGCAAGGACTGGAAGCCCGCCGCGGGCCGTCTCGCGCGGGTCGCGCAGAAGTTCGAGGCGCAGCGGTTCGCGTGGTTCCTCGGGGTGTGGGAGCGGTGGAACCGCGGCATGGAGCTCACCTTCGACGCCGCCACCCTGGCTGTGCCGCAGCAGGACCACGCGTTCGTGGTGCTCGGCGGGTCGATCGAACAGATGCAGAACCGGCTCACCGCCGGCCTGCCGGCGATCCTGGCGAACCCCGGCTCGAAGGTGCTCGTCACCGGTGCGAAGGACCGGGACGGGAAGACCGAGGCGGCATGGATGCGGGACTGGCTGCTCGCGCACGGCGTGGACGACTCGCACATCATCGTCGAGCCGACCGCGACCAGCACCGTGTGGAACGCGCTCAAGTCGGTGCCGCTCCTGATCGGCGCGGGGATCACCAGTTACACGCTGGTGTCCGACGCCAGCCACGTGCGCCGGGCCGCCGTCGAGTTCCTCGCCGCCCGCGTCAAGACCGAGATCGGCACCGGCCGAAAGCTCGGCCTGGTTACCGCCGGCCTGATCGCGCACGACGACTACCACCCGGACCCGGTCAAGACCACCGGCCCGATCGACGCGACCAGCCGCGCCAACACCGCCGCCGAGGTCGCCGCGATGCTCGGCCTGTCCAACCAGTACAACAACGCACTCTGAGGAGAACCCATGATCCCGACCATCGGACGCATCGTCCACTACACCCTGTCCGAGCAGGACGCGGCCGCCATCAACGCGCGTCGTGACGCGGCCGGACCCAGCAGCGCAAACCCGGTCTACGAGGGCGACGTCTACCCGATGATGATCGTCCGCGTCTGGGGCAACAGCCCGGACTCGGCCGTGCAGGGCCAGGTGTTCATCGACGGCAACTTCACCTTCTGGGCCACCTCGGTGACCGGCGGCGAGGGGCCCCGCCACTACGCGTGGCCCGAGAGGAGCTGACCATGTCCGACATCCTGAAGGCCGCGTTCTGGCGGTCGATCGGCTGGATGCTGCTCCGCACCGCCGGCGCCGCCCTGGTGCCGGTGATCCCGGCCCTGTTCGCCGATCCCAAGTCCGCGTGGCTGCCCGCCCTGCTGTCGGTCGGGTTCGTCGTCGTGGTCGCCGCAGCGTCCGCGCTCGCCGGCCTCCCCGACGGTACCGGCCCGTGGTGGCAGGTCGCGCTGCAGCGTGCGGTGCGGCAGTTCGGCCAGTACGTCGTCGGCGCCACCGCCGGTCTCGCACTCATCTCTGACCTGGACTGGGCCGGTGTGCTGTCCGCCGCGGCCGCGTCCGCGATCGCCACGTTCATCCTGGCCGCGCTGTCCCTGACCCCCGTCCCCGTCCTGCCCAAAGCCGATCCGGCAGAGGTGGCCAATGCCAGCGGAACCGCCGTCGAGTCCTCCACCTTCTCCATCCACCCGTCCGCTTCCGCCTCGGACGGCTCCGAGTAGCGACCTGCAGCGCCTGCTTGCCGGCCTGTCCGCCGGCGAGTGGTGGGTGCTGCGCCACCTCGGCTTCTGGTGGGCCGCCGACGCCTGCCGAGACGCCCAGCAGATCCTTTCGAAGGAGGCGACGTGATCACTGACGACCTGGAGATCTACCGCGGGGATGCGTTCAGCCGCACCTACCGGTTCCTGGACGGCACGACCCCACGGGACCTGTCCGGCTACGTCCTGGCGGCGCAGAGCCGCGAACAGGCGAACAGCGAGACCGTCGCGGCCACGTTCACGATCGACTCGGCCGACGCTGCGGCTGGCGAAGTCACCATCTCGCTGCCGGCGAGCACCACAGCGACCCTTCCCGAGTTCATGGTGTGGGACCTGCAGGCGACCGCGGCCGGGAACGCTGAGGATGTCGAGACGCTGGTCCGGGGCGCTGTGCACGTGACTGCGGACGTCACGCGATGAGCGCAGTCGTCGAGGTCCCGGTCGTGCCGACCCCGGTCGTGCAGGTCATCACTGGTGCTGGCGGAACCGTGGAGGTTCCGGGTGGGGCACGCGGCCCGTCCGGGCGCGAGATCGAGCTTCAGGTCGGCGAGACCCACATCCAGTGGCGATACCACGGCCAGTCCGACTGGACGGACCTGGCCGCTCTGGCTGACCTGGCGGGGCCTCAGGGGCCGGCAGGTCCGCAAGGGCCGGCAGGACCGGAAGGGCCCCAAGGCCTCACCGGCGCAACGGGCGCTACTGGGGCTACGGGGGCGGATGGTGCTGATGGTGCCGCCGGCCCGACTGGACCTCAGGGCGCAACCGGACTGACCGGGCCACAAGGGGCTCAGGGCATTCAGGGACCCCAGGGACCCGCCGGGGCGACCGGTGCGACCGGTCCGCAGGGACCCCAGGGTGACACTGGCCCCCAGGGACCCAAGGGCGACCAAGGCGACACCGGTCCCCAAGGACCGCAGGGGCCGCAGGGATTGCAGGGCGACACCGGTCCAGCTGGCGGCGTGGGACCGCAAGGCGCGAGAGGTGACACGGGCGACACAGGCCCGGCCGGACCGGCAGGCGCCGACGGCATCCAGGGCCCGCAGGGTCTCCAGGGCCCGAAGGGGGATACCGGGAACACCGGCCTGCAAGGGCCTGCGGGCGACACCGGGCCTCAGGGCGCGACCGGGGCCACGGGTTTGCAGGGGCCGCAAGGTGTACCCGGCGACCCCACGACCGTCGCGGACGGCGCGATCCCCCAGGCGAAGGTCGCGAACCTTGTGGCGGACCTCGCGTTCCGGGAGCTCCGCGACTTCCGGCTGATGCAGTCGAACGCGGTCGGCGGCGGCTCGACGGCGCTGACGTCGGTCGGGCAGGGTCCGACCGGCACCGGCACAGCGACCGCGGTCACGCTCGGGTGGGGTGCGAAGTACAGCGCGTTCCGCAAGGTCGACTTCCTCGTCACCACGGCAGCCGCCACGGCGGTCGCGGGCCTGCGCGGGAACCAGTTCG
>DAINOM010000066.1:0-16453 GCA_036735445.1 Propionicimonas sp.
CTGACAGTGCGGGTTCGATTCCCGTCATCCGCTCCAGTGAAAGGCCTTGTCAGAAGCACCTTCGGAAATCGAACAACCTCGGGGTGAGTGAGGTATGTTACCAAAATTGTTACCTGACCCCCGAAATTCGTGTTTCGCGGAGGCTCGCGGGCCGCGGGTCCGGCACCTTCGGTGTTCGATTACGGCGCCGGGCTGACGGAGCCGGGCCGGGTGCCGGGCCGGGCGGGGCTTTCGCCCCTTGTGCGGGGCAGGTTCTTGGCGATGTGGGCGTCCGCGAGCTTCTTCGCCTCGGCCAGGGCGCTGTCGGCAGTGCGGGCGTAGATGTTGGTCGTGGTGAGGGAGGCGTGGCCCGCCAGCTCTCGGACGGTGGTGAGTGGGATGCCGGCGGCGATCCACTGCGAGATCGCGGTTCCGCGCAGGTCGTGGAAGCGGAAGCCGGGCCAGCCCAGGCTGGTGACGAGTCGTGGCCAGTCGACGGAGTCGAGGAAGTTGCTGTGGTTCCACTTGCCGCCGAAGGGTCCGTGGAGGAGGGGTGCTTCGCCGGGGCCGTCGTGGTGGGCGATGAGCCGCTCCAGGGTGGGGCGGACGACGTCCACCACGATCACCCAGCGTCCTTCCTTGTCTTTGGTGGTGGACCTGACGCCCGCCGAGGAAGCCCGGCTCACCCAGATCAGGTTCGAGTCCAGGTGGATGTCTTCTGGCGAGAGGACGGCGAGTTCTCCAGCACGCAGGCTCGTGTAGGCGGCGATTCGGACGTAGTCGCCGTAGATGCTCCGGTTGATGCCGTCGGGCCGGGCGAAGGTCACCGCCTTTGCCAATCGCTCGACCTCGCGCGGGGTCAGGGTCGGTGGCTTCTTCGGTACCAGGATGGTCGGGCGCTCGGCTTCGCCGCTTGGACTGGACTGAATCAGTCGCGCTTTGCGCAGGGTGCGGAAGATCCGGGCGAGAGCGTTCATGGTTCCGGTCACGGCCGACGGGCTGAGCCCGGAGGCCAGCCACTTGTCCCGCGCCCGTTCGATCTGGTCGGGGGTGATCTTGTGGATGTCGGTGGCCCCGAGGTCGGGGATGATCCGCAGGTGAAGGTGCCCGTGGTAGGTCTTCTTGGTCGATTCGGCGAGTCCGGACATGACCCGTTCCTCGCCACCACCGGCGAGCCAGTCGGCGAGGGTTCCGATCGCCTGCTTGCGTGCTTTCCTCATCGCGCGCTCGTGGCGTTCGGCCTCAATCTTGTACTGGAAGGTCTTCGTGCGAATGCCGCCGTTGGCGTCCTCCCAGCTCGCACGCCAAGGCTTGCTCTTGGTGCCGCCTCGCCTGGCCATTAGGCCGTGCGCCTGCGGTTCTGGATGAGGCTCAGGACGTCCTCGTGGAGGTAACGGTGCCGACGTGGCCCGAACTCGATCGAGGCGAGGACACCGCGCCGGCGCAGATCGTCAACAGTCCAGGCCGTCACACCGAGTATCTGGGCGACGTCGGAGCGGGTGAGGAGGGCGTCCATCATCGATTCCAGGTGAGTCGCGCTCGGCTCGTTCCGAGGGCTGTGCAGATGGTGACGCTGATGCGCCCCCGGCAGGCGACGGCCATGACTGTGCCAAGGTGCTCGAGTTCCTGGTTGGACATCGCTCTCCTTCCGGTGGCCTGACCGGACCGCTTCTTACCTTCCCTAGGCCCAAGAAGTTGCCGATCGGGACACAGGCGACCGAAGTCGCTAGTGCGACGCCCGGCCACGACGGACGAGCCCTCGCCGTGTGTGGTCGGCGGGAGTTCTTACGGCACGAGTGTTCGAGCGGGGCTAGCCAGGCGGGTGGGGCCGACTTACTCTGAAAAGGCGTCCGTTGAAAACTTGTGGGCGTTCGGGTGTCCCGATCGACAACTTCTTGGGCCTAGGGAGGGTAGAAGGAAGGGAGCCGAGCCATGGCGCCAACCCCAGCGCTGATCGCTGCATGCAGTGTGTTCTTGCTCTTGTCAGCCTGCACTCCGGCTGCCGTGACGCCCCCTCCCGCCTCGCCCGGCACCAGTTCGATGCCCCCGCCCACGGCATCTCAAACGTCGCCGTCGGCAACGCCAAGTCCGACGTGGAGCGCCGACCAGGCCGCCGCGATTGCGGCGGTTGATGAATATCGCGCCGCCAGCGATCAGATCGCGGCCGACCCCTCCAGCTTCAGCGAAGCAGAGATGCGATCGCTCCTGGGAAAGTGGGCCGGGCCCGAGGTCGTGAAGGCCAACGTCGCTTCGTACCTCTCGCTCAAGAAGCGCGGGTTTCGGTACGGCGGCTCGACAATCGTGGTGAGCACCAGGGCCACTCGAGCTGCGGATGTCGGCTATGGCACCGAGGTGGTGATCACTCGCTGCATCGATCAACGCGCCGCCACAGTGCTGGACAAGGCCGGCGTCGAGGTTGCCGAGTCTGAGCTCGGCTACAACATTCCCGACTTCTTGCTTCGCCAGTACACGGCCCAGAAGCGAGCCACGGACAAGTCCTTCCGCGTGTATGGGCTGGCCCCTGCTAAGGGGGAGTGCGGACCATGAGGAGGGCGATCGGCTGGCTGTTGGCGATCAGCCTCTGGCTGTGGTGTTTCGTCCCGACCGCCAACGCATGGGCGGATGACCCCGACTGCAACGACCGGACAGACGAGTGCGAGATCGTGATCGTTGATCCGGGTCATCCGTCCGATCCTGATCCCGGCGATCCCGATCCCGCGCCGAAGGAGAAGGTCGTCCCGGACTGCGCCGACCTGAACGGTGGGGGTGCGGTGGCTCCTGTGGGTGCGTCCTTGGCCGATCTCGGCCTGGATGACGCCGCTCACGCGGGCTGGATCCATGTGACGTGCATGTCTGGCGGGGACGAGATGTGGTTCTGGACCGATCCGGGAGCGGCAGCTGAGTCAATCGCCCGCACCCTTCTGGCCCGGCTCCAGCTGAAGGCGCCGAAGATCGGCTGGACGCCGACGGAGGCCGGCGGGATGGGCTACGTCGGGGTTCCGACGTGGCTGTGGATGGCCGATCCGGCACGCCTGACGTGGGGTCCGGCGACGATCTCGGCTGCTGGGGTGTCGTTGACGGCGCGGGCGGAGTCGGTGACCTGGTCGATGGGCAACGGTGACGAGGTCCGGTGCGCGAACAAGGGCACACCGTGGCGCAAGGGGATGGGCGCTGGCCCGTCCCCGTCCTGCGGCTATCTGTACGAACGGCAGGGGACGTATCGAGTGACGGCGACGGTGCACTGGGTTGCGCGGTGGTCGGGTTATGGCAGGTCGGGTGCGATCCCGTTGAGCCTGTCCCAGGAGCGGACGCTCGAAGTCGGCGAGATCCAGGTGATCGTGACGAACCGCTGACCCCGGCGGGACCTCTGTCCCGCCATCTGTGCTGGACCTCTGACCCCGGAGGCGACCGATGCAAACCACCACAACCACATCCACACCGCCGGGGACAGCGTCGCCCGGCCCGAACGGCCACGCGCTGGCCTCCCATCCGCTGCCGGGCAAGCTGCGGCGCCGTCCGTTGATGGCGCTGATGTGGGCGGCCCTGGTGCTGTTCGGCGCCGTGCTGGGCGTGCTGGTGTGGATGGGCTCGACCACCTCGGCGGAGGTGGTCGCGGTCCGGGCCACGGTGGATCGCGGCGAACTGATCATCGCCGAGGACCTGATGGTGGTACGGGTCGCGGTCGATCCGGCGGTGCGGACGGTGCCCGCGGCCCAGCTGAACGGCATGGTGGGGCAGCGCGCGGCGGGTGATCTGGCGGCTGGGACGTTGCTGAGCCCGGCGCAGGTGCAGCCGGATGTGATCCCGCGGACGGGTGAGTCGGTGGTCGGAATCGCGCTGGGCGTCGGGCAACTCCCGGCCGAGCCGCTGCGCCCGGGTGATCGGGTGCGGCTGGTACAGACCCCGGCCGACCAAGCCGAAGTCCCGGCCGTCCAGGTCACGGTGGACGCGGTGGTGCAGTCGGTCGCGAACAGCGCGGACGGCCAACGGGTGGTGGTGGATGTGGTGGTGCCGTCGGGGAAGGCGGCCGAGGTCGCCGCCCGTGCCGCGACGGGCCGGGTGGCGTTGGTGCTGGATTCGCGGGAGCGCTGAGCCGTGCTGATCTGTTTGGCATCCGCCTCGGGCTCGCCCGGGGTGACGACCACCGCGCTGGGGCTGGCGCTGAACTGGCCGCGCCCGGTGGCTCTGGTGGAGGCCGACCCGAAGTGCGGCTCGGGGTTGCTGGCGGGCTTCTTCCGCGGCCAGCTGGACCATCCGGGCTTGGTCGACCTGGTGATCGCGCAGCGTGCGGATCTGGTGGCCGAGGCGCTGCCGAGGCTGCTCCACCCCGTGGAGGGATCGCAGGTGTCGGTGTTGTTCGGTGCCCGCTCGCACGAGCAGGCCGCCGGGGTCGCCGCGTTGTGGGAGCCGCTGCTGGACGCGCTCCAGGCCATGGAGCCGACCGGCACCGATGTGATCGTGGACGCGGGCCGGCTCGGCCCGCCGGGCTGGCCGCGTCCGCTGGTTCATGGCGCGGACGTGACCCTGCTGGTGGTCGGGAGTGATCTGCCGAGCCTGGCCGCGGCCCGGTCGTGGGCCGCCTCGCTGGCGGCCGAGGACGTGCCGGGTCATGTCACCCGGCTGCTGGTCGTCGGGGAGGGCCGGCCGTACGACAACCGGGAGGTCGCCCGAACCCTGGAGGTGCCGGTTCTCGGATCGGTCGCGTGGGCGCCGGAGCCGGCACGGGTGTACTCCCACGGCCAGCCCGCTCCCCGTCCGTCGTGGTGGCGGCGGGTCGGCCGCGGCCCGGACGCCGCGGAGAGCGCGTTCGCCGACTCGGCCTACGTCCGGTCGCTGCGAGCGGTCGCCGGTTCGTTGCGGGCGTTGCCGGACGCGTCGGTGCCGGCGCCGTTCCGCAGCGTCCTTGCCCAGGGCCGGGTGCTTGCTGGAGGGAGACGTGATGAGTGACGACGATCGTGCGGCCGATCCGCTGGGTCTGCCCCTGTTCTCCAGCGGTGTCACCGTGAACGGCCACAAGCCCGGCCGGGTCCGGTCACCGTTCCGCCTGCTCGACCCCGCGTCCACACCGCCGCCACCGCCGGCTGTGCCCGCCTCGCTGGTGCCTGAGTCGAGCCTGCCGCCTCAGCTGCGTCCCCGACCACCGCGGGCGGCCGTGTCCGGTCAGGACTGGGCCGAGGTGGCCCGGCTGCGTGGCGAGGCGTCGGAGGCGTTGACCGAGGCGATCGGCCGGCAGCCGGGCATGGACCGGGCGGAGCAGGAGGAGGTGGGCCGCGGCATTATCACCCAACTGCTGGACGCGCAGGACGCCGCGACCTTGGCCGAGAGCGGCCAGGCGCGCACTCTGGCGGAGCGGGATGTGTTGGCGGAGGCGGTGTTCGACGCCCTGTTCCGGCTGGGCCGGCTGCAGCCGTTGCTGGACGACTCGTCGGTGGAGAACGTGATGATCTCTGGCCATGATCATGTCTTGGTCGAACGGGCGGACGGGTCACTGACCCGCGCGGAGCCGGTCGCCGAGAGCGACGCCGAGCTTCTGGACTTCCTGTCGTTCGTGGCCGGCCGGGCTGACAACCCGCGTCCGTTCAGCCCCGCCCAGCCGTCGCTGCTGCTGCGGCTGGAGGACGGGTCTCGGCTGACTGCGGCCCGCGACACCGCCCGTCCGGCGGTGGTGATCCGTCGGCACCGGATCCGCCGGGTCACCCTGGCCGATCTGACCGAGTGGGGGACGGTGTCGACGGTGATGGCCAGCCTGTTGGCGGCGGCGGTCAAGGCCCGCTGTTCGCTGGTGGTCTCCGGCGGGCAGGGCGACGGGAAGACCACGTTGGTGCGGGCGTTGTGCGCCGAGATCGACCCGTGGGAGGTGGTCGGCACCTTCGAGGGCGAACACGAGCTCTTCCTCCACGAGCTGCCCGACCAGCACGAGATGATCCACGCCTGGGAGGAACGTCCAGGCTCTGGCGAGGTCACCCGGGAGGGCCGCTCCTCAGGGGAGCGGCGGATCCCCGAGCAGGTGATCGACAGCTACAAGTTCACCCTCGCCCGCCAGATCCTGGGCGAGATCCTGGGCGCCGAGGTGTGGTCGATGATCAAGCTGATGGAGTCCGGCGCCGGCAGCCTGTCCACCACCCATTCGGCGGATGCGTACGCGACGATGCGCAAGCTGATCACCTGCGCCATGGAAGCCGGCCCGCACGTGACCATGGAACTCGCTGCGGCGAAGCTGTCGGACACGATCGATTTCATCGTCCACATGCGCTGCCAGATCACCCGCCCCGAATCAGGTGCGCCGCGCAAGGTCCGCCACGTCGCGGAGGTCCTCGCGGTCGAACCGGGAGAGGACAACCGCCGCTACAGCCTCACCTCGGTGTTCCGCGCCACCCCCACCAGCTGCGGGGTCGCCGACACCCCACCGCCGGCCCGGCTGCTGGAGAAGCTGGTCGAGAACGGGTTCGACTACGCAGGGTTCCTCGCCGAAGCCGACGCCCACCCGAGGCTGCGGCCATGATGACCCCTGTCCTCGCCGCCCTTGCCGGAGCCCTGGTCGCCGCCGGGATCCTCGGCGTGATCCTCAGCCTCCGACCCACACCCGAGCCCCCACCCAAGCCGCCCCGGCGCACCGCAGGCTGGTCGGCCCGCTGGCGCAAGGTACCGCCACGGCGACGACTCCTCGCCCTGGCCGCGCTCGCGGCCGGCGTGATCGCCGGGACGCTGACCGGCTGGCTGGTGCTGGTCGTGGTCCTGCCGGCGGTGGTGCTGGGCCTGCCGGTGCTGTTGGCGACCTCCACCGAGACCGAGCGGATCGCCCGGCTGGACGGGATCGCGGAGTGGACCCGGAACCTGTCCGGGGTGCTGATCGCAGGCCAAGGCCTGGAACAGGCGCTGATCGCCAGCCTGCGCTCCACGCCGGAGTCGGTCCGGCCGCAGGTGACGGCACTGGTGGCTCGGCTGAAGGGACGCTGGCCGACCGAGGCGGCGCTGCGCGGGTTCGCCGACGACATCGACGACGCAACCGGCGACCTGGTCGCCGCCGCCTTGATCCTGGGTGCCCGCAAACGCGGGCCCGGTCTGGCCGCGGTCCTGACCGGGCTCGCCGAGTCGACCGCGGCCGACGTGCGGGCCCGCCGCCAGATCGAGGCCGACCGGGCCAAGCCGCGCGCCACCGCCCGCTGGGTGACGATCCTGTCCGCCGGCGCCCTGGTCGCACTCGCCCTGTCCGGCCAGTTCCTCGCCCCCTACGCCACCCCGCTCGGCCAGCTCGTCCTGACGGTGCTGCTCGGCTGCTACGCCGCCACCCTGGTGTGGATGCGGCGCATGGCCACCGCGCCGGCCCCGCCCCGGTTCCTCAACCAGACCCGCGGGCTCACGAATGCCGAGGCCCCGTCGTGACCTCGCTCCCGCTGCTGATCCTGGCCGGCATGCTGGTCATGGCCGGAGTGGCCACCTTCATCTGGTGGGCGTCCCCGGCCGAACCCGACCCGGTCGACGCCCTCAACCGGCTCTCCCCCCGCCACACCACCACCGCCCCGGCCCAGACCACCGCCACCACGGGCGGAGAGCGGGCCGGACTGTGGGCGGTCCGCCGCCTCCCGGCGGGCTGGTCGCGGGTCCCGGACGCGGACCTGGCGGTGCTGCGCAAGACCCCGGCCTCGCTCGTGGGCGACAAGCTCGCGTTCGCCGGCCTGGCCGCCCTGTTGATGCCGCTGCTGTCCTGGCTGATCTCCTGGACCGTGCCGATGCCGGTGACGATCCCGGTCATCGCAACCCTGGCGGCGATGGTGGCCGGCTGGTTCGTGCCCGACCTGAACGCCCGCCAGGACGCCGCCCGGGCCAGGGTCGAGTTCAGCCGTGCACTGGGCGCCTACACCGACCTGATCGCGCTCGAACGCCACGGCGGTGCCTCCGGCTCCCGGCAGGCGATGGAACTGGCCGCCGAGGTCGGCGACAGCTGGCCGTTCCGCCGCGTCGGCGAGGAACTCGCCCGCTCCCGCTTCTCCGGCCAACAACCCTGGGACGCGCTGCGGCACCTCGCCGACGAACTCGACATCGGCGACCTGAACGACTTGGCCGACATCATGCGGCTGTGCGGCGAGGAAGGCGCCCAGGTGTACGACACCCTCCGGGCCCGGTCCGATGCCGGCCGCAACGCCCTGCTCGCCGCCGACCTCGCCCAGGCCAACGAGATCGGCGAACGCATGACCATCCCCGCCAGCCTCACCGCCGTCATCTTCCTGTCCATCCTGATCATCCCCGCCCTCGTCCGCCTGTTCACCGCCTGAGAGACCGAAAGGAACCCCGCCATGACCGAACTCGCCCAACAACTCGCCGCCCACGCCCACGCGCTCACCGTCGCAGCTCGGCAACGTCTCGCCGAGCTGCGGCACGACGAACGCGGCAACTTCACCATCGAACAGGCCTTGTGGGCGGCCGCGGCGGTCGCGTTCGTCGCTGTCGTCGTGGCCGCGATCAACGCCTTCCTCAGCAGGCAAATCGGCCTGCTCCACTGAGCCCAAGACCATGACCATCCGGAACCCCAAGCCAGCCGCGTTCGACGAACGCGGCTCGATGAGCGTCCAGATGGTCGTGCTCATGCCGCTGCTGTTCGGCATCGCGTTCACCGGCCTGCAGGCCGGCCTGTACTTCTATGGACGCTCCGCCGCCTTGTCCGCGGCCACCACCGGCGCCCGCGCCGCAGCCGCCGAAGGTGGCACCACCACCGCCTGTCACCAGGCGGCCGCCGAGTTCCTCACCAGCCTCGGCGACGTCCTCACCAACCCGGGAATCGACTGCGCCCGGACCGCCACCACCGTCACCGTCCGGGTCACCGGAACCACCCTCAGCGTCATCCCTGGGTGGCAGCCGCAGGTCGCCCAGGAACGGGTGCAGCAGGTCGAACGGGTCACCCGATGAACCGGCAACGCCAGGTCCGCCAGGGCTGGGACGAGCGGGGCTCGGCGTCGATCGAGGCCGTGATCGCCGGCCCGGCGGTGGTGCTGCTGATCTTGCTGGTGATCTTCGGCGGACGGGTCGCGCTCGCCCACCAGAGTGTGCAGGGCATCGCCGCGGACACCGCCAGGGCCGCGTCCCTGGCCCGCACCCAGACCGAAGCCCGCAGCAGCGCCAACACAGTCGCCCAAGCCGGCCTCGCCCAGCAACTGCCCTGCGCCAGCCACACCGTCGACCTCGACCTCACCGGCTTCACCCGGCCCGCCGGCACCCCCGCCTCGGTCACCGCCACCGTGACCTGCCGGGTCGCCACCGGAGACCTCGGCCTGCCCGGCCTGCCCGACCTGACCATCGCCGCCACCATGACCAGCCCCGTCGACACCTGGAGAGAACGACGATGACCCGCATGCGCACCCGGAGGCGTCGCCGTGACGAGCGGGGCTCGGTCAGCGTCTGGGCGGTGCTGATCGTCGCCGCGTTCACCCTCACCGTCGGGATCTCGGTCGACCTCACCGGCCAGATCGCGGCCAAGCAACACGCCACCGACATCGCCGCCCAAGCCGCCCGGATCGCCGGACAACAAGCCGACCCCAACCAGCTGATGGGCGGCGGCACCACGGTCACCGTCGACACCAGCCGGGCCCGCAGGGCCGCGCTGGACTACATCGCCGGCGCCGACATGACCGGCACCGCCACCATCACCGCCGGCGGTACCCAGCTCGAGATCAGCGTCACCGCCACCTACACCCCGGTGTTCATCACCGCGATCGGCATCGGCCCCCTCTCGGTCACCGGAACTTCCACCGCCCGCCTCGTCCGGGCCCAGGACGGAACGGAACGCTAATGCGACGAATCCTCACCGGCCTCGGCGCCATCGCCCTCCTCACCCTGCTCCTGGTCGGGCTGCCGATCCTGCTGATCGCCATCGGCCCCGTTGGACTGCCGCACGTCGAACCCACCTTCGCCGGGATCTGGGCGGCGCTGCTGCGCCCCGACGACGGCACCCTGTTCCTCACCCTGATCAAGGCCGCCGGCTGGGCCGTGTGGGTCCTGCTCACCATCGCGGTACTGATCGAACTCGTCGCGGCCGCCCGGCGGCTGAGCGCACCGAACCTGCGCGGACTGGCCGTCCCCCAAGGCCTCGCCCGCGCTCTGATCGCCGCCGCGGTCGCCCTGTTCCTCAACACCAACACCACCCTCACCTCACCGGCGCCGGCCAGCGCCCACCCGGCACCAGCCGGGGCACCGGCAGCACCCGGCCAGCCGCACCCGGCACCCGCCGACGCGGCGAAGGCCGCGCCGGCGTTCGAGCGGTACACGGTGAAGAAGGGCGACATCCTCAGCCAGCTCGCTCTCGACCACCTCGGCGACGCCCGGCGCTATCCGGAGATCTACAAGGCATCCCGCAACATCGACCAACCCGGCGGACGCCGACTCACCGACCCCGACGTGATCGACATCGGCTGGAAACTCAACATCCCCACCCATGCCGAGAAACCGGACAAGCCCGACAAGACGCCCCAGCCCGAGCCCGCCCAGCCGAAACCGGCAGCCACCCCGCCTACCGCGCCGACGCCGCTAACCGCCCCGACTCCCGGCCCGACCACGCCTACCGCGCCGGCGACCCATGCCCCGCCAAGCGCAGCCCCGGTCGACCTCGCCGACACCGACGCACCGCCGGCGTGGCTGCTCGGCGGCCTCGCCGGAGGCGGCGCGGTCCTGGCCGGCGCGCTGTGGCTGCTGCTGCTGCGGCGCCGCGCGATCCAGCACCACCACCGGCGCCCCGGCTACGTCACCGCGCCCCCACCCCGGCACACCCTCCCGGTCGAGAAGACCCTGCGCCGCCACGGCCAACCCGTCGCCGACCTGCTCATCCTCATCGACGAAGCCCTCCGCCGGCTCGCCCTCACCCTCATCGACACCCACCAGCCGCTGCCCGTCCTCCTCGCCATCCAAGCCACCAGCACCACCCTGCGGCTGCACCTCGCCGAGGACACCGACCTGCCCGACCCGTGGCATCAAGGCGACACCCAAGCCGTGTGGACACTGGCCGTCGACGACATACCCGACGACCTCGAACCACTCGAACCCGACGGGCCCGCACCCTGGCCGCACCTGGCCACCATCGGCGCCGACGACGCCGGCAACGCGTGGCTGCTCAACCTCGAAGTCGCCGGCCTCACCACCATCGGCGGCGACCCCGACTACGGCGCCGATCTCGCCCGCTACCTCGCCGCCGAACTCGCCACCACCCCCTGGTCCAGAGACATCCAGGTCGACCTCATCGACATCTTCGACGAACTCACCGGACTCGACGCCCGCCGCCTGCGCCACCACCGCACCGACGGCATCGACGACACCATCCGCGCCGCCGTCGACACCATCGACCGGCTCAACCGGCTCCACGAACCCGACCTGCCCGCCGCACGCACTAAGCAAGCAGGCGAAGAGATCTGGCCCAACCGCGTCCTCATCACCAACGCTCCCGCTGGCCACTTCGACCAGCTCGCCAAGCTCATCGGCGACCAGCCGCGCCGCACCAGCATCGCTGCCCTCCTGATCGGCACCACCGACAGCAAAGGCGGGCCGGCGCTCCAGATCACCGTCGGCGCCAACGGCCGAGCCCAGATCCCCGCCCTCGGGCTCGACCTGATCGCCAACGGCATCACCTCCGAGGAGGCCCGCGGCTGCGTCCAACTCATCCAGGCCGCCAGCCAACTCACCAGCACCGACCTCCCCGTGGACGACGCCGACGACCGCAGCGTGCGGCAGTACACCGACCAAGCCGGACGGCTGCGGACAGCCTGGACCTCACCCCGCGACCCTGCCGGCAACAGCGACCCCGACGGCTCGAACCTGCCCCAGCCCGACGCCGACATCCTCGCCGTGGCCGCCACCACGCCCGAAGACCTCGCCGTCCTCGCACCCCGGACCCCCGAAGACACACGCCGACAGGTGGTCGACGCCGACCCCAGCCTCGACCGGGACCTGGCCGACTGGTGGTCCGACACCTGCATGCGGCCACGGCTGTCAGTCCTCGGCAGGGTCCGCGTCCGGGTCGGGCCGGGCGGCGCACCGGCCGAAACCGGCACCCGCAAGCCCTACTACACCGAACTCGTCGCCTACCTCGCCACCAAGCCGGCCGGGGCCACCACCGACCAACTCTGCACGGCGTTCGCCACCAACCCCGCCCGCATCCACCGCGACCTCGGCATCGTCCGCAAATGGCTCGGCGACGACCCCACCACCGGCCACCCCCACCTTCCCGACGCCGACCGGCCAACCGCCGCCACCAACGGCAAACGGCTCTACCACCTCGACCAGATGCTGTCCGACGCCGACCTCTTCCGCAGACTCCGGGCTCGAGGACAAGTAGGTGGGGAACAGGGGATTGAGGACTACCTGAAGGCCCTCGAACTGGTCACCGGCCGCCCCTACACCCAGCTTCGAGACGGCGGTGGCATCTGGCTCGCCAGCGACCGCGACGACCAACACCTCCTCGTCGCGATCGTTGACGTGGCCCACCTCACCGCCACGATGGCACTCCAGCAAGGCGACACGGCGGCCGCACGCCGTGCCGCGAGCATCGCCGCCGCCGCCGCGCCCGATGAGGAGGTTCCCAGGGCCGATCTGGCCGCAATCGCGCAAGCGGACGTCGGCGGCCAAGCCGCAGCAACAGTCATCACCCAGGCGGCACGTGGTCAACGCGACGCGGAGGGTCCCATCGAGGTCAGCGACCGCACCGCTGGGCTCATACAATCCCGCCACTGGACCCAAGGTGCACCCTCAGGCTGAAACCGGCCGCGAGTAGCTCGGGTGGAGGGCAGAGCCTGCGGGACAGGACCCCGAGGATGTCGCAGCAATAGGGTTGCGGCGTGAAGGTGTTGCTCGACTCGAATGCGTTGCACGGTGACCTGGCCATGGTTCAGACCCGGTCGCGAAGGATGCTCTCTCTCCTCGGCCCGGCGGAGGCAGTGCTGGTCTTCTCCCCCTTGGTGCTCGCGGAACTCGAGCGGCAACGCCTCGAGGAGATCGCCGACCTTCGTGACTCGATCGCCAGCCGCGTGAAGAAGCTGGGCCGCTTGGCTGCGGTCGACTTCAGTGAGGTCCTAATGGAAGTGAACCAAGCCGCCGACGCAGGTGCCCAGCGCTGGCGTGATCGATGGAAGGAGATCTTCAATTCATCGAGCGTCGAACTGGCGGAATGGCCTGCCACCGACTCCAAGTCGATGGCTGAGCGCGAGCTGTCGCGGCGCCGACCGTTCCTCGACAAGGAGCCAGGAACGATCGGGCACAGGGACACTCTGATCTGGCTGGGTGTGGTCGAACTAGTCCGCCGGTCCGAGGATGAGGTTGTGTTCGTCACCGCTGACAGAGGCTTTCTTGACGGAACCGAGCTCCATCCCGACTTGGTCGCTGACCTTGATGCATCCGAACGCGACCGCCTGACGGTCGTTCGAGACCTCAACGAACTCGCGAAGTTGCTTGTCGAAGCAGACACGGGCTCATGGCGCGACTGGCGGGAGCCAGCAATCGAGGGTCTGATCGCGCAGGAAGTCGCAGCGCTGGACGCGACCAGCTTCACTCCCGCGTTCGACGCTCGCGAGGGCGACTACGTCGCGCCTGCCTTCGACATCGGTCTGCCCCACACAGGCCATGACTGGGCGCTGGAACACATCGATGGCCCCACCGACCTCACGATCGAGGAGTCCGACTATGGCGCGGCCACCGTGACCTGCACCTTCGAGATTGCTCTCACGCTTGGTGGGTTCATGGACAAGTGGGAGTGGTACGGAGCTGAGCACCCGGCAGTGGACTTGTGGGATGGTGACTGGAACGACCATCTGGTAGCGATCGAGGCGAGTCCGTGGATTCGAATGAGTGCGAAAGTCCACGTTACCGATGAGACTCAGTCGGTCGAGTTCGCCGGCTTCACCAGCGCTGAGCAGGTCAATGTCCCGGGTTCGATCCGGTTGGGGTGATCCTCGGTCCGACAGGACATTTGCAGCTCTGGAAGCCCGGAAGCCCTTCGATCACAGGTGGCTGCGAGTAGCCTCGCGTTGCGCAGGCGGGCTAAATCAAGGGCCCGCCCGACCGCTGTTCAGGGTCCCGGTAGCGGCAGCCAGAGTGCGATGTCGTGGCGGGGGATCCAGGTTCGGCGGTTGACGCCGCGCCGTTCCCATTCGATGCAGACCACGGTCCCGTCGACCCAAGCGAGGCGGGCGGCGACGATGATCGCGCCGCGTGCCCAGACCAGGCGGGCGAGGACGGGTCGGCTGCGTCCGGAGTGTCCGCGTTTGGAGCCGTGGGGTGCCCGGACGGAGTTGAGCGGCGCCGAGTAGAGCGGCTCGCCATCCATGACCTTAGTTTATCGAACAGATGTTCGAGCTCGGTCGATCCTCCCCCTACCTCCCCCCGGCCACTCACCCGTCCTCCCCCCGGACCTCCCGATGGCCCGCAGGAGGGCTCCCGGACACCTCGCAAGCCCGCTCGAGAACGAATAGGGGGAGGTAGGGGGAGGCTGTGTTGACTAGGGGCGACGCTGCGGCCTGTGGATGACGAAAGTCGTTCCCACGGGTTCTGGGGATAACTGGGGGGAGGTGCTTGTGATCGGTTGAAGTGGTTTCTACGACCACGGAAGGACCCGATCATGAGTGTCGAGACAGCCCTCGGATTGTCGGCCGCGACGGCGAACCAGCTCCTTGATCAGCACTGGGAGGAGTGGGCGTCGGTGCGTCCTGGTCTGGCCCGCGCGGACCGGGCGAACCTGCGCCGCTGGATGCGGACGGCCACCGTTCAGGACGCCAACGCGGTCTTGTTCGAGCTGGCGGTACTGGCTGCCGCGGACGGCCACGATGACCGTGACGCGGCTCTGGTGCTGTCCTGGTGCCTGCTGCCGGCGGCGTGCCGGATCGCACACCAGCTGGTGGATGTGGATCCGGTTGAGGTCGATCAGCTGGTCGCCTCGCAGTTGTGGATCGAGATCCGTACCTACAACTGGCGGGCCTGTACCCGGGTGACCGGGACGATCTGTGCGAACGTGCGCCGCAACGTGTTGCGGGAGTGGAGTCTGGACCCGGACCGTCCGCCCCGGTTGAGCGTGGTGGTGTGGACCGATCTGCTGGCCCAGTTGTGCGAGGAGCCGGCCGCGGAAGAGCTGAGCCCCCGCGAGGTGCTGCTGGAGGTCCTGGATTGGGGGGTGGCGACCGGCACGATCCAGTCCTTCGACCGGGATCTGCTGCTGGAGCTGGTGGAGATCTCGGTCGGCGACCCCAAGCACCGTAGCCCGCGCCGGTCCCTGCTCGGTTCGGCGATCGTGGTCGGGCCGGAGTTCGGGGTGTCACCGCGGACGGTGCGCCGCCGCAGCCGCCACGCCTTGGATGCTCTGGCGGCTCGGGCGAGTGAACTCACCGAACTTCTCGAACCGTTGGCGTCCTGATCGCGGACTTCCTGGGCCTAGGGATAGCGAGAGGAGTTCCGACCATGAGCCACACCACCACCCGGATCGCCACCCGCCCGGTGCCGATCGGCGAACTGCTGGACGCTTGGGTCGCGGTGCAGCGAGGCGACTTCCGCCACCACCCCGCACCCGAGGCGACCGGATCGGCGGGGACCGGGCGGGTGTGGCGGCGGGCGCCCGGTGAGGTCCCGGTCCTGGTAGCGGGTTGCGCCGGCCAAGTCGGGGCCTCGACGGTGGCGCTGCTGCTGGCCGGGGCCGCCATGTCGGGACGGGTGGTGGATTGTGCGCCGGCGTCCTGTTCGGGACTTGCCGGTGCCAGCACCGCCGAGTTGGGTGAGGCCGGCGACGGCTGGCTGGCCGGCCGCCGCGACACTGTTCGGATCGAACGTCGCCGCGACCAGTGCTGCGACCCCGCATTGCTGCCCTCCCCGCTGCCTGGTGAGCCGGGCCGGGTGACGGTCGTCGACGCCTGGTGGGAACCGCGCCAGCTCCTGGACGCGACCGGCTGGCTGGCCGATCTGGCCCGCACCTGCCCTCGGGTCGTGCTGGTCGCCCGGGCCACGGTGCCGGGCGTGGCCCGGCTGGAGGCCGCGGTGAACCTGTTCGGGCCGGAGCGGTGCTGGGCGGTCGTCGCCGGGCCGCGCCGCTGGCCGCAGCCGGTCGAGCGTTCTCTCGGCGCGCGCACCCGCCAGCTCCAGACCGGCGGGCGGCTGTTCGCCCTGCCTTCGAATCCTGCCCTGGCGTTGTCAGGGATCACCACCGAACCGTTGCCCCGCACCTTCGAGGCCAGGGCCCGCCAGCTTGTGGAAGGACTCCTGCCATGACCGTCCTCGACCAGATCCTGCTGATCCCGTTGGAGATTTGCCCGAAGGCGCCCCCGGGGGCGCAGGCGATCGTCGACCAGGTGACCGGGAACGTTGCCTGGGGGGTGTTGGCGATCTTCGCGATCGCCGGCCTGGTGTCGATCGGCGCGATCGCGGCGGGGAAGATGCTCAGCATGCACAACGCCTCCAAGTGGGGCGTGATCGGGCTGTGCGTCGTTGTGCTGGCCGCGATCTGCTACATGATCTGGCC
>DAINOM010000067.1:0-16312 GCA_036735445.1 Propionicimonas sp.
CGCGAAGGCCGAGATCCAGAAGCTGGTCTACAGCCTCGCCGAGAACGGCATGAGCGTGCTGTTCATCTCCGCAGAACTCGAAGAGGTGCTCCGGCTGAGCAACCGGATCGTGGTCCTCCGCGACCGGCGCAAGGTCGCCGACCTGCCCAACGTCGGGCTCGACGTCGACGACCTGCTCGCGCTCATCGCCGAGGGTGCAACCGAACCAGAACCGACCGGAGCCGCATCATGAGAGCCGCCCTTGGCCAAGCCTTCACCCACCGCCTGTTCTGGCCGGTCGCCATGCTGGTGGCCCTGCTCGTGGTGAACGCCGTGGCGGTGCCGGGCTTCCTCTCGATCACCATCAACAGCGAGGGGCACCTGTTCGGCAGCCTGGTCGACATCCTCCGCAACGGCGCCCCCACCCTGATCATCGCGGTCGGCATGACCCTGGTGATCGCCACCAGGGGCATCGACCTGTCCGTGGGTTCGGTGTGTGCGATCGCCGGCGCCGTCGCCTGTTCGATCATCCTCGGCTCGTCCACCCCGGACGACGTCGGCACGGTGGGCCTCGCGGTCCTGGTTGCGCTCGGCCTCGCGCTGGTGATGGGACTGTGGAACGGTGCCCTCGTCGCGGTCCTGAACATCCAGCCGATCATCGCCACGCTGATCCTGATGACCGCGGGCCGCGGGATCGCGATGCTGATCACGGAGGGCCAGATCCTCACAGTCAGGAGCGCACCGTTCAAGTTCCTGGGCTCCGGGTTCCTGATCGGCGTCCCGGTGGCCACCGTCCTCGGTGCGGTCATCTTCGCCGTGGCTGCGCTGCTCACCCGGCGGACCGCGCTCGGTCTGCTGATCGAGAGCGTGGGCATCAACCCGGAGGCCAGCCGGCAGGCCGGCGTCCGGGCGCGTGGGCTGGTCTTCACCGTCTACGCGTTCTGCGCGGTGCTCGCCGCCGTCGCCGGCCTCGTCCTCACCTCGAACCAGACCGCCGCGGACGCGAACAACACCGGCCTGTTCATCGAACTGGACGCGATCCTCGCCGTGGTCATCGGAGGCACCTCGCTGAACGGCGGACGGTACTCGCTGGCCGGCACGCTGGTCGGAGCCCTGGTCATCCAGACCCTGGTGACCACCGTCTACACCGTCGGCATCCCGCCGATCGCGACCATGGTGTTCAAGGCCGCGGTGGTCACGGCGGTGTGCCTGCTGCAGTCGCCGGCCACCGCCGCGGCGATCGCCCGCTGGCGTGCCGGCGTCAGAGCACGGACTGCCGACACCGTGACCGAAGTGGTGGTGACCCGATGACTGCGATGACCGTCCCGTCCTCAGGGATCGGCCGCGTCTGGCAGAAGACGGTCGACGTCTTCACCAGCCCCAAGACCGGGCCGGTCCTGGTCACCGCCGTGCTGTTCGTGCTGATGTACACCGCCGGCGGCGCGCGCTACCGGGGCTTCTTCGCCGGTCAGGTGCTGCTCAACCTGCTCATCGACAACGCGTATCTGATCGTGCTCGCGGTCGGGATGAGCTTCGTGATCATCACCGGCGGCATCGACCTCTCGGTGGGCGCGGTGGTGGCGCTCTCGACGATCATCGCCGCCCGGCTGCTGCAGACCGGCTGGGACCCGGTCGTGGTGATCGCCCTGATCCTGGTGGTCACGTCGGTGCTCGGCCTGCTGGTCGGACTGATGATCCACGTCTTCGCCGTGCAACCGTTCATCGCGACGCTGGCGGCCATGTTCCTGGCCAGAGGACTGTGCTACATCATCGCCAAGGAGTCGATCACGATCGACCACCCGTTCTTCGTCGCGATGGCCAACCTGCGGATCCCGCTCGGCTACCGGATGAGCATCACCCCGAGCGTGATCATCGCGTTGGTGGTGCTGGTCCTGGCGGTGTGGGTGCTGCAGTACACCCGTTTCGGCCGCACCGCCTATGCGATCGGCGGCGGCGAGCAGTCCGGCATGCTGATGGGCCTGCCCACGTCCCGGACGAAGGTGCTGGTGTACGTGATCAGCGGCTTCTGCTCGGGCCTCGCGGGGATCCTCTACGCCTTCTACACGCTGTCCGGGTACGCGCTGACCGCCGTCGGCACCGAACTGGACGCGATCGCGGCGGTGGTGATCGGCGGCACGCTGCTGACCGGTGGCTACGGCTTCGTCCTCGGCTCGGCCCTCGGCGTGCTGGTGCTGGGACTGATCCAGACCATCATCAGTTTCGAGGGCACGCTGAGCTCCTGGTGGACGAAGATCTTCATCGGTGCGCTCCTGCTGGTGTTCATCATCCTGCAGAAGGTCCTCACGTCCAGACGGACCTGACCTGTGTCGATAACATCGACTTCCGGGGCCGCGTCCGCCAGGCCCAAGCCCGGGACGGCAGGCAGCGTGACGACGGAGAACGAACGCACCAAGGCGGCCACCATCTTCGATGTGGCCCGCCTGGCCGGTGTGTCCCACCAGACCGTCTCCCGGGTGCTGAACGACCTGCCGAACGTCCGTCCGGCGACCCGGGAGCGGGTGGAGCGGGCGATCAAGCAGCTGCGCTACATCCCCTCGCCCGCCGCCCGTGCCCTGGTCACCCGGCGGTCCCGGACGATCGGGCTGATCACCACCGGAGCTCCCGAGTTCGGACCGTCCACGACGGCGGTCTACTTCAACGAGGCCGCGCGGGAGGAGCGCTACGCGGTGATCATGGCCAGCCTCCTGCAGGCGGACGCGGCCGCGCTGCGGCAGGCCGCGGAGGTGCTGGTCCGGCAGAACGTCGAGGCGATCGTCCTGATCACGTCCAACCGGTCGACGCTCGCCATCCTGCAGGGCATGGAGCTGGGGGTGCCGTTCCTCGCCGTCGTGTCCCAGGGGTCGGGGCTGCACCGGGTGTCGCTGGACCAGTACCAGGGCGCCAGGCGCGCCGCGCGGCACCTGATCGACCTCGGGCACACCGAGATCCGGCACGTCGCCGGGCCGGTCGACTCGATGGACGCACTGGAGCGCATCCGGGGCTGGCGTGACGCCCTGGGGGAGAACGAGCTGGTCGCGCACGAGCCGATCATCGGCGACTGGTCGCCGGCCAGCGGCTACGACGCGGGACGCCGGCTGCTGGCCGAAGGCGGCCCGTTCTCGGCGGTGTTCTGCGGCAACGACCAGATGGCGCTCGGCCTGATCCACGCGCTCACCGAGGCCGGCCTGGCCGTACCGGGCGCGGTGAGCGTGATCGGTTTCGACGACATCCCGGAGGCCGCCCACTTCACCCCGCCGCTGACCACCATGCACCAGGACTTCGCCCAGCTCGGTCGCGACACCATGGGTGTGGTTCTGGCCGTGCTCACCGACGAGCTGGCGCCGAACCCGCTGCTGCGGGTGCCCCAGCTGGTGCTGCGGGCCAGCACCGCGCCGCCACCCAGCCCTGCCACCGGTTGAGCCGTCGCCGCTGGTTAGCCGCCACCGCTGGTTGGCCGCCACCGCTGGTTGAGCCTGTCGAAACCCACCGTCCCCAACCCACGCCTCACGAAGGAGAATCCCATGTCCAGCAGTCCGATCCGGCTCGAGGGTGCCGACGTCCGGCTCGAGCTGCTCGCCCTCGGAGCGACGGTGCACCGGTTCGACGTGAGGCTGCCGGACGGCGGCTGGCGCAACATCGTGCTGGGCGCGCGGGACGTCGACGACTACCTGGTGGCCAACCGGTACCTGGGCATGACCGTGGGCCGGTTCGCGAACCGGATCGCCGGCGCCCGGTTCAGCCTGGACGGCGTGACCCACGACCTGGACGTGAACGAGCCGCCCAACCAGCTGCACGGCGGGACGGACGGCTTCCACTCCCGGGAGTGGACGGTGGCCGGGCAGGGCTCCGACTGGGTGGAGTTCACCCTGACCAGCCCGGACGGCGACCAGGGCTATCCCGGCGAACTGACGGTGTCGGCGCGCTACGAGCTTGTACCGGGAGGCGCCCAGGTGACCTACCGCGCCACCACCGACGCCCCGACCGTGGTCAACCTGACCACCCACCCCTACTTCAACCTCGACGGCGAGGATTCCGGCACGACGACCGACGACCACGTGCTGACCATCCACGCCTCCCGGTACACCCCCAACCACGACGACGGCATCCCCACCGGAGAGATCCGTGAGGTCGCCGGCACGGCCGCAGACTTCCGGTCCGGCCAGGAGTTCGGCGTGGCCCGCGAGGCCGCCGATGCCGAGGGCCTGACCCGCAACGACGGCTGGGACCACAACTTCGCGGTCGACGGGACGGGGATGCGCGAGCACTGCCGGCTGGCCGGCCCGGACGGGCTCACGCTGGTCATCCGGAGCGACCAGCCGGGCCTGCAGATCTACAGCGGCGAGCACTTCGACGGCACGCAGGTCGGCACCTCAGGAGTCGCCTACCGGCGCCGCGCCGGGGTCGCCCTGGAGACCCAGCACTTCCCCGACTCGCCCAACCAGCCGTCGTTCCCCGGCACCGTGCTCCGGCCGGGTGAGGAGTACGTGGCCACCACCCGCTGGCTGATCGGGTAGCCGGGCTCACCCCTCCCGGCCGCGGCGGAACCGGCGCTTCAGGGTCAGGTCGGCCGGCAGCGGTGGGGCTTCCAGCCGTGGGGTCGCGCCGCGGTAGCCGGCGACCCGGCCGAAGCGGTCGTCCGGGGCGTCGTTCCACTCCTGCCGCAGCCGGACGATGTCCTCGTGGCTACGCCCGATGAAGTTCCACCACATCACGATGCCCTCGTCGAAGGGCTCGCCGCCGAGCAGCATCACCCGGGCGGGAGCGTCGGTGGGATTGGTCAGCCGCAGGTGGTCCAGCCCGGCGTCCCGGACGCCGAGGACCGTCCGGTCGAGCCGCACGCCGTCGAAGTCCACGTGCCCGGTGTCGACCAGGACGCCGTGTTCGAAGCCGGGGTCGACCGCGACCTCCCACGTCGTCCCGGGAGCGAGCACCACCTCGGCGCCGAGCAGCGGTGTCTCGGCGTGCACCGGCGACTGGGCCCCACCCAGTGCGCCGACCAGCACCCGCGCCCGGACGCCGTCGTCCTCGACCACGTCGGGGACATGGTGCTGGAACTCCCGGACGAGGTCCTTGCTGCCCTCGGGCAGCACGACCCACAGCTGGACGCCGTGCAGCAGGTCCCGCTCCGGGGTCGACACCTCGGAGTGCGCGATGCCGAACCCGGAGGTCATCAGGTTCACCTCCCCGGGCCGCACCATGGCGTGCACGCCGCCGGAGTCGCGGTGCTCGATCTCGCCCTCGAACAGCCAGCTCACGGTCTGCAGGCCGGTGTGCGGGTGCGGCGGCACGTCCATGCACACGCCGGTCTCCGGGCCGTAGTGGTCGGCGAAGCACCATGCCCCCACGAACGACCGGCGCAGCGACGGCAGCGTCCGCCGGACCTTGAGGGCGTCATCGCCGCCCAGTTGCACGTCTCTCGGCTCCACCAGCTGGACGTGCTCGGGATCGTGCCCGGACGGCACGACGCAGTCCACGACCTCAGACCGTCGCTCGACGTTGCTCATGCCCGACGAGCGTACCCGCGGGCCTTGCCGCAGAGAGCCTCCCCTTCTCGTTCAGGAGTCCGGCCGAGCGGCGACTGCCAGTTTTCCCGGCTTTCCGCGGCCGTGCCGACCGCGTCCGGAGATGACTGCCACTTTTCCCGGCATGTGCCGCGGTTTTCGGGCTTCACAACCCGAAGAACCTGGCAGTCAGGATTCCAGCCGTCCGGGACAAGCCTGAGTTGGCCAGGAAAGGTGGCAGTCAGGCGTCAGCGGGGGTGTCCGCCTTGCCAGAGCTGCCCGATCGTCCCCGATCTGGGGCTGTCCGGGAGCCGGGGTCGACATCCAGCAAGTGGGCATGACGCAATCGAGCGACGCCTGGGCGGCTGCGCAGTAGCATCCGCGTTATGGATGGAGCCTAGGCATGGAGCGGGCTGTCGTCTTGCTGTTCGCGGGGCTGCTGATCACTGGTTGCAGGTCGTGGGTTGAGCCGCCCGCAAAGGCGTTCCGAGGTGAGAACCTCACGGGTCAGACCATCATCGTCCGGCCGCGGACACCCGATCGTTTGTTGCCGCCAATAACAGTGAAGCGAGGTGAGCCCTGGTCGACCCAGACCGATCCTGATACGTGCGAGTTCACCCCGTGGGTGGCTGTCACCGAGTCAGGTCAGGTGCTCGCGGAGATTCCCGGTGCCTGCGACGGGCACTGGTGGGCTATCCGCGGGCTCAACGACTCGACCTACGAGTAGGCCACGAACCTCATCGGTCGTCGAGCTTGTCGAGACGTGGTGATCGGTCTTGACAGGCTCGACCTTCGGTCTGGCGGCGGCTCAGCTGCGTCCGCGGGCCTTCTCCTTGCGGGCGTTGTCGACCAGGCGCCAGATCAGGGGGGTGAAGATGAGTTGCATGGCGAGGTCGAGCTTGCCGCCGGGGATGACGATGCTGTTGGCCCGGGACATGAAGGAGCCGTCGATCATGGAGCGCAGATAGGGGAAGTCGATGCCGCGGGGGTCGGCGAACCGGATCACGACCATGGACTCGTCCGGGGTGGGGATCCAGCGGGCGATGAACGGGTTCGAGGTGTCCACCACCGGGACGCGCTGGAAGTTGATGTGGGTGCGGCTGAACTGCGGGCAGATGTAGCGGACGTAGTCGGGCATGCGGCGCAGGATCGTGTCGGTGACGGCCTCGGTGGAGTAGCCGCGCTTGGTCCGGTCGCGGTGCAGCTTCTGGATCCACTCCAGGTTGATGATCGGCACCACCCCGATCAGCAGGTCGACGTGCTTGGCGAGGTCGACGGTGTCGGTCTGGACGGCGCCGTGCAGGCCCTCGTAGTAGAGCAGATCGGTGCCCTCGGGCAGCGGCTCCCAGGGCGTGAACGTGCCGGGCTCCTGGCCGAACTCGACGGCTTCCTCCGCGTCGTGGACGTAGTTGCGGGTGCGGCCGGTGCCGTCCTGGCCGTACTGGCGGAACAACTCCTCGAGTTCGGCGAACAGGTTCGCGTCCGGCCCGAAGTGGCTGAGTTCGGGCTTGCCAGACGCGACCGCCTCCGCATAGGCCTGCTTCATGCCGGCCCGGTCGTAGCGGTGGAACGAGTCACCGTGGACGACCGCGGAGGTGACCCCCTCGCGGGCGAAGATCTGGGCGAACGTGTCGGTGACCGTGCTCGTCCCGGCCCCCGACGAGCCCGTGATCGCTACCACCGGATGTGCGCGTGACACTGTCTCTCTCCTCCTAGTCGGCGAACAGGGTGCGGTTGTGGAACAGGGGGTGCTCGAACTCCTCGTCGCGGCCCTGCTCGTGCTCCTCGACGTACCGCTCCAGCCGGGCGACCTCGCCGGCGCTGCCCAGGAAGACCTGTCCCCGCTCGTCGAGGGTCTTGGGCACCACTTCCAGCACGCGGCCGGTCCCGGTGCTCGCCGCGCCGCCGGCCTGCTCGGCGAGCATGGCCAGCGGGAACGCGTTGTGCAGCAGCGGCGCCAGCCAGCCGGACGGCCGGTCGATGTCCGGGATGAGGAACAACCCGCCGGAGTTCAGCACCCGGAACGCCCCCACCACGGCGGACGCGTTCCAGCGCATCTTGAAGTCATGGCCGCGAGGCCCGTCCGCGCCGAGCACGCACTCCTCGACGTACCGCTTCACCGGCGCCGGCCAGAACGGGGCCTCCGCGGCGTTGATCGAGAACACGTCCGCCTCCGCCGGGATCCGGAGCTGCGGATGGGTGAGCACGAAGTTGCCGACGTCCCGGTCGAGCGTGAAGCCGTCCACGCCCTTGCCCGTGGTCAGCACCAGCACCGTCCGGGAGCCGTACAGCGCGATGCCCGCAGCGACCTGCGCGGTGCCCGGCTGCAGGAAGTCCTGCTCGGTGGCCGGCCCGTCGTGCGCCGGCAGTTCGAGGACGGAGAACACCGACCCCGCCGGCAGGTTGTCGGCCAGGTTGCCGACGCCGTGCAGCCCCTCGAACAGCAGCAGGTAGCGGCCCGTGGGGGAGACCGGGTGGATGGCCCGGCTGCCGGCGATGGAGATCGCGGCGAGTGGCTCGATGTCCTCGGTCTGGGCCAGCAGCGTCTTCGTGGCCAGCCGGCGCAGCGCGCGGTTCACGTCCCGGCGGGTGGGGGACGCGGCCTGCGCGGCCGCGTCCAGGATCAGCGGACCCCGGCTGACCATGGCTGCGGTGAGCTTCATCGTCACCGCGACCGCGCTGAGGATGTGGGTGTAGTCGTTGCTGCGCTCGTCGGGGCGTCCGACATCCAGCAGGTACTGCGTGAGCGTCCGTGCGGCCACAGTTCTGCCTCCTCGCCGTCCATTCGGCTACGGACGGGAGATTAGTGGCGCGGCTGCCGCGGGGAGCGGCTGCCCAAGACTCCTGACATCTGTGCAGAGTGTGGTAGCACGTCCGGCCAGACGTTGGGGTTGTGTCCATGCCGTCTCGCGGCCGATGGCCCCGCACTAGCATTTTCGGTGAGCCGGAATCCAGCCCCGCGCTCGCCTGATTCTCCCGGGCGAAGGCGCCCGCAAGCAGGCCCAGCGAAGGAGTTCGAAGTGGACCAGTCCGCCCGTTACGCCGATCTGAGCCTGCGTGAGGATGACCTCATCGCCGGTGGCCAGCACATCCTGTGCGCGTACAAGCTGAAGCCGAAGGCCGGGGTGGGGTTCCTGGAGGCCGCGGCCCATTTCGCCGCCGAGTCGTCGACGGGCACCAACGTCGAGGTGTCGACCACGGACGACTTCACCAAGGGCTTCGACGCGCTGGTGTACCTGGCGGACGAGGCGTCCGGGGAGGTGCGGATCGCGTACCCGCTGGGCCTGTTCGACCGGAACATCATCGACGGCCGGATGATGATGGTGTCGTTCTTGACCCTGACCATCGGCAACAACCAGGGCATGGGCGACATCGAGTACGCCAAGATGTACGACTTCTGGGTGCCGCGGCGGGCGATCGAGCTGTTCGACGGGCCCGCGGTGGGGATCCAGGAACTGTGGCGGATCCTCGGCCGTCCCGTGGTCGACGGCGGCTACATCGCCGGCACGATCATCAAGCCGAAGCTGGGGCTGCGTCCGGAGCCGTTCGCGAAGGCGGCGTACGAGTTCTGGCTGGGCGGGGACTTCATCAAGAACGACGAGCCGCAGGGCAACCAGGTGTTCGCGCCGCTGCGGGAGACGATCCCGCTGGTGTACGACGCGATGAAGCGGGCGATGGACTCCACCGGTGAGGCGAAGCTGTTCAGCGCCAACATCACCGCGGACGACCACGCCGAGATGATCGCCCGCGGCGAGTTCATCCTGTCGGTGTTCGGTCCGGACGCGGACAAGGTGGCGTTCCTGGTGGACGGCTTCGTCGGCGGCCCGGGCATGGTGACCACGGCCCGCCGCTACTTCCCGCGGCAGTTCCTGCACTACCACCGGGCCGGCCACGGCATGGTCACCTCGCCGTCGTCGAAGCGCGGCTACAACGCCTACGTGCTGGCGAAGATGGCCCGGCTGCAGGGTGCGTCGGGCATCCACGTGGGCACGATGGGTCACGGCAAGATGGAGGGCGCCGCGGACGACCGGGCGATCGCCTACATCATCGAGCGGGACTCCTACACCGGCCCCGCCTACCACCAGGAGTGGTACGGGATGCGTCCGACCGTCCCGATCGTCTCCGGTGGCATGAACGCGCTGAGGCTGCCCGGCTTCTTCGCCAACCTGGGCCACGCGAACATCATCAACACCGCCGGCGGCGGCGCCTACGGCCACCTGGACGGTCCGGCCGCCGGCGCCCGGTCGCTGCGCCAGGCCCACCAGTGCTGGGAGGCGGGCGCCGACCCGATCGAATGGGCGAAGGACCACCACGAGTTCGCCCGGGCGTTCGAGTCCTTCCCCGCCGACGCCGACAAGTTGTTCCCCGGCTGGCGCGACCGCCTCGCCTGAACCACCCGGTGGTGCCGCTCAGAGGGTGGCGGCGTGCGGGTCCCAGTCCTCGGGCAGCAGCGGGACGGGGGCGGCGGTGCTGGCGACGTCCACCGTCCGCCCGCTCGTGATCGACTCCTCGATCGCGACCATCGTGTCGAGGATGTGGTAGCCGAGCTCACCGGACGCGACCGGCGTCCCGCCCCCGCGGATGCAGCGGGCGAGATCGAGGGCGCCGGCGCCGCGTCCGAAGGTCTCGTCCGCCACCGGCACGTCCAGCCACTCGGGTTCGTCCCGCACGGTGGCCATCGTCACCGGACGGGTGATCCGTACGCTGCCGGCGAACCGGTTCGGGTCGGGCACGACCAGGGTGCCCTCGGTGCCGGTCACCTCGAACACGCCCATCCGGGCGAGCGGTGAGTCGAAGCTGAGCACGCTCTGCGACACCGCGCCGCCGGCGAAGCGGGCGATCGCCGCGACGTGCGTGGGGGCGACCACCGCGAACTCCGTCCCCGCGCGGTCGCCGACCTGGATCCGGCGCGTGGCGCGGCTCCTGGACCCCACCGCCGCCACGCTCGCGAACGGGCCGAAGATGTGGGCCAGCGCGGTGAGGTAGTACGGGCCGATGTCGAACAGCGGCCCCGCCCCGGCGGCGAACAGGAACTCCGGATCGGGGTGGAACAGGTCGGGTCCCGGCCACTGGAACGTCGTCTGCGCCGACAGCGGGACGCCGATGTCGCCGCGCTCGATCGCCCGGCGTGCGGTCTGCAGGCCCGGCCCCAGGACGGTGTCCGGTGCGACCCCGACCAGCAGCCCGGCCGCGGCGGCGTCCGCCAACAGGCCGCGGGAGCTCTCCCGGTCGATGCCGATCGGCTTCTCCGACCACACGTGCCTGCCCGCGGCGATCGCCGCGGCGGACACCTCGGCGTGCGCCGCCGGGATGGTCAGGTTCACGACCAGCTCCACGTCCGGATCGGCCAGGACGTCGGCGGCCGTGCCCGACCGCGCCACCCCATGCTGCTCGGCCCGCGCGCGGGCCCGCCCGGGGTCGAGGTCGCCGACGATGACCACCCGCAGGTCGGGGAAGCTGGTCAGGTTCGTGAGGTAGGCGTCGCTGATCATGCCGGCGCCGATCAGGCCCACGCCGACCGGGCCAGTGCGGGCGTCGCGCGGGACGGGAGTGTCGTGGGGCACGGGTTCCTCCTTCGGACGGTGACGCGAGCGGGGGCTCACGTCCATGCTGGCGTCAACGGTCGGTGACCGCCACCGGCTCGGGCTCGGCGGCCGGGACGAAGAACGCCCGGAGCCCCAGCCGGCGCAGCGCGTACCAGATCAGGTTGAACAGGGCGACGAACCACGTGGTCGACACGACGATCATCGTTCCCGAGTCGTTCACGAGCGCGGCCCAGATCGCCCACAGGGTGAGATTCACGAAGCCGAGGACGAGGGAGAGCGGCGACACCCCGCGGACGTGCTCCGCGCGGACGAGTTCGACCGACTGCGCCGCGGTGATCGCGATGCCGGGGAAGATCGCCACGATGCCGTAGGCGGCGGAGCCGAGGAGGAGGTCGACGGCGATCATGGCCGTGGCCACCGCGAGGCTCGGCAGCACCGTCGGCAGCACCCGACGGCCGAGTTCGCGCGTCATCAGCAGCAGGATCGGCACAGTGGTTAACAGGGCCAGCGAGCTGCTGAGGATCTGCGGGAGCTGGCCGATGCTGAGGCCGTGCACGGTCCAGGCGACGTTCAGCACGAGCGCGGTCTGCCAGCCGACGAGGGACAGGCCCTCGATGTTGCGCGTCCGGACGAGGCGGACGAGCTGGGGCAGCGCCAGCACCGTGCCGACGACGGTCGCCACCCAGCCCAGCACGTCGACAGGCAGCATCGTGCGGTTCCTCCGTTCGCGTCAGCTGCACTGGGTGATGCTGGGAGCGCTCTCACACTCGCAGGCCGGAAAGGGTTCCGCAGTGGGCTGTACACCGCACATTACGCTGTCCAGAACGCGGCCATGGCGATCTGGACGATGTCGGTTCCGGCGCGCCTGGAGTAGGGTCAGGTCAGCGCCGCCACGCCAATGTCAGAGCAACCTGGAGGAGGGGTGGTGAGCGACCGGTCCGGACCCGAGTTCGAGGTCGTCGTCAAGCCCGGATTCCTGGTGACGATGGCCTGCCTGGTGGTGGTCTACGGCATCTTCCACGGGCTGAACACCGTGCGCGGGGGCGCGGAGCTGTCCGTCCTCGAATCGGTGAACTGGGGAGCTGCGGTCACGCTGCTGATCCTGTTCGGCACGCTGCTGCACGAGCTCGGCCACGTGATCGCCGGGGTGCTGGCCGGCCATCAGTGGACGAAGGCCGTCCTCAACGGTGCCGGCCTGGGCGTGGTCATCGAACCCCGTCCGCACGGCTGGGACCGGGTGGTCCGCAGCGCTGCCGGCCCGCTCGCCCACCTGGTCTTCGCCCTGCCGCTGCTCGCCGTCGCGATGATGAGCAGCCCGACCGGACGGCTGACCGCGCTCGAGGCGCAGACGTCGGCGTGGTGGGTCGCCGGGGTGAGCAGCCTGTTCCTCGCCCTGCTCAACGCCCTGCCGATCCCGGGCTTCGACGGCGCGAAGGTACTCGACGGGATCCGGCAGCTGAGGGGCGTCCGGCAGGAGCTCGGCGTCCCGCAGGAGGGCGGCGCGCTACCGGACGGCGGGGGGCTGCGGGAGAGCGCGCCGCGCCGGGCCTCCGAACGTCCGGCGTAGTCGACCGCAGCAGCCACCAGCGCCCGTCGCAGGCTGGCAGAATGCCCTTGACCCACTGAGCAGGAGGAGTGCTGCAATGCCCCAGGCGATCGCCTACGCCATCGACGGTCCGACCGGCCGGTTCGCCCGTACCACCATCGAGCGGCGTGAACCCGGCCCGACCGAGGTGCTGTTCGACGTGGTCTACGCCGGGATCTGTCACTCCGACATCCACACCGCGCGGGGCGAGTGGGGTCCCGCCACGTACCCGCTGGTGCCCGGCCACGAACTGGCCGGCGTCGTCCGCGAGGTGGGCGCGGAGGTGACGAAGTTCGCCGTCGGCGACCGGGTCGGCGTCGGCTGCTTCGTCGACTCCTGCGGCGAGTGCGAGCAGTGCCGGGCCGGGGACGAGCAGTTCTGCGACGGGCCGGGCGGCACGATCTGGACGTACAACGGCACCGGCCGGGACGGCCTGCCGACCGCGGGCGGCTACTCGACCTGCATCACCGTCGAGCAGGACTACGTCTGCCGGATCCCCGACGGCATCGAGCTGGTCAACGCCGCGCCGCTGCTGTGCGCGGGCATCACGCTGTACTCGCCGCTGAAGCGCTGGGGCGCCGGCCCGGGCAAGCGGGTCGCGATCGTCGGCATGGGCGGGCTCGGCCACATGGGCGTCCAGATCGCCGCGGCGATGGGCGCGGAGGTGGCGGTGATCAGCCAGACCCGCTCGAAGGAGGCGGACGGGCGGCGCTTCGGCGCGTCCGAGTACCACGCGATCTCGGAGCCCGGCACGCTGCGCAGCCTGCGCAAGCGCTTCGACCTGGTGATCAGCACGGTCTCGGCCGACCAGGACCTGAACGCCCTGATCAACACCCTGAGGACCGGCGGGGCGCTGGTCGACGTCGGCCTGCCGGAGCATCCCGTCGAGCTGAAGCTCGGCGGTCTCGTCGGCCAGCGGCGGGTCCTCGCCGGCTCGCAGATCGGCGGCATCGCCGAGACCCAGGAGATGCTGGACTTCTGCGCCGAACACGGCATCGCGGCCCAGGTCGAGGTGATCGGCGGCGAGGACATCAACGCCGCGTACGACCGCGTGGTCGCCTCCAACGTCCGCTACCGCTTCGTGATCGACACCTCGACCTTCGCGAGCTGACTGAACGGGAATGGGACCTGTCCCCGGCCCACAACGGCGCGGAGGGTTGTCCACGGCGTTCGGTGGACAAGCCTCCGCGGTGCTCCGGGTCACTGGGGACAGGTCCCGTTCCCGATCACTTGCCTCCTGCCTGCAACGAAAGCAGCCCTCCGGGGAGTAGGAAGGACATGAAGAGCGAGGCCGCGTCCCCGACGGCGGCCAGGGCTGCGCCGGCGGACAGCTTCGAGGAGTACGTCCGGCGGCGGTCCGACGGGCTGGTGCGTCTGGCCTGCCTCGTCACCCGCGACTGGGAGGAAGCCCGGGACGCCGTCCAGGACGCTCTGATCAGCGTCTATCCCCGCTGGCCGGCACTCGAGGTGCAGGGACGGGACGCCTACGTCCGCCGGGCGGTCACGAACGCCTGCCTGACCCGCCTGCGCCGGCTGCGCCGCGTCCGTCCGGTCGGTGACCCGGCGCTGCTCGCGGAGGCGCCCGTCTCCGGCGACCACGGGACGGCACTCGCCGACGCCGCCTGGCAGCTCTGCGCGGACCTGCCGCCGGTGCAGCGGGCGGCCGTCGTCCTGCGGTTCCACGACGACCTCAGCTACGCCGACGTGGCGCGCGCCCTCGGCTGTCCCGAGGCGACGGCCCGGTCACACATCCACCGCGCCCTGAAGACCCTGCGGGGGCGCAGCCTGGCGGGAGACAGCGATGAGTGAGATCGAACGGGGCTTCCGGGAGGCATTGCGGCGGATCGACGCCCTGCCGACGCCCGTCGCGCCGATCGCACCGGAGGCGGTCGTCGCCCGTGGTGAGGCGGCGCGGCGGCGCCGGGCACGGCTCCGCGCGCTCTTGGTCGCGGCGGCGGTCGCCCTGGTCGCCACGGTGATCGGACTGGCCGGCCTGCTCTCCGGGCGCGGTCAGGCCGGACCAGTGGTGGTCGGGGTGCCGAGCACACCGCCTCCGGCCGGGCGACTGGTGGTCCAGCCCGCGCCGGCCGATCCGAGCACCGGCGAGGTGCTGCTGGACGATCCCGGGCTGCTGCCGGTGAACCGCGCGGGGGAGGTGGGCCCGACGGCCTTCAGCGTCGACGGCAACACGGTCTCTGTGGCCGATCCCATCACCGGACGAATCGTCGTCTACACGGACGGCACGAAGACCGGGGCGCTGGACAGCCCGGTCCGGGGGGCCGTGACCGACCTCGTCGTCCGGGACGGCACGTGGTACCTGCTGGCAGACGGCCGGGTGCACGCCTACGCGTTGCGCGGTGCCGAGCTTGTGGAGCGGGGCGCCCTTCCGGCCGCCGTTACGGCGGCGACGGATGTCGTGGAACTGGTCGTGGACGCGGACCACCTGGTTGCCGTCCGGCAGGACAGGGAGTGGCTGCTCGTCGCCGGACCGGGTCCGCTGCCCGAACCCCCTGACGTCCGCGTCGGCGATGCCGACGACCGCGTGCTCGTGCAGGACGGTCGCTTCGAGGCGGAGATCCTCACCCGGCACTCGGCCCTGGAGGGCTCCCTGGTGGCGCGCGACGCCCAACACGTCTGGTACGAAACCTGGGACAGCCGGTACGAGGAGGCCGGCGGCAACATCCCGCAGGGCTGCCTGTACGAGTTCACCCGGGCCGGCGAGCTCGTCGCCACCTACACCTATCCGATCAACACCACCACGGTCCCCCATCGCCAGGTCACCGTCGTCGATGGCCAGGTGTACTGGCTGCGGGTCACGCAGAGCAGTGCCATGGTGCTCCGGCTGCGGCCCTCGCCGTCCGGCTCACCGCTGCCGAGCGCGACGACCCTGCCGGACGGCTTCCGACGAGTGCAGTACGACACGATCGACACCGGCCAGCGGGTGGAACTCGGCGTCCCCGAGAGCTGGGGCGAGGCATACTCCCCGCCCGCCGACTACTGCTTCCGCGATTCCTTCGCCTTCCCCGATCAGCCCTATGCGGACACCAACCATGGCACCGACCAGCGACATGCCACCGACTGCGCTGCCCTGACCGCCGCCCGGCAGGCCCTCCACGTCACGGTCACCGACCCGTCGGCGATCACCCCCGGACCGCCGTGGGACGGGGACACCCCCGGCTGGCGGCAGTGGTCGTCCACGGTCGACGGAGTGGTGGTAACGGTGACCGGGCGGACGTCCGACGCGACCCTGGCCCAGCAGATCCTCGCCACCGTTCGAGTCACCTGAACCGTCCCCTTATCGTTCAGCGGCGGCACCGGGGTTCAGACGGCGGCGTCCGCGACCGCCTTCATCACCGGACGCAGGGCCAGCCACCACTGCTCCTTCGGGCGGCGGTAGCGCAGGTCCATCTCGGCGGTCATCTGGCTCATGCCGAACGCGGTCACCTTCGACTGCACCAGACCCAGGTACCAGCTGTTCGACGTGCCGGACGCGAACTCCGTCCCGATCAGGTCCAGGGCGCGGGAGACCAGCCGGACGGCCAGCAGCCGGTCGAACGGGGTGGGGCAGCCGCCCTGCTGGATGTGGCCGAGGATGTTCTGCCGCACGTCGTACAGCCCCTGCCCCTCCTGCTCCAGCAGCCGGGCGAGGAAGTCGGTGGTGTAGAGCGGGTTGGCGTTCTCGTTGCGGATCGCGAGGAACA
>DAINOM010000068.1:0-16209 GCA_036735445.1 Propionicimonas sp.
CAGCCGCCGCGACCAGTCCAGGCTCAGGCCGTACCGCTTGAACGAGCGCGCCTGGGTCTCGATGTTGGCGTAGGTCCAGTCGGCCGGGTGCGCGTCGCGGGCGATGGCGGCGTTCTCGGCCGGCAGGCCGAAGGAGTCCCAGCCGATCGGGTGCATCACGTCGTAGCCGCGCAGCCGCCAGTACCGGGCGACCACGTCGCCCATGACGAAGGCCTCCGCGTGGCCCATGTGCAGGTCACCGGACGGGTACGGGAACATGTCGAGCATGTAGCGACGCTCCCTGGACCCGTCGTCGAGCGGGGTGAACGTGCCGTCCTGTTCCCAGAACCGCTGCCACCTCTCCTGCGCTGCGGCAGCGTCGTACGTCCGGCGAACCTGTTCGGTGGTCACTTCGGTCTTTCTCCTTCGTTCTGCGCATGTCCGCCACGGCACGAAAAAACCCCTGCGCGCCGTCAGGCTCGCCAGGGGCCGCCGCGACCGCTCAAGCGGCCGCGGCTATCGAAGCAGCAGGAATGCACTGTGCACCCGGCCATGCTATCGGATCCGACCCTCCGGGCTCCCGCCGGTTCGGGGTCGCGACCGGCGCTCCCGACCGATACTCATAATTGCGTACCAACGACGGTCCGAACCGCCTCCCGGAACCCGGTAAGGACAGGCTCTCCTAGCTTGCGACTAGGGGTTTTACCGAGAACCATGGACTCATGGCCGTGCTCCAGGAAGCCCCGGTCGTTGCCCGGCAGTCACTGTCGCAACGACTGAACTGGCTGCGCGCCGGCGTCCTGGGCGCGAACGACGGCATCGTCTCCACCGCCGGCCTGGTCGTCGGTGTCGCCGGGGCGACCGCCAATTCGGTCGCGCTGTTGATCGCCGGGCTCGCCGGCATGGTCGCAGGGGCACTCTCCATGGCCGGCGGCGAGTACGTGTCGGTGAGCAGCCAACGGGACAGCGAACTCGCCGCGCTGCGCCAGCAGCAGGACGAACTGGCCACCGACCCCGACGGCAAGCTCCGCCAGCTCACCGCCCACTACGCCGGGCGCGGACTGTCCACCGAGCTCGCGGAGCGCGTGGCGGCCGAACTCACCGAGCACGCCGCCCTGGACGCGCACGCCCGCGTGTTCCTGAACCTGGACGCCGACGAGCGGGTCTCCCCGGGCGCGGCAGCCAGGGCCTCGCTGTTCGCCTTCCTCGCCGGCTCGGTCATCCCGCTGCTGGCGATGGTCACCACGCCGGCGGCCGTCCGGCTGCCGTTCACCGTGCTCGCCGTGCTCGTCGCGCTGGTGATCACCGGCTACGTCAGCGCCCGGCTGGGCGGTGCCCGGCCGCTGCGGCCGGTCGTCCGAAACGTCGTGGTGGGCAGTCTCGCCATGGGCATCACCTACCTCGTGGGCTGGCTGGTGGGCCAGCAGTTGTGAGAGCGAGGGCGAACTCCTCCAGCAGGCTCGCCCGGATCACGTCCCAGTGCCATGGCGGCACCACCGCGGAGTTGAGGGCGTCGAGCACGGCCGCGAGCGGGACGGAGGGGTCGAGCCTCACCAACTCCTCCAGGCAGACGACCTGCAGGGCTCCGTCCCCGGTCTGCCAGGCGGCCATGCCCAGCAGGCCGAGGACCGTCGGGCGGTAGTCGGGCAGGCAGTGCCGCAGCACCTGCGTCCACAATCCGACCTGTTGGTCGGCGTTCGCGCGAGCCAGCGAGCGCAGCACGGCCACCTGGCCGTCCGGCCGGACAGCGAGCAGCGCCAGCCGCACACAGTCGGCGACCGGGCAGCGGACCGGCGTCCGCAGCAGGCGCCGCAGCAGTCGTCGGCGGCCGCTCCTCCCAAGGTGCTCGAGTTCCGCCGCGCGTGCCTCGAACTCGGCGAGCAACACGTCCAGCTCGGCGTCGGGCGGCCCCACCAGACCGGCGGCGAGATCGGTGCGGGAGGAGCGGGCGGGCATGCCCAGCACCGTCGCCTGCGTCGCCGCGACGCTGACCTCGCCAGTGATCTCCCCCACCGGACCGTCCCGCTCGTCGGCACGCCATGACCGTCGACCCACCTGCAGGACCTGGCCGACGGATCGCCGGCCGGCGACGTCGGTACACCCCGACAGCACCGCCCAGGCGAGATCCTCGTCGTCGGTGAAGGCGAGGAACCACCCCTCGGCAGCGGGGAACCGGCCGAACAGCCGGGCCAGCAGGTCGTCCAGGTTGCCCTCGTCGGCTGCGACGACGAGGTCGACCCGGGCGGTCAGCTGGACCCGGCCGCCCTCGATCATCAGCACCACCAGGGACTCCTCGGGATGGAACCCCAGCAGGTAGGGCACGAGGCCGATCAGGTCCTCGACGCTGTGCACGGCCAGTCGGACCGGTTGTTCAGAGACGCTCACGCCCTGCCATTGTCGGCAACGGCCGCCGGATCCGGTCATCCATCCACAGGCACCCCCCGGAACGCCCGATTGTCCACAGGCTGTGCGGGCGCACGCCGGGTAGCCTTGTCCGCGATGACCCAGCAGCACGATCCCACCGAGCCCGTCCCCGGCCAGCGGCCGGCTGAGCCTGCCGCGCCCCCGTCCGGGTGGTCGCCAACGCCCCTGTCGACCGGCGGCCGGCCGTCGTTCGGCGGCGAGCCGGCGCCACGACCGGAGGCGGGCACACCGCTGGGGTGCCCGGCGCTGCCGTCGGTGACCATCCAGGAGTTCGCCCCGCCGCGCTCCCGCCTCCCCCTGCTGGTCGCCGTCGTCGCCGTCGTCGTGGCGGCCCTGATCTGGGCCGGCACCGCACTGCGCGCGCCGCAGCCCGCTCCCGCCGCCAGCCCCAGCGCGACGCCGAGCGCCTCCCCGACCGCCGCCGGCCTGCCCTTCGTCACCCCCGACCAGCGGGCCACTGGACGCTGGGAGGTCGTCCGCCACCAGTGGACGGACGCCGGCCTGGAGGTGGAGATCCGGATCGCCGCCGAACGCGGACCGGTGACCTACGCCTTCGTCGCCTTCGGCAACAACGACGTGCAGGCCACCGACTCCGAGCCGGGCCTGCAGGGCCCGCAGTTCTCCGGCATGCCGATCCAGAGCGGCAACGAGGAGACCGGCTGGCTGTTCTTCCGGCTCGACCGCGGACCGTCCACGATCATCCTCACCACGGCCGAGGGCAACCAGATGTCGGCCCTGCCGGTGACGGCCTGACGCTCGCGGTCACCCCCGCACCCAGCCGCTAAGGTGAACCCGTGACGCCCCCGGATGCCGCGCTCGACATCGGCATCTTCACCGACGACTTCTACCCCGAGTCCGGCGGCGTCTCCCGGTCGATCCAGCTCCAGGTCGAGCAGCTCCACCGCGCCGGGCACCGGGTGACGCTGTTCGCCCCGCGGGTGAAGTTCACCCCGCCTGTCGGCAGCGCCTGGGAGGGGCTGCCGTACTGGCGGATGCCCGGCACGCCCAGCTTCCTGTGCTCGCTGCAGGCACGGCCGGGACTGGCCGCCCGGATCGCGGCGGACCGCCACCTCGATGTGGTGCACTCCCAGAACGAGCGTGGCTCGATCTTCCTCGCCGCGCTGGTCGCCCGCGAGCTCGGCGCCCCGCACGTGCACACGTTCCACTCCAACTACGCCGGCACCCACCAGACCACTCCACTCGCCTCCGGCCTCAACTCGGTCACCTACCTGGACTGGTCGGGACACTGGCTGCGCCGGGTCGCCGGGCGTCCCGGGGACGTGCCGGCGGGCGCCCCGCCCCTGGAGCCGGGTGAGCCGCGGCTGGCGGGCCGCGACTGGCGCAGTGTCGCCCGACTGGCGTCCGCCGTGGACGCCTTCACCTCCCCGGCGGGCTTCGTCGTGGACGCAGCCATCACCGCCTCCGCCGGTGAACTGGCCGGCCGCGGGCACGTGGTCTCCTCCGGCGTCGCGGACGCCTTCGTCAGGGCCGAGCGCAAGCGCCCCCGCGGCGAGGTCGTCCGGTTCCTCAGTTGCGGGCGCCTCGGGCCGGAGAAGCGCGTGGACGTGATCCTGGACGCGTTCGAACGGCTCGGCCGCGACGACATCGAACTGCACATCGTCGGGACGGGCTCGGCCGAGCGGTCGCTGCGCCAGCAGGCGTCCCGGATCGAGCACGGGACCGTCCGGTTCCTCGGCCACTTCGACGACGCGGACGCCATCGCCCAGGAGATCGCGGACGCCGACGTGTTCGTGCTCGCGTCGCACCGGTTCGACACCCAGGGGATGGTGCTCGCGGAGGCGGCGGCGACCGGCACGCCGATCCTCTACTGCGACGACCGGCTCAGCGTCGGCGTCAGCCCGGCCAACGCGCTGCTGACCGGGCCCGAGCCCGAGGCGCTGTCCGCGGGGATGGCCGAGCTGGCCGATGCGCCCGACCGGCTGCTGGCGATGTCGGCGGCCTCGCGGGCGTTGGGCCGGCAACTCACGGCAGAGGCGATGCGGGAGGCGTATGTCTCGGTCTACCGGCAGGCCATCGCCGCACGCTCGGCTGCGGCAACCACGGTCTAGGGTGCGTCGCACCCCTGGACGCGACGCCCTTTCAGAGTGGACCCCAACCGTCGATGTCGACGGTTTCAGTCCACCTTGCGCGGCTCCGGGACGTGCGCGGCGTCGAGCTCGGTGAGCGCGGTCGACGGCGGGTCCGGGTTGCGCTGCGCGTCCGGGTGGTACTTCGAGAGCACGACCACGCCCGCGACGGCGACCGCGCCGCTGATCGCCATGCCGAGCGCGTCGAGCGGGCCCAGCCGGACGCCCTCACCGAGCACGGCGAGCCCGAACGTGACCGCGACGATCGGGTCCGTGGTCGTCATCGAGCCGACGACGATCTCCGCCGGACCGTTCGCGTAGCCCTGCTGCACCATCCAGCCGCCGACCACGTAGCAGATCAGCAGGAAGACGAGCACCGTCCAGAACAGCGGCCGCTGCACGAAGTCGCCCATCCGGACGAGCTCGGAGACCGACTTCACCATCGCCGAGGACAGCCCGTAGAAGAAGGAGCCGCCGGAGGCCCACATCAGGCAGCGCAGGGCCGGCGAGCCGAACCGGCCCAGGTAGCCGAGCACGGCGCCGCAGGCGAAGACGATCAGGCAGGCGACGATGATCCGGGTGGGCGGCAGCTCGGTGTCCGGCGCTGCGGTGCTGGCGGAGAACAGGGTGAACACCACGATGCCGAGGATGGTCAGGGCGACCGCACCCCAGATCACCTTCGTGGGCCGGAAGTGGTGGATCTTCGCCGCGAGCAGCACCGCCCACGGCACGGCGAGGATGCCGACCGGCTGCACCACGGTGACCGGCGCGAGCATCAGGCCGACGATGTGCATGCTGGCACCGAGCGCCACCGTGCCGAGGCCGAGCAGCCAGCGCGGGTTCTTCAGCAGGCCCAGCACCTGGCGCAACCCCATCGAGCGGTTCTCGGCGCCCTTGTCGACGGTGCGGCTGACCGCGAGGTGCTGGATGGTGGAGCCACCGGCGAACAGGAACGAGGCCACCACGACGATGGCGATGGCCAGGGGGATGTTCTGCTCGAACAGCGAGAACCCCGGGGTGACCAGCGGGATCGGGTGCGTCATGCCGTCCTGTCCGTGAAGGGCGATGGGCCTGGGTCCACCGAACGAGCCGTCTCGACGGGCCGACGGTCCGGGTGGAGCAGGAATGAGGCCGCCAGCCTAGCGGGTACGGCCGCGGGCCCCGTCCACCCCGCCGCCGCTCAGTGCTCCTCGGAGAAGCGGACGGCCGCCCGCAGCTGCGCCGCGATGCTGGAGCCGAGGTTCAGCGGCCAGCGGTGCATCACGTACTCGGTGGCCTCGTCGACGCTCAGCTGGCGGGTGGAGTTGCCGGACCGCACCCACAGCTCCGGCGCCGAGCCCTTGCCCGGCCGCAGGTAGACCGGACGGGGGGACGGACGGCAGGTCACCCGGCAGACGGCCGTCTCGCCCTCCGCCGTCGGTGCCGCGGGGAACTCGATGTTGACGGCGGTGGCCGCGGTCTGGCCGAGGCTCGTGGTGAGCAGGTCCCGCAGCCACAGCTCGTAGCGGTCGTGGTCGGGGCTCTTCAGCGTGGCCAGGTCGGGGTCGAGGCCCAGCGGTGTGCCGGTGTCGTCCGCGCCGATCACCAGGGTGCCGCCGTCCGCGTTGAGGAATGCGCATACGGTCTTGGCGACGATCTGCTCCATCCGCTCGTCCTTCGCCCCGGTGCGCAGGTTGATCCGCGCGGTCGACTTGAACTCGACCCGGTCGGACTCCCCCGCGGCCAGCAACTCGGCCACCGTCTCCCGTTGTGGCCGCTGGAAGTGGGCCGCGACCGCCCCATAGGCGGCGATTCCGGCAACGGTCATGCCCAGCGCGAGCAGCACGGTCAGCGGACTCCACAATGACACGGACGGGTCGATCCAGCCGGCCAGCAGCAGCCCGACCGACGTCCCCAGGATCGAGATCACCACCGAGGTCGCGACGCCCAGCCTCGCCCGGCCACGCAACAGCCAGCGGGCGAGCGAGCCCAGCACCCACGCGACCAGCAGCACGGTGGGCAGCGCCGCCGCCACCGCCCACACCGGCACCCCACCGAGGAACACTCCGCCCATCAGCCCTCCTGTTGTCCCGCCGTCCGGGAGTCGGCGATCACCATCGCCATCGCGATCAGGGCCGCCAGCACCGCCCCGGTCACCGTGGCCAGCGCCCGGTCGGCCGCGACCAGACCGAGATCGCCGGGTGTGCCGAGCAGCACCACGGACGGGGTGAGGAACAGCACCTGCCGGGTGTAGTCGGCCCGCAGCGCGTAGGCCGTCATCAGCACGAAGCAGGCGGTCAGGGCCACCGCGATCGCCCACAGCGGCAGCAGCGCCGCCAGCAGGACGGCCAGCACGATGCCGCCGAAGGTGCCGACCAGCCGCTCCCACGCCTTGGTGCGGGTCTGGTCGTCGAAGGGGCGCAGCACGACGGTGAGCGTCAGCGCCACCCAGTAGCCGTGCGGCACCTGGAGGGCGAGCACCAGGTAGGTGACCAGTCCGGCGGCCGCGGCCATGACCACCGCGTGGCGCTGGGCGCGATCGCGATCCAGCCCCTGCGGCGCCTTCGCCCTCGGCACCCTGGTCGTGACCAGGACGGCCGCGGCGCCGCCGAGCAGTGCCCAGCCGGCCATCGGCGCGGGTTCGAAGGTCCCCGGCACGGCGACGAGCACGGACGCCGCGGTCGGCAGTCCTGCGAGCATGCCCTCGCCCATCCGGTTGGCGGGCGCGACCGCGAGGCAGCACAGCGCCACGAAGGCCGCGGCGGCGAGCGGCTGGCCACGCAGGGCCACCGCGACGCTGGCAACGAGGCCGGCGCCGACGACCAGGAGCCCGACCCGACGTGCCGGCAGGGTGAGTGCCGGGCGGAGCAGCACCACGTAACCCATGCCGATGCCCAGCGCCGCCGGCACCCCGGCGAGCAGGTAGCCCGCGGCGAGCGGGATCAGCAGCAGGATCGTGATCGCGACGCTGATCAGTAGCACCGGGCGAGGGATCATCCAGCCGCGAGGCTTCCGGGCAGTTGCCGGGGCTCCGTCAGCCTCAGCGGGCACACCGTCCCGGCCGTCGCCGTCCAGGCCCGCGTCCCCACCACGGTCGTCCCGGGCGTGACCCGGGACCTCGGGTGGGACGGACGGCGGGCTCACGTCAGGACTCTAGCGTCACCAGCCCCCGCCCCCGCCGCCGCCGAACCCGCCGCCGCCGGAGAAGCCCGAACCGCCGCTGCTGGCGGCCGTCGCCGACTGCAGCGAGCTGGACATGGTGCTGGCAAGGGAGTCCATCGACGACGCGAAGTGGGAGTAGCTGAAGCCGTAGCCGTAGCCGACGTACCAGCCGGTGGTGTCGAAGGCGTAGCGTCCCTGCGCCTCGAGCTGGGTGAACACCTTCGTCCAGCGCTCCGCGACGCCGAACATGATCGCGTAGGGCAGGTAGCGGGAGTACACGTCGATGCCCTCCTCGAACCGGATCTGGTCGGCCTCGGCGGTGCGCAGGTACAGCTCGAAGCCGCGGGTCTGCGCAAGGACGGCCGAACCGGTGGCGGTCCGGGCGCCGAACCGGTTGTTCATCACCAGCACGGCGAGCCCGGTGATCACCCCGGCGAGGCCGACGAGGCCCCAGCCGACGAAGCCGAGCACGATGCCGAGGCCGACGCCGGCGGCGACCAGCAGGAAGCCGCCGCCGAGGGCCAGGCCGCGGACCACCGCCGGGTTCGCCGTGAACCACTTCAGTTCCGTCGCCACCCGCTGGTGCAGTCGCGACTTGGTCTCGGTGATCACCCCGGCGTAGCTGCTCTCCTTGAGGTCGTCGGTGGTGACCTCGCCGCCGTGCGCGAACAGCTTGCCGAGCAGCAGCTGCTCGTAGTCGACGAGGGGGTCGCCGGTGGCGAGCCGGGTGAAGGTCCAGTCCTTCTTGCCGGTCTGGGTGATCTTCAGGTGGCCGCGGACGGCGAGGTCGATGATCGTGGCGGTGACGTCGCGGGTGTCGGCGGTCGCGTCCGTGAGCGTGCCCAACTCGCCCGGACGCGCGCCCTGCGGCGGCGTGAACTGAACGGCGACCGGCACGTCCCGGGTCTGGTGGCCGATCGTGGTCTCCTGACCGGGCGCCGGCACCACGCCCGGAGTGAGGCCGAGGTACACCTGGTCGCGGGCACTGCGCCGGGTGCGGCGGAACACCGCGGCCAGACCGACCGCCGACAGGGCCGCGGCCACGCCGCCCGTCAGTGGCGTGACCGGGAACATGTTGCCGATGTTGAGCCGCTTCTCGAGCCGCGCCTCGGCGCCGGTGAACGTGCCGGCCGGGAAGCCGGCGACCACCTGCATGCCGTCCCCGTCACCGACGCCCCGCGCCGAGAACGTCGCCTCGGTGCCGGAGCTGTCCGCTTGACAGGGCACCGCGAACGACGACCCCTGGAAGCAGGCGACCCTGGTCACCGCGACCGGCCCGGTGATGGTCACCCGGGCGTTGTCGATGGGCACCTCCCAGGCCGGACCGACCGCGCTCCAGTTCACCTCGTCGAGCCCGGACACCTCCTGCCGCGGCGCGATCAGGCCGCGGACGGTGTAGGTCACGCGGTAGGTCTGGACGCCGGTGTAGGTGTGCCCTTCGCTGCCCACCCGGACGAGCAGGTTGCCGTCCTCCTCCTCGGTACGCACTTCTGCGTTCGCACCGCTGGGGCTGGTCACCGGGCCGATGTCCATGTCGAGCATCCGCCAGTGGTCGGGGTCGTTCCCGATCGCCTGGCGCAGCGGGAACGTCAGGTACGGACCGTGGCCCTCCTCGGTGCCGAAGTCGAATGCGAGGTCGAGCTGAACGGCGGCGGTCCCGGACGCGTCGACGTTCGCCACCACCTGGTAGTCGGTGATCCGCCAGTCGTCACCGTCCGCGCGGGCGACGCCGGGGACGAGCGCCAGCGGACCCACCACGAACAGCAGGGCGAGCAGAGCCATGCACAGCCGCTTCATGGCATCGAGCCTAATCGGCGATCCAGCAGGCTCGTGCTACGGGATCGTCGTTATCCGGGGGATCCCCGGGTCGCCTCAAGGTTCGTGCTACCGCGATGTCGTTTTGAGCGGGGGTGCCGGCCTCATAACCGCACTCCGGTAGCACCGACCCGGGAAGGATCCACCGATGCCATCCATAACGACATTTCCGTCGCACGGGGTCAGTCCGGTTCCGCCGACCGAACGGAGACCGGTCGCTATCCTGACCCGGACGAGGAGGTGCGATGACCGGGCAGGCGGTGACCGCTGAACTGCTGGCCGTCGTCGTCGCCCTCGTGGACGGGCGCCCGTCCGTCCTCACGCTCGGTGAACCGCCGCGGCTGCCCGCCGGACCACTGCTGGCAAGCCACCAGTCGCTGCAGGCCGCCACGCGCGCGTGGGTGGAGGAGCAGACCGGACGGCGGCTCGGCTACCTGGAGCAGCTGTACACCTTCGCCGACCTCGACCGCGATCGCGGCGGCCGGCGGATCTCGATCTCCTACCTCGGCCTGACCACGGCGGGCGAACCCGGCATCGGCGGCTGGACCGACTGGTACGACCTGTTCGGCTGGGAGGACCGCCGCGCCGGCGCGGCTGCGACCGACCCGCTGGCGGACCGGCTGCTGGCCTGGGCCTCCGCGGACCCCGACCGCCGTGATGACCGCACCCAGCGCGTCGCGGTCACCTTCGGCCTCGCCGGCAGGGCCTGGCAGCCGGAACTCACCCTGCAACGCTACGAACTGCTGTACGAGGCCGGCCTCGTCGCGGAGGCGCCGGACGAGTGGCGCAGCCCGGACGCCGACCTCGCCCCCGGCGGCCGCATGCTGGGCGACCACCGCCGCGCGCTGGCCACCGGGATCGCCCGGCTGCGGGCGAAGATCGGCTACCGCCCCGTGGTGTTCGAGCTGATGCCGTCGACGTTCACGCTGCGGCAGCTGCAGGACTGCGTGGAGGCGCTGTCGGGACACGCCGTCCATACCCAGAACTTCCGCCGCCTGATCGAGCAGCAGGCGCTCGTCGAGGAGACCGGCGGCCTCCTGGAGACCGGCGGCCGACCGGCCCGGCTCTACCGGTTCCGTCGCCAGGTGCTGCAGGAGCGCCACGTCGCCGGCACCAAGCTCCCGACCGCCCGCGCCCGGTAGCCGCGCCCACCAACCCCAAGGGCACCAGGCCCAACCCCCGCCCCCGCCCCCGCCACCCCCCAGGCCCCACCCACCCCACCCGTTCCCAGAGGCTGCCGAAACTCGCCCTGGCTGCCGAAGGTTCGGCAGCCTCTGGCACTTTCGGCAGCTTCTGCGAGACGGGACCGCACCACGGTGGACCGGATTCCCACTTTTGCTCAGATCGTGGAATACTTCTGACAGCGCTTTTGCTCATCTGTAGCATAAGGGCTCGACGAAGGGACTCCGATGACCACCACCCTGCTCACCGCTGCCGACCTCTACGGGAAGGTCGCGCACGTCGTGCCGTCCGTCGAATGGGCCACCATGGCCGACGACGTGGACGCGATCCTGCGGCTCAAGCGCGAGCGGAACGCCGTGATCCTCGCCCACAACTACATGACGCCCGAGATCTTCCACGGCGTCGCCGACATCACCGGCGACTCGCTGGCCCTGGCCCGTGAGGCGGTGGACGTCGACGCGGACGTGATCGTGCTCGCCGGCGTCCACTTCATGGCCGAGACCGCGAAGCTGCTGAACCCCGCGAAGACCGTGCTGATCCCCGACCTGCGCTCCGGCTGCTCGCTGGCCGAGTCGATCACGCCCGAGGACGTCCGGGCGCTGCGGGCCGCGCATCCCGGCGTCCCGGTGGTCACCTACGTGAACACGTCCGCCGCGGTGAAGGCGGAGTCGGACATCTGTTGCACTTCCGGGAACGCCGTCCGGGTGATCGAGAGCCTCGGCGTGCCGAAGGTGATCATGATCCCCGACCGGTTCCTGGCGGCGAACGTCGCCCGGCAGACCGGCGTCGAGGTGATCGTCCACCCGGGCGCGTGCGAGGTGCACGAACGGTTCACCCCCGACGACATCCGCCAGGTACGCGCCGACCACCCGGGCGTGACCGTGCTCGCCCACCCCGAATGCCCGCCCGAGGTCGTGGACGAGGCCGACTTCGCCGGCTCCACCGCCCAGATGGTCTCGTTCGTGGACGCCCGCCGACCTGTCCAGGTGGCCCTGATCACCGAGTGCTCGATGAGCGACAACGTCGCGCAGGCCTACCCCGACCTGGAGTTCATCCGGCCGTGCAACCTGTGCCCGCACATGAAGCGCAACACCCTTGGCACGATCCGGCACGCGCTGGAGACCATGACCAACGAGGTGACCGTGCCCGACGATGTCGCCGACCGCGCGCGGCTGGCCGTCGAGCGGATGCTCGCGGTGGGGGTGGCGAAGTGAGCCCTCGTCCAGTTCGGGCAACGGTCACCGCCGGCTGCCCCGTGATCATCGGCGCAGGGCTGGCCGGGCTGAGCGCCGCGATCGAGCTGAGCCCGCGGCCGTGCGTGGTGCTCAGCGCCGGCGCGGTCAGCACCGGGACCTCGACCGGTTGGGCCCAGGGCGGCGTCGCGGCCGCGGTCGGCCCGGACGACGATCCGTCGCTGCACACCACCGACACCCTTGCCGCCGGCGCCGGACTCTGTGACCCGGAGGTCGTCGCGGCCATCACGGCGGCCGGTCCCGGCGCGATCGAGTGGCTGTCCGGCCTGGGCGCGGAGTTCGACCGGGCCGCGGACGGCGCGCTGCGGCTCGGCCTCGAGGGCGCGCACAGCCGGCGGCGGATCGTCCATGCACACGGCGACCGCACCGGCGCGGAGCTGCTCGAGACCGTGGTGGACGCGGCGCGGCGGCTGCCGTCCGTCTCGCTGTGGGACCACTCCCCCGCCCGGGAGGTGCTGACCGAGGGCGGACGGGTGAGCGGCGTCCTCGTCGACACCCCGGACGGCCCGGTCGAGCTGCGTACCGACACCGTGCTGCTGGCGACCGGTGGCATCGGCGGGCTGTTCAGCCACACCACGAACCCGCTGTCCTCCCGCGGCCAGGGGCTCGCGCTCGCCCACCGGGCCGGCGCCACGCTTCGCGACGTGGAGATGGTCCAGTTCCACCCGACCGCCCTCGACGTCGGCGCCGACCCGATGCCGCTGGTCAGCGAGGCCGTCCGTGGCGAGGGAGCGATCCTGGTCAACGAACTCGGGCAGTGGGTGCTGCGCAACCCGCTCTCTGCCCGCGACGTGGTCTCCCGCGCCGAATGGGCACAGCTGCAGGCGGGCCATCGGGTGTTCCTCGATGCCCGCAAGGACCCCGGCGAACGGTTCGCGGAGTTGTTCGGTTCGATCTACGCGACCGCGCGGGAGGCCGGCCTCGACCCGGCGAAGGACCTGCTGCCCGTCCGGCCGGCCGCCCACTACCACATGGGCGGCGTACTGGTGGACCTCGCCGGGCGCACCACCGTCGAGGGCCTGTACGCCGCCGGCGAGGTCGCGTCCACCGGGCTGCACGGCGCGAACCGGCTCGCCAGCAACTCGCTGCTGGAGGCCGTGGTGTGCGGACGCTGGGTGGCACAGCACTGGCGGGACCGTGGCGTCGCCGCCGGCTCGCCGCCCCCGCCACGCACCTACGCCGACCCGCAGGCGTGGCGGCCCGACCCGGTGGTGGACTCGGTCCGCCGCATCGTCAGCGCCGCCGCCGGCGTGCTCCGGGACGCGGACGGGCTGCGCGCCGCCCTCGGCGAACTCGAGCCGCTGCGCCACCACGACGCCGGCCTCGTCGGCTACCTTCTGGTCGAGGCCGCGCTGCGCCGCGAGGAGTCCCGCGGCGGCCACACCCGCCTGGACTTCCCGGAGACGTCCCCGTCCGCCGAGCACGTCCTGACGACGACCCCTCTTGCCGACTTGTCAGAGTCTCACCCGGCTATAGCGGGCGCAGGTTCTGACAAGTCGGCGAGGGCGGGGCGGTTGCTGGGGGCGGTCCGATGAGGTCACTACCGCGCATCGTCATCGAGCCGATCGTCCGGGCGGCGCTGTGGGAGGACCTCGGGCGTGCGGGCGACCTGACGTCCGACGCGATCATCCCGGCGGACGCGCGGGCGACCGTCCAGCTGGTCTCCCGGGAGCAGGGAGTGATCGCCGGCACCGACTGCGCCCGGCTGGCCTGGGAACTGGTCGACCCGCGGATCGAGGTGCGGGACCTGCTGCCGGACGGCAGCCGCGTCCAGCCCGGGACGGTGATCGGCACGGCGTCCGGCCCCGCCCGCGGCCTGCTGACCGGGGAACGGGTGGCGCTGAACTTCCTCGGCCACCTGTCCGGGGTCGCCACCGGCACCGCGACCATCGCGGACGCGATCGCGCACACCCGGGCCAGGGTGGCCGACACCCGCAAGACCATCCCCGGCCTGCGTGCGCTGCAGAAGCACGCCGCGGTCGCGGGTGGCGGCAGCAACCACCGCTTCGGCCTCGACGACGCCGTCCTGGTCAAGGACAACCACATCGCCGTGGCCGGCGGGGTGACCGCGGCCGTCGAGGCCGCCCGCGCGCACGTCGGGCACCTGGTGAAGATCGAGGTGGAGGTGGACTCGCTCGACCAGTTGCGGGAGCTGCTCCCGCTCGGCGCGGACGCCGTCCTGCTCGACAACATGACGCCCGACCAGCTGCGTGAGGCGGTGGCCATCGTCGGCGGCCGGATGATCACCGAGGCGTCCGGACGGATCACGCCCGCCACCGCCGTCCCGCTCGCCGAGGCCGGCGTCGACCTGATCTCGGTCGGCTGGCTCACCCATTCCGCGCGCGTCCTCGACATCGGCCTGGACCACGCCTGAACGGGAATGGGACCTGTTCCCCGGGGACAGGTCCCATTCCCGTTCAGCCGGCCAGGATCACCTCGGCCGTCCGGCGTCCGGAGACCAGGGCGCCCTGGATGGACGCGGTGTCGCGGTGGTCGCCGCAGACGTACAGGTCCTGGTTGATCCGGACGGGGCGGCGCACCTCCAGTGGCGGCGGCATGGCCGGCAGCGCGTCCGGGATCGCATGGGTGGCCAGGAGCTGCCACGAATCGGTCGCCGTGTCGTACAGGGTGGCCAGCTGGCCACGCACCACGGCTTCGTCCGGCACGCCGTCCGCGCCCAGCAGCGCGGACGCCTGCACCAGGTGGCGGCCTGCCGGCGCGTAGCTGGGGGCGACGTTCGACACCACCGCGCTGTTCAGCACCGGTCCCGCTGCGGGCCGGCCTTCGACGAGAAGGAAGCGGCTGGCCGACGGCGCCCGGTCGGCGGCGAACCACCACGTGACCACACCCTTCATGGCCGGCACGGCGACCCCGGCCAGCCGGTGGGCGGACGGCGGGTCGACCGCGAACACCACGGACGTCGCCAGCCGCTCGCCGCGCGGAGTGTGCACCACCCAGCGTCCCCCGTCGCGGATCACGGCGGTCGCCGGCATCTCGAGCTCCACCGGGCCGCGCAACTCACCGGCCAGCTGCTGCGGCACCGCCGCCATGCCCTGCGCGGGCAGTCCGGGCACGCCGAGTGTGAACGACCGCGCCAGCAGCCGGACGAACCGCGCGGACGTGCTGCCCCCGGCCTCCAGCAACACCCCGGCCAGGAACGGCTCGACGACCGCGGTACGGAGCGGCCCGCGGAACCCGGCGGCGTCGAACGACTCCGCCAGCGTGGCGTCCGGTGCGGCGAGGAGCCGTGGCACCGAGCCGAGCGCCGGGGCCAGCCAGCGGACGAGGCCCGCGACCTCGGCCGGGCGCAGATACCGCGATCCGGCCGGCCCCAGCAGCCCGGACGGCGTGGCCGCGAGCCGCCACAACCCGTCCGCGTCCCGCACCTCGACGCCGCGCCCGAACGGCTGCAGGGCGAGGGCGCGGAGGTCGAGCTGGCTCTTCGCGTCCGGGTAGGCCGGGTTGAGCAGCTGGAAGCCGCGGTCGAGCCGGAACCCGTCCACCAGGTCGGTGCGGACCCGTCCGCCGATGCCGTCGGTGGCCTCCAGGACGGCCACGTCCCGGCCCGCCCGGGTGAGTACCCGTGCGCACTGCAGCCCGGCGAGTCCCGCGCCGATCACGATCACGTCGCTCATGAATCCATCCTTCCAGCGCCGCCCGAGCTACGCGATCCTCACTCCGAATCGCTGGGTAGGACGTTTTCGCGCTCGCCATCGGCTTTGGCTACGGTGGCCCAATGAGCGCTGACACCGTGCCCGAATCGGCACCCGTCGACAACCAGACTCCGGCGGACGAGAGCCCGACCATCGAGCCGAACCGGGTGGGTCCCGCGGCCAAGCCGACACACCCGCTCGCGCTGGCCCCGGTGACCGCCCCGCCGCACTCCGTCGACGGCTTCGTCCGCGAGTTCCTGCGCGAGCTGAACACCGGCCAGGGCGTCGCGCTCTCCCGGTCCACGGTGAACGACCAGTACCTCGCGCTGGCCCGCACCGTCCGCCACTACCTGATGGCGCGGTGGCTGGAGACCCTGCGGCACAACCGGCAGTCGAAGGCGAAGTACGTGGGCTACCTGTCCGCGGAGTACCTGCTGGGCCGCCAGCTCGGCAACGCGCTGATGGCCACCGACCTCAACGAGGTGGCCGAGAAGGCGCTCGCGTCCTGCGGCCTCGACCTGGCCACGCTGCGCTCGCAGGAGGTGGAACCCGGCCTCGGCAACGGTGGCCTCGGCCGCCTCGCCGCCTGCTTCATCGACTCGCTGGCCACGATGAGCGTCCCGTGCATCGGCTACGGCATCCGCTACGAGTACGGCATCTTCCGCCAGACCTTCG
>DAINOM010000069.1:0-16191 GCA_036735445.1 Propionicimonas sp.
CTTCACCATGACCGGCGCGCCCACGACCTGCGGCTCGCGGATCCTGGAGGGCTGGGTCCCGCCCTACAACTCGACCATCACCGACAAGCTGCTCGACGCCGGCGTGGTGGTGCTCGGCAAGACCAACATGGACGAGTTCGCGATGGGTTCGTCCACGGAGAACTCGGGCTTCTTCACCACCCACAACCCGTGGGACACCACGCGTATACCCGGTGGCTCCGGCGGCGGCTCGGCGGCCGCCCTCGCCGCGTTCGAGGCCCCGCTGGCGATCGGCACCGACACCGGCGGCTCGATCCGGCAGCCCGCGTCCGTCACCGGCACGGTGGGGGTGAAGCCCACCTACGGGGCCACGTCCCGCTACGGCGTGGTGGCGATGGCGTCCTCGCTGGACACCCCCGGCCCCTGCGCGCGCACCGTCCTCGACGCGGCCCTGCTGCACAGCGTGATCGCCGGCTGGGACCCCCGGGACTCCACCTCGATCAACGCCCCCGTCCCGGACGTGGTCGGCGCCGCCCGGACCGCTGATGTCGCCGGGATGCGGATCGGCGTGGTCACGGAATTCGGCGGCGAGGGCTACCAACCAGGCGTCGAGCAGCGGTTCCGCGAGGCGCTGGCCGTACTGGAGGGCCTCGGCGCCGAGATCGTCGAGGTCTCCTGCCCGCACTTCGACTACGCATTGGGCGCCTACTACCTGATCATGCCGAGCGAGGTGTCCAGCAACCTGGCCCGCTTCGACGCCATGCGCTACGGCCTGCGGGTCGGGGACGACGGCGTGAACAGCGTCGAGGACGTGATGAACCTCACCCGCGGAGCCGGCTTCGGCGCCGAGGCGAAGCGCCGGATCATCCTCGGCACCTACGCCCTCTCCTCGGGGTACTACGACGCCTACTACGGCTCGGCCCAGAAGGTACGCACCCTGATCGCCCGCGACTTCGACGCCGCGTTCGGGCGGGTGGACGTGCTGGTCTCCCCGTCCACGCCGACCACGGCGTTCACCATCGGCGAGCGGGCGGACGACCCGCTGGCCATGTACAAGGCCGACCTGTGCACGATCCCGGCGAACCTGGCCGGGAACTGCGCGGCGTCGATCCCGTGCGGGCTGAGTCCGGACGACGGGCTGCCGGTCGGCTTCCAGGTGATGGCTCCTGCCCTGGCCGACGACCGGCTGTACCGGGTGGGTGCCGCGCTGGAGCGCGAACTGACCGGACGCTGGGGTGGCACGCTGCTCGACCAGCTGGCGGACTCACCCTCCGGCGCCTACTTGAACCTTCCACCGTCATCCCGGCGAACGCCGGGATCTCCGAGCGACGGGAGCGCACGATGACCGTCGAACTGCTGGACTACGACGAGGCGCTGGCCACCTACGAGCCCGTCCTCGGCCTCGAGGTCCACGTGGAACTGAACACCGCGTCCAAGATGTTCTGCGGCTGCGCGAACGCCTTCGGCGCCGAGCCCAACACGCAGACCTGCCCGGTCTGCCTGGGCCTGCCGGGCTCGCTGCCCGTGGTGAACGCCCGCGCGATCGAGTCGGCGATCCGGATCGGGCTGGCGCTGAACTGCGGCATCGCCGAGTGGTGCCGGTTCGCGCGCAAGAACTACTTCTACCCGGACATGACCAAGGACTTCCAGACCTCGCAGTACGACGAGCCGATCGCCCACGACGGCTGGATCGACCTCGAGGTGGACGGTGAGACGTTCCGGATCGAGATCGAGCGCGCGCACATGGAGGAGGACGCCGGCAAGCTCGTCCACGCCGGCGGCACCACCGGCCGGATCGGGGACGCCGAGTACTCCCTGGTGGACTACAACCGGGCCGGCACGCCGCTGATCGAGATCGTGACCAGGCCGATCACCGGGCTGGGCGCGAAGGCCCCGCAGGTCGCGAAGGCGTACGTGTCCTTCCTGCGCGACCTGATGCTGGCCCTCGACGTCTCCGACGTGCGGATGGAGCAGGGGTCGCTGCGTTGCGACGCGAACGTGTCCCTGATGCCCGTCGGTGCCACCCGGTTCGGGCTGCGCACCGAGACCAAGAACGTGAACTCGCTGCGCAGCATCGAACGGGCGCTCACCTACGAGATCCAGCGGCAGGCCGCGGTGCTGGCCGGTGGCGGCCGGGTGCACCAGGAGACCCGGCACTGGCACGAGGAGGGCTACACCAGCTCGGGCCGGTCGAAGGAGCAGGCCGAGGACTACCGCTACTTCCCCGAGCCCGACCTGGTGCCGGTCGCGCCGAGCCGGGAGTGGGTGGAGGAGCTGCGCGCGACACTGCCCGAGCTGCCGGGGCTGCGCCGGTCGAGGCTGCAGGCCGCATGGGGGTTCACCGACCTGGAACTGCAGGACGTGGTCAACGCCGGGGCGCTGGACGTGATCGAGGCGACCGTGGCCGCGGGCTGCGCACCGCAGTTCGCGCGCAAGTGGTGGCTGACCGAACTGGCACGGCGCGCGAACGAGGCCGGCGTGGAGCTCGCGGAGCTCGCGATCACCCCGGTCCAGGTGGCCGAGGTGCAGGCGCTCGTCGAGGCGGGGACGGTGAACGACAAGCTGGCCCGGCAGGTGATCGACGGCGTGCTGGCCGGGGAGGGCTCGCCCGCGGAGGTCGTGGCCGGCCGCGGCCTCGCCGTGGTCTCCGACGACGGCGCACTCAGCGCTGCCGTCGACGCGGCGATCGCGGCCAACCCCGATGTCGCAGCGAGGATCCGCGACGGCAAGCTGCAGGCCGTCGGCGCGCTGATCGGAGCCGTGATGAAGGAGATGCGCGGGCAGGCCGACGCGGCCCGCGTCCGCGAGCTGGTCCTGGAGCGCCTTGCCTGAGTACGAGGACCCGGCCCTTCGTGACGGTCGCAGAGCGACCTCCTCAGGGAGCGGTTCCCCGCCAACGGTCCCTGAGGAGTCGCCGAGGAACGAGGTGGCGTCACGAAGGGCCTCCGCCGGACCGGTCCCTGAGGAGTCGCCGAGGAACGAGGTGGCGTCACGAAGGGCGCGCAACCGCCGGCTACCGCTGTTCGCCGCTCTCGCGCTCATCGTCCACCTGGCCGCGCTGTACAGCCCCGGCAGCCCGGACGGCGCGCTGGAGCTCCCCTGGCTTCCCGGCGCTGACAAGGTGGTACACCTGCTGATCTTCGCGGTGCCGGTCTACCTGTTCGGCCGGCTGACCCGGCGTGTCGGGTTGGTCGCAGGGGTGTTCGCCGTCCACGCTGTCGTGAGCGAGCTGGTCCAGTGGCGGTTCGTCCCGTACCGGGACGGTGACCCCTGGGACGCCCTGCTCGACCTGATCGGGATCGCGCTCGCCGTCCTGTTGTTGAAGCGACGCCCGGGGAGGTGAGCCGTGCCGATCGACGACCTGTCCCCGGCGTATCCGGGGCGGGCCGCCTGGGGCACGGCGGCGAGGCTGCGCGCCTGGCAGGTGGAGGCCCTGGCCCGCTACCGCGAACTGGCCCAGCGGGACTTCCTGGCCGTGGCGACCCCCGGGGCGGGCAAGACCACGTTCGCGCTCCGGGTGGCCACCGACCTGCTGGACGCCCGCACGATCGAGCAGGTGATCGTGGTCACCCCGACCGAGCACCTGAAGGTGCAGTGGGCGGACGCCGCGGCGAAGGTCGGCCTGCGTCTCGACCCGGGCCTGGGCGGTAGCCGGAAGGGGCGATCGCGGCAGTTCCAGGGCCAGGCCGTCACGTACGCCGGGGTCGCCGCGGCCACCTACGCCTACGAGGCGCGGACGGCCAACGCGAAGACCCTGGTGATCTTCGACGAGGTCCACCACGCCGGGGACGCCCTCAGCTGGGGCGAGGCGGCCGCGCAGGCCTTCACCCTCGCCACCCGGCGCCTCGCCCTGACCGGTACACCGTTCCGCTCGGACGCGAACCCGATCCCGTTCGTCCGCTACGCCGAGGACCCGGACGGCACCCGGCGCTCCGTCCCCGACTACACCTACGGCTACGCCGAAGCCCTGCGCGACCACGTGGTCCGCCCGGTGGTCTTCCTGGCCTACGGCGGCGGCATGCGCTGGAAGACCCGGGCCGGCGACGAACTCGCCGTGAACCTGGGCGAGCCGCTCACCAAGGACGTGACCGCCCAGGCCTGGCGTACCGCGCTGGACCCGGCGGGGGAGTGGATGCCCGCGGTGCTCGCCGCGGCCGACAAGCGTCTCACCGAGGTGCGCCGGCACGTGCCGGACGCGGGAGGCCTGGTGATCGCCACCGACCAAAGACAGGCCCGCGCGTATGCGCGGGCGCTCGAAGGGATCACGGGGGACAAGCCGACCACCGTGCTGTCGGACGACCCCGGTGCGAGCCGGCGGATCGAGCAGTTCTCTGCCGGCGAGGACCGCTGGATGGTCGCGGTCCGGATGGTGTCCGAGGGCGTGGACGTGCCGCGGCTCGCGGTCGGCGTCTACGCCACGGCGACCTCGACCCCCTTGTTCTTCGCCCAGGCGGTCGGTCGCTTCGTGCGCAGCCGGCGGCGGGGTGAACTGGCCAGCGTGTTCCTGCCGACCGTGCCGATCCTGCTCGCCCACGCCGGCGCGCTGGAGCGGCAGCGGGACCACGTCCTGGGCCGGCCGAAGCACGCCGACGACCTGTGGGGCGAGGAGGAGGCGCTGCTGGCCGAGGCCAACCGGACCCGCCGCACCGCCGAGTTCGAGGGTGAGCAGGAGACGCTGGAGGCGAACGCCGTCTTCGACCACGTCCTGTTCGACGCCCGCGCGTACGGCATGCAGGCCGAGCCGACCAGCGCGGATGAGGCCGACTACCTCGGTCTGCCCGGGCTGCTGGAGCCCGACCAGGTCGCGTCCCTGCTCGCCGATCGGCAACGGCGCCAGGTGGCCCGGGCCGGGCGGCGCGAGCGCCGTGAGAAGGTGCCGGCCGAGGTCAGCCTGTTCCGGGCACTGGAGGGCCGGCGCCGGGAACTGAACAGCCTCGTCTCCCAGGTGGCCCGGGTGAGGGGAGTGCCGCACAGCCACGTCCACGCCGGCCTGCGCAGGGAGGCCGGTGGCCCGCCGCTCGCGCAGGCCACGACCGAGCAGGTCGAGGCGAGGATCCAGCTCGCCCGCCAGTGGCTGGCCAGCGCCTGACCCGTTGCCGGGGTACGTCATCCCGGGCTCGACCCGGATTGCCTGGGTCGCGTTGCCGGGCCGGTGCAGGGATCCCGGCGTTCGCCGGGATGACTTTTGGGGGTATGTCATCCCGGGCTCGACCCGGGATCTCGTCCCGCGGGCGAGGAGCAGGCGGTCAGCCGACGGGAGCGGTGGGCGTGACTCCCGCGGCGACCACTTCGGTGACCTGGGGTGCGTCGGTCGCGGCCACGAGACCGCTGGGCGCACTCTCGCTGACGACCGTGGCGTAGCCGGCCCGCTTGCCGGTGACCCGGACGGTGATCCGGGCGTCGATGTCGTCATCGGTGAGTCGGTAGCTGGACCCGGTCGCGGACGGGATGGGCACGCCGTGGCGCAGCCACTGGTAGCTGAAGGAGGTCCGTGGGCTCCAGGCGCCACGGGAGACGGAGAGCCGGACGCCGACCACGAGCGCGCCCGAGACCACGGGGGCCGACCACTTCATCACCCGGCTGGTCCGGGCGCTCTTCTTCACGAGCGTGGGGTGGCCGGCCAGCGATCCGGTGACCCGGACGCTGAGCCGCTTGCCCGCGGTGGCGGACGAGGGGACGTAGTCCACGCTGGTCGCGCCCTTGATCGCCTTCTTCTCCGCGTACCACTGGTAGGTGAAGGTGGTGCCGGCGGTCCAGGCTCCGGGGACGGCCGAGACCGTGCCACCGACCTGCGGGGTGCCCTCGATCGTCGGGACGGTGGCGACGGCGACCCGCTGGGTGATCTTCGAGACCCCGGCGAGTGAGGAACCGTCGCTGGAGCGCCTGCTGGTCGCCAGGACGCTGAGCCGGGCGCCGACGTCCGCGCTGGTGATCCGGTAGGTCGGGCCGGTCGCGTTCGGCACCTCGACCCCGTCGCGGAGCCACTGGTAGCCGAGCTTCAGCTTGAGCTTGGCGAACCTGCCGGTGCCGGGCCTGGCCTTCAGCAGGCCACCGACCACCGCGGTGCCCGAGACGGTCGGACGCGCGATGGCGACCACCCGTCCCTTGCCGTCGCCCCAGGCGAGCCCGACGCTGCTGTTGCCGCGGGCCTCGATGGTCGCGCAGCACTGGTCGAGCGCGAGCCCGTAGGTGCCGGGGAACAGGTCGGCGAAGCTGAAGCGTCCGCTGGTGTCGGTCTGCACCTTGTCCACGTAGCGCCAGCCGCCGCGGTTCAGGTAGACGGAGACGTTGACCTGCTTCATCGGCTCGTTGGCGAAGGTGACGTAGCCGGAGACCTGGCCGGCCTCCTCGAGCTGGGCGTTGCGGCCGCTGACGGTGCGGCCCGGCCAGACGCGGACGGCGTCGGCGGTCTGCAGGAAGGGCTCGTTGTCCCAGCACTCCGCGGCGAGGCCGCTGGCGTCCGGACCCTGGAAGCAGAGGGTGTAGCTGGCTGCGGCGAGTTCGGAGAGCACGTAGCTGCCGTCGGCCCCGGTGGTCGTGTACTGCAGGAGTTCACTGGTCGTCCGCGACCACACCCCGACGTAGGCGCCGGCGAGCGGCTCGGCGCCCGGGCCGGTCACCCGTCCCGCGATGGCGCCGGCGGCGCTCGTCCCGGTGGTCTGGGCACTGGCCGTGCGGCGGGTGCCCCGGGACGCGGCAGCGAAGTCGGGACGGTGAAGGGTCGTGCTCGCGGACGTGCCCAGTCCGGCGACCGTGGTGTCGCGGACGACGCCGTCCTCGGCGTGTGCCTGAACGGGGGCGACGCACAGCGACCAGGCAGCGAGCATGACGGCCAGCGACACGCGGCCGACGCTTCGCGCCTGGCTCCGGTCTTGTTGCCTCATGGCCGGCTCTCCAGGTGGTTCTCGGGGGACGAACAGGTGTGACGGTAGTGGCACCGGTGCTCGCGAAGTCAGACCCCACTCGGGTGACACGAACCGCCCGGACGCCGGGGACAGGTCCCATTCCCGTTCAGTACGGGCGCCGCTACCTCACCACTCCGCCGGTCCGGTACTGCCGGCCGGGTACTCGGCCATCGGCACCGAGCCCGCCCGCCAGGCGTCGAGCACGGGCTGGACGATCCGCCAGCACTGCTCGGCGGCGACCGCGGGCGGGAGGGCGACGTAGATCGCGACCGGGCCCTCGCAGCCGGTGAGCACTGAACCCATGCCCTCCCGCGTGGTGACGTCGGCGCGTTGGTGGCGGGTGGCGGCCAGCAGGTCGTCGACGGCCGGTCCGTGGGCGTCGGCACTGTCGAACGCCGCGCGCACCTTCGTCCGCCACTGGTCGGGACCGAGTTCTTCCGCACCGGAGCCGACCAGGACGATCCGGCGCTCGGGCTCGACGGTGAGCAGCTGGCCGAGCGCCGGCAGCAGCAGCCGGCCGGTGAGGTCGCCACTCGCGCCGAGCACCAGCAGGGTGCGTGGCCGGGCGTCGCTCATGGCTCCTCCTTCGCGGGGTATCGATGGGCCGTGACCCGTTCCATGGGCGTGAGTACCCAGGGAGGCCCGCGATGAGCCTGCCGATCGAGGACTACGCGTTGATCAGTGACTGCCGCACCGGCGCGCTGGTCGGCTCCGACGGCAGCATCGACTGGCTGTGCCTGCCGCGCTACGACTCCCCGTCCACCTTCGGCGCGCTGCTGGGCGAGCCCGAGCACGGACGCTGGCTGCTCGCGCCCACCGACCCGCGCGCGACCACCACCCGCCGGTATCTCGACCGGACGTTCGTCCTCGTCACCCGCTGGACGACGGGGACGGGAGAGCTGGAGGTGACCGACTTCATGCCCCACGGCGACGGACGCTCGGACGTCGTCCGACGGCTCCGCTGCCTGCACGGCGAGGTGGAGGTGCACGAGGAGTTGCGGGTGCGGTTCGACTATGCCGCCGCGCTGCCGTGGGTGCGGCAGGTGACCGAGCACGGACGTCCGGCGCTGATCGCCGTGGCGGGCCCGGACGCGGTCGTCCGCCGCGGCCCCCGGCTCGAGGCCCACGAGCGCAGCCACACCGGTACCCACCGGTTGCGGGCGGGGGAGACCGTCGACCTGTCGCTGACGTGGTTCCCCTCGCACCAGCCCGACCCCGGTCCGATCCGGGTGGGCCGGATGCTGCGTCGCACGGTGAAGTGGTGGCGGGACTGGGCGTCGCGGTACAGCCACGAGGGCCCCTACCACGACGAGGTGATCCGGTCGCTGCTGGTGCTGCGGGCGCTCACCCATGAGGCGACCGGCGGCATCGTCGCCGCGGCGACGACCAGCCTGCCCGAGCAGTTCGGCGGCCAGCGCAACTGGGACTACCGCTACGTCTGGCTGCGGGACGCGGCCCTGACGCTGAGCGCCTTCCTCACCCACTCCTACGTCAGCGAGGCCGAGGCGTGGCGCGGCTGGCTGCTCCGCGCGGTCGCCGGCGATCCGGCGGACGTGCAGATCATGTACGGCCTGGCGGGGGAGCGGTACCTGCGCGAACGCGAACTCGGCTCGCTGCCCGGCTACCAGGGGGCCGCACCGGTCCGCGAAGGGAACGCGGCGTTCCGGCAGTTCCAGGGCGATGTGATCGGTGAGGTGATGATCGCGCTCTGCGAGGCGCGGGAGGCCGGTGTGGAGGAGGACGCGTTCTCGTGGCCGCTGCAGCGGGCGCTGGTGACGTTCGTCGAGGAGCACTGGGACCGGGATGACCAGGGCATCTGGGAGATCCGGGGTCCGCGGCGGGCGTTCACCCACTCGCGGGTGATGATGTGGGCGGCGCTGGACCGGGCCGTGCGGGCCGTCCACGACCACGGGCTGCCCGGGCCGGTGGAGCGCTGGGAGGCCCTGCGGGACCGGATCAGGGCGGACGTGGAGGCCAACGGCTTCGATCCGGGACGGAACAGCTTCGTCCAGGCATACGGCTCGACGGCGGTGGACGCCGCGCTGCTGCAGTTGCCGCAGGTGGGCTTCTGCGCGCCGGACGATCCGCGGATGCTGGGGACGGTCGCCGCGATCGAGGCGGACCTGCTGCGCGACGGCCTGGTCATGCGGTACCGCTTCGACCAGGACCCGATCGACCATTTCCCGCCCGGGGAGCAGCCGTTCCTGGCGTGCTCGTTCTGGCTCGTCGAGCAGTACGCGAGGTCGGGCCGGCTCGATGACGCCCGGGGGCTGATGGACCGCCTGGTCGGCTTCGCGAACGACGTCGGCCTGCTGGCCGAGGAGTACGACCCGTCCGCCCACCGCCAGGCCGGGAACACCCCGCAGGCCCTGTCCCACCTCGCCCTCGTCCAGGCCGCCGACTGGATCTCCCGCGCCTCGGGACAGCAGCCACCCGGAGGCCGTCAGGGCTTCGACCAGCAGACCCGCGTCTAGCCGGCCCCGTCCGTCCCGCCGCTCGCCGCCTGACCACCCCAACCGCACCACAGTGTGTTGTGAAACCGGCGACTACGCCGGGGAACTCTCCACAACGTGGTGACGAGGGTGGGTGCGGTCGACGGCGAGCTGTCAGATCAGCCGGGCGGAGAGGACGCCCTGGATGCCGCGGATCTCGTTGACGAGGGTGGCCGGGACCGCGCCCTCGACGTCCACGATCGTGTAGGCCAGCTCGCCGCGCGACTTGTTCAGCAGGTCGGCGATGTTGAATCCGGCGGTGGCGAGCAGCGTGGAGATCTGGCCCACCATGTTCGGCACGTTGCTGTTGGCGATGGCGATCCGGCTGGTGCCTTCGCCCCGTGCCAGGGACGCATTGGGGAAGTTCACCGAGTTCACGATCGTGCCCTCCCGCAGGAAGTCACGCAGCTGGTCGGCGGCCATCCGCGCGCAGTTCTCCTCCGCCTCGTTGGTCGAGGCCCCCAGGTGCGGCAGGGTCACCACCTTGTCCCGCTTGTTCAGGGCAGGGGAGGGGAAGTCGCAGATGTAGGCACGCAGGTGGCCGCTCTCCAGGGCATCCACGACGGCCGCCTCGTCCACGATCGGACCGCGGGCGAAGTTGATCACCACCGCCGACTTGCGCAGCTTCGCCAGCGCGTCCGCACCGATCAGACCGCGGGTGCCGTCCACCAGCGGCACATGCAGCGTGATGATGTCGGCCCGCTTCAGCAGCTGGTCCAGGTTCGTGACGTGCTCGACCAGCGAGCTGAGCTTCCAGGCGTGCTCCACCGTGATGCCGGGGTCGTAGCCGAGCACGCGCATGCCGAGGCTGGTGGCCGCGTTGGCCACCTCCACGCCGATCGCACCCAGGCCGATCACGCCCAGCGTCCGTCCGGGGAGCTCGAAGCCGACGTAGCCCTTCTTGCCGGCCTCGACCGCCTTGTCCATGGACGCGGCGTCGCCGTCCAGCCGGTGCGCGAACGCCGCGGCGGGGACGATGTTGCGCGCGGCCAGGAACAGCGCCGCCACCACGAGCTCCTTGACCGCGTTCGCGTTCGCACCGGGGGTGTTGAACACCGGGATGCCCCTGGCCGAGTAGTCCGTGACCGGGATGTTGTTCGTCCCCGCGCCGGCCCGCGCGACCGCCAGCACCGAGGCCGGGATCTCCACGCCGTTGAGGTTCGCCGACCGCAGCATCAGCGCGTCCGGGTCGGCGACGTCCGAACCGACCTCGAACTCGTCCTTCGGCAGCCGGGACAGGCCGGTGTGGCTGATCGCGTTGAGCGTCCTGATCCTGAAGGTCATCGCGTTCCTCACCCGTTGCGGCGCTCGAAATCGGACATGAAGTCGATCAGGGCCTGCACGCCTTCGGCCGGCATGGCGTTGTAGATGCTGGCCCGCATGCCGCCCACTGACCGGTGCCCGGCGAGCGTGGTCAGCCCGGCCGCGTCCGCCTCGGCGACGAAGGTCTTGTCGAGCTCCGGCCGCGCCTGCAGGAACGGCACGTTCATCCAGGACCGCGAGTCGGGAGCGACCGGGTTGGAGTAGTAGTCGCTGGCGTCGATGAACCCGTACAGGGCCTCGGCCTTGGCCCGGTTCCGCTCCGCCATGGCCGGCAGGCCACCCTCGTCCCGCACCCACGCGAGGATCTTGCCCAGCAGGTAGATGCCGAAGGTCGGCGGGGTGTTCAGCATCGAGTCGGCCGCGGCCATCGCCGCGTAGTCCCACACGGACGGGGTGCCCGGCCGGGCGTGGCCCAGCAGGTCTTCCCGGACGATCACCACACACAGGCCGGACGGACCCATGTTCTTCTGCGCGCCGGCGTAGATCAGGCCGTAGCGGGAAACGTCGATCGGCCGGGACAGGATCGTGGAGCTGAAGTCGGCGACCAGCGGGACGTCGCCGGCGTCCGGCACGTAGCCGAACTCGACGCCGCCGATGGTCTCGTTCGGCGTGTAGTGCAGGTAGGTCGCGGCCGGGTCGACCGTGAAGCTGCCCGCGGCCGGGGTGGTGGTGTAGTTGGACGCGGCCTCGTCGGCGAGCACGTCCACGGCCAGGCCCTGCGTGCGGGCCGCCTTGATCGCCTTGGCCGACCACTGGCCGGTGTTCAGGAAGGCGACGCGGTCGCCGGGCGCGGTCAGGTTGAGCGGGATCGCGTCGAACTGGCCGGACGCGCCGCCCTGCAGGAACAACACCTTGTAGTCGTCGCCGATGCCCATCAGCTCACGGAGCAGCGATTCGGTCTCGTCCGCGCAGGCGACGAAGGCCTTGCCGCGGTGCGACACCTCCATCACCGACATCCCCGAGCCCTGCCAGTCCGTGAGTTCCGAGCGCGCGGCCTCGAGGGCGGCGAGCGGGAGCATGGCGGGGCCTGCGGAGAAGTTGTAGACGCGCATGCGGGCCATTCTGTCAGGTCGGACGGTGCGCCCGGGAGCGGGTCGAGCCTGTGGACGATCAGATCCCGGACGCCGCCTTCTCGACCAACGAGATGGCAGCGGGCTCCCCGACGACCTCGACAGCTGCGGCGGGACGACGTCCCCACAGGTACAGCAGGATCTCCGACGGCCGGCCCACGAGGGTGACGATGTCGGGTCCGCGGCCGATCCGGACGGGCTCGCCGGCCGGCTCGTCCCGCTGCAGCCAGACCGCCACGGGGCAGCCGCGCAGCCCCATGCCCGCCAGCAGCGGCAGCCGCTTCCAGACGAGGTTCTCCAGCGCGACGTCCAGCTCCCGCGGGGTGTTCACGCCACCGCCCCGGCGGACGTCCTCGCAGTGCACGAAGAACTCGATCGTGTTGGCGGCGGCCTCCACCCCGGGCAGCCGGAACGGGGAGATGCCGGTCGGCCCGCGCCGGACGGCGGCGACCAGGTCGGCGTACGGCCGTGCGGCCATCACCCGGTGCCGCAACTGGTCGATCCGGTCGCGGCGGCCGAGCAGCAGCGACGGCGCCACCCGCAACGACTCGTTCTCCCGCACCCAGACGTGGGCGGCGAGGTCGTAGGCGGTCCACCCCTCGCAGAGCGTGGGGGCGTCCGGCTCGACGGCCGCGAGGGCGTCGCACAGCGCCGTCCGCTGGTCGCGCGGTCGATGGTGGGCACTCATGCCCCGACCCTACCCACCCCACCACGACCGCAAAGTGGCCGGACCTGTCCCCACAGTTCGGGAGGCGGGAACCGGGCCTGCCAGAATGTCCGGGTGAGCGAACTCGACCCGCAGGTGGCCGCCCTGCTGAAGCGGAACGCGGACGGCCTGGTGCCGGCGGTCGTCCAGGACGCGACGTCCGGACGGGTGCTGATGCTGGCCTGGATGGACGACGAGGCGCTGCACCGCACCCTGACCACCCGCCGTGGCACCTACTGGTCGCGCAGCCGGCAGGCCTACTGGGTGAAGGGCGAGACCAGCGGCAACACGCAGTCCGTCCGGGAGGTTCGGCTCGACTGCGACGGCGACACCCTGCTGGTTCTGGTCGACCAGGTCGGCCCGGCGTGCCACACCGGCACGACCACCTGCTTCGACGACCGGTTGCTGCTGGCGGATCCGGCATGAGGCTCACCATCAGCCCCGACCTTCCCGGGTTCCTCGCCGCGGGCGCGACCCGTCGCGTCGTCAGCGTGCACGCGCGCCTGCTGGCCGACGACTTCACTCCGGTGGGGCTCTACCACCAGCTCTGCGGCGACCGTCCGGGCACCTTCCTGCTCGAGTCGGCCGAGGGCGGGGTGTGGTCGCGCTGGTCGTTCGTCGGCGTGAACGCCGTTGCCACCCTCACCGAAGCGGACGGCACCGCGCACTGGGCCTTCCGCGGACGGCCGATCACCGGCCTGCCGGACGGGGGCGACCCTCTCCAGGTGCTCGCCCGCACCCTCGACATGCTGCACACCCCCCGCGATCCGGAGCTGCCGCCGCTGGTCTCCGGCATGGTCGGCTACCTCGGCTACGACGTCGTCCGCCGGCTGGAGCGGCTGCCGGACGGCAACCCCGACGACCTCGGCATCCCCGAACTGGTGATGATGCTGGTCTCCGACATGGCCGTGCTCGACCACCACACCGGCGAGGTGTGGCTGGTCGCGAACGCGATCAACTTCGACGACACCGCCGCGCACATCGAGGACGCCTACGCCGACGCCTGCGCGCGGGTCGAGGCGATGGCCGCCGCGCTGCTCAGGCCGGCCGAACCGCTGGTCGCCGTGCGGGAGACCGCCGCGGCGACGCCCGCCGTGAGGAGGCAGCGGACGTCGGCCGAGTACGAGGCCGCCGTCAGCGCCGCGATCGAGGAGATCCGGGCCGGGGAGGCCTTCCAGATCGTGCCCAGCCAGCGCTTCGAGGCCGACTGCGCCGCCGATGCACTGGACGTCTACCGCGTGCTGCGCCGCAGCAACCCCAGTCCGTACCTGTACCTGCTGCGGCTCGACGGCTTCGCGATCGTCGGCTCCAGTCCGGAGGCGCTCGTCCAGGTCACCGGCGGACGTGCCACCACCCACCCGATCGCCGGCACCCGGCCCCGCGGGGCCACCGCCGCGGCGGACGCGGGTCTCGAGGCCGAACTGCTGGCCGACGCCAAGGAGGCGGCCGAGCACCTGATGCTCGTCGACCTCGGCCGCAACGACCTCGGCAGGGTGTGCGTGCCGGGCACCGTCGAGGTGGTCGAGTTCATGAAGGTGCGCCGCTACAGCCACGTGATGCACCTGGAGGCCGCGGTCTCCGGCACGCTCGCGTCCGGCCGGACCGCGCTGGACGCCACCCTGAGCTGTTTCCCCGCCGGCACACTGTCCGGGGCGCCGAAGGTGCGGGCGATGGAGATCATCGACCGCCTGGAGGTGTCGCGACGCGGCCTGTACGGCGGGGTGGTCGGCTACTTCGACTTCGCCGGCGACTCCGACACCGCCATCGCCATCCGCACCGCCGTGCTGAAGGACGGGGTCGCCTACGTGCAGGCGGGGGCGGGAGTGGTCGCCGACTCGGTGCCGGCGAGCGAGGACGAGGAGAGTCGCAACAAGGCTGCGGCGGTGCTGGCGGCCGTCGCGGACGCCACATCGCTGGCCCGGCTGGAACGGCCCATTCCTGAGAACAGCTAAGGCAATCCTTCACAGAAGGGGTGGCGCGAGTCGCGACCGGCGGGCCAATATGGAGTCTTGTTTGGTTTTTCCAACACAGTTCCGCTGACCTTGAGGGAGCGATCGAATGATCGAAAGCGCTGACCAGGCCACGCGCACTGTCGCCAGGGAGTACCACCACGGCCGAACCCCCGCGGCCTGGGCAGGCAGCATCATCGCTGCCGTGGCGTTCACCTTGGGGGCGGTTGCGTTTCTACTCGGCCCGAACTGGACCTTGATCTGGGTGGCCGCGGTCCTGCTCGTGCTCTCCCTCGTCACCGGTGGCGTGCTGCGCCGGATGGGTTACGGTCAGTCCTGACATGAGCGTGCTGGACGAGATCATCGCCGGTGTCGTCGAGGATCTCGAGGCCCGCCGCGCCCGCCGTCCCCTCGATGACCTGGTCGCCTCCGTCGCGACCATGGCACCCGCCCTCGACCCGCTGCCCGCGCTGCGCGCGCCGGGCCTGAGCGTGATCGCCGAGGTGAAGCGGTCCAGTCCCAGCAAGGGCGCCCTGGCGCCGATCGATGATCCGGCTGCGCTCGCCGCCGAGTACGCCGCCGGCGGCGCGGCGGCGATCTCCGTGCTCACCGAGCAGCGCCGGTTCGGCGGCAGCCTCGCCGACCTGAGCGCCGTCCGGGCCGTGGTGCGGACGCCGCTGCTGCGCAAGGACTTCGTGGTCACCGAGTACCAGCTGTGGGAGGGACGCGCTGCGGGCGCCGACCTCGCCCTGCTGATCGTGGCGGCGCTCAGCCAGCCACAGCTCGTCGGACTGCTCGGCCTCGCCGGACAGCTGGGCGTCACCTGCCTCGTCGAAGCCCACACCGCGGACGAGGTGCGCCGCGCCCTGGACGCCGGCGCCACCCTGATCGGGGTGAACAATCGCGACCTCAAGACCCTCGAGGTCGACTTGAGCCATTTCCAAGAACTTGCTGAGTTGATCCCCGACGGTCCGGTCAAGGTCGCCGAGTCCGGGATCCTCGGCATCGACGACGCCGCCCGGATGCGCGACGCCGGGGCGGAGGCCGTCCTGGTCGGCGAGCTGCTGGTGCGCTCGGGTGACCCGCGGGCCGCGGTGACCGCGCTGCGGTCGCTGGCCTGACGGCACGGGCACCCCAGCCGTCATCCGGCCCCCTACTTCGTCATCCCGGCGAACGCCGGGATCTCCGACGGTGGTCGGTTGCCGCGTACGGCGGGGAGTGTGAGTGAATAGGGGAGTGACCCCTTTCCCGTTGCCTGACGCGGCCGGACACTATGACGTCTTCGGTGGCCGCTACGTGCCCGAGGCCCTGGTTGCCGCGCTCAACCAGCTCGAGGCGGAGTTCGACACCGCGATGGGGGACCCGTCCTTCTGGCGTGAGCTGGACGATCTGCGCCGCAACTACTCCGGCCGTCCCACGCCGCTCACCGAGGCGCCGCGGTTCAGCCGGCACTGCGGCAACGCGCGCGTCCTGCTCAAGCGCGAGGACCTCAACCACACCGGCTCGCACAAGATCAACAACGTGCTCGGCCAGGCGCTGCTGACGCGGCGGATGGGCAAGACCAGGGTGATCGCGGAGACCGGCGCCGGCCAGCACGGGGTGGCCACCGCGACCGCCGCGGCGCTGCTGGGCATGGAGTGCCGGGTGTACATGGGCAAGGTCGACACCGACCGGCAGGCGCTGAACGTGGCCCGGATGCAGCTGCTGGGTGCGGAGGTGATCGCGGTCGAGTCCGGCAGCCAGACGCTGAAGGACGCGATGAACGAG
>DAINOM010000070.1:0-16147 GCA_036735445.1 Propionicimonas sp.
CGCTGCTGGTGTACGCGTCCAGCTGGCTGAAGCTGCACTATCCGGCGGCGTTCCTCGCGGGCCTGCTGCGTGCCCAGCCGATGGGCTTCTACTCCGCCTCCACCCTCGTCTCGGACGCCCGTCGCCACGGTGTGGAGGTGCTGCGGCCCGACCTGGGGTTGTCTGGCGCGGACGCCTCCCTCGAATCGCTGGTCGAGCCTGTCGAGACCTCAACCCCCCCAACGGTCCCTGAGGAGCCGCGAACGTCAACCCCCCCAACGGTCCCTGAGGAGCCCCGCGAGGAACGAGCGGGGCGTCACGAAGGGCCTCGAGCCGGCCTCGACTCCTGCCTCGATCCCGACCAGCCGAAGATCAGGGAGTTCGACCCCGGCGCACCGGACGAGTCCGCGTCCCATCGCAGGGACGGCTGCTTCGCGGTGCGGCTGGGTCTGGCCGGCGTCCGGGGGATCGGACCGGAGGTGGCCACCCGGATCGTCGAGGAGCGGACGGCCCACGGCAGCTACACGTCGATGGAGAACCTGGTCCGCCGGACGGGGGTGATCGCCGAGCAGTTGGAGGCGCTGGCGGCGTCCGGGGCGCTGGAGTGCCTGGGCCTGACCCGCCGGCAGGCGTTGTGGCGGGCGGGCAGCGCGGCGCTGGACCAGCCCGGCTCGCTACCGGGCACGCTGGTGGAGGCGCAGCCGCTGTTGTTCAACGATCCGACGTCCACGGAGGTGCTGGCCGACGACCTGTGGGCGACCGGGGTGAGCACCGGTGACCACCCGATCGGGCAGTTGCGCGAGGAACTCGCCGGACGTGGGGTGCTGGCGACGGCAGACCTTGCCACAGCTCCGCTGGACCGCCGGGTGGAGGTGGGCGGGCTGGTCACCCACCGGCAGCGGCCCGCGACCGCGTCCGGGATCACGTTCCTCAGCCTGGAGGACGAGTACGGCCTGGTGAACGTGGTGTGCTCGGTGGGGGTGTGGCAGCGCTACCGCCGGGTCGCCCGGTCCTCGCCCGCGCTGGTGGTGCGTGGCAAGCTGGAACGCTCGCCGGAGGGAGTGGTGAACGTGGTCGCCGACCACCTGGAGCACCTGCCGATCATGGTGGTGCACAAATCCCGTGACTTCCACTGAGGGTGTGTCGGGCTGCTCGGGCAGAGTCAACCGCTACGCGGAGGATCGTCCACCGTCAACGGTGCAGGATCCTCCGCCAGAACTCACGTTGCCCGGAGGCGCCGTCGGTCAGGAGCCCAGCAGCGCGGCGAGTTCCTCCATGACCCCGGCCATGCGTCCCGCGGGGAGATTGACCAGGGGCATCCGGAAGACCTGGCCACCCCAGGCCGTCCGGACCGGCAGGACGCCGGGCGGGTACTCCTCGTCGAAGAGGGCGACGACCGGCTCCTTGCTCATGGAGACCACGACCTCGGGCTCGCGCGCGGCCAGGGTGGTGCGCAGGAGCGGGGCCCCGTGGCGCAGGTCGGCCATGAAGACTTGGCCGATCGGCCGGCGGACGAGGTCGGTGAACCCGACGCCGGCATCAAGCGCGACCGGCTCCCAGATCGACCCCTCCGCCTCGGCGAACAGGCCAGCCCGCGCCAGCCGTCGCATGTTGACGGCCTGACCTCCCTGGTAGCGGTGGCCGGTCTCCACGCTCAACGGTGACTGGCCGAGCCCGACGATCACGGCACGGAGCCGACCTTGCGGCCAGACGTCGTCCAGCGTGAGCACTCTCTCGCCCAGCCAGTCGATGTGCGCCTGGTAACCGATCGGTTCACGCATCCGGACACGGTAGCGCCTCTCGCCAGCGCAGGCGCCACCCGTGTGTGAACCTGACTCCGGGTACGCAACGTTGCCCGGTTGGGGGTCCGCCACTCAGGCTGCGTTCACCTTCGGCAGGTACCCTGTCTGCGTCGAGGTCGCGACGGGATGCTCCGTCACCTTGCCACCACCCCGACGAAAGGCTTCCATGAGCACGTCGCCCACGCGCCCGCGCGGTCGGTTCCGGCGATCCTTCGCCGTCATCGCGATCTCCTCCGCGATCCTGCTCACCGGCTGCGCCCGGACACCGGTCGCGCCCACCGCCGATGCGTTCGGGGGACAGGCCGCCGGCGAACTCCAGCCGTCGCCCAGCCCGTCCACCACGACCGTGCTCCCGCCGGTGACGCCGAGCCCCACGCCGACTCCGACCGTGACCGAGAAGCCCAAGCCGGTCGACCCCTTCGACGCGCTCAGCAAGAAGACCAAGAAGGAGTTCAAGGGCTGCTTCGACAAGGCCGTCAGCCCCGGCTCGAGCGGACGGTGCGCGCAGCTGGTCATCAAGAAGCTCAAGGCCGCGAAGTTCTACCCGTGGGCCATGACCAGCCGGATCAGCACCGTCGGCGCGAACGCCATCCTCAACTACCAGCGCTCGCGCGGGATCAAGGCCACCGGCACGGTCGCCAGGCAGACCTGGCTGGCGCTGGCGACCAAGGCGAAGGCCGTGCCGCAGGTGCTGCCGAAGAAGTGCCTGGCCAAGGGCGTCGTGATCTGCGTCGACCAGGCCCACCGCAAGCTCTTCTGGCTGAAGAACGGCAAGGTGGTGAAGACCGTCAAGGTGCGTCTGGGCGGCTGGAACAACCACCCCAAGAAGCCGAAGCAGTGGCGGGTCTACCCGACCGCCAACGGCACCTGGAAGGTGTACGACAAGCAGGTCAACCCGAAGTCCGACAACTACGGCTCCGGCGCGATGCCCTACAGCGTCATGTTCTACCCGGACATGTACGTCCACTACTCGCCGGGCTTCCACAGCGTGGGCTACGCCGGCTCGAGCCATGGCTGCGTGAACGTCGGCAACCTCGCCGACGCCATCTGGATCTTCAAGCACACCCCGATCGGCACGAAGGTGCACGTCTACTCGCTGAAGAAGTAGCCGGGGTCGATGTCAGCGGGCCCGCCTAGGGTGGTTGCCATGGCGATTGCACGATTTCCGAGCGTGGTCCTCGACTGTCCCGACGCGGCGGCGCTGGCCACCTTCTACGGCACGATGCTCGACTGGAAGGTCGATGTGGACGGGGGCTGGGCGGACATCCGCGCGGACTACGGCCAGTGCATCTCCTTCCAGCAGGTCGAGGGTTACCGCCCGCCGGTCTGGCCGGGGCAGGAGGTGCCGCAGCAGTTCCACCTGGACGTCATGGTCGACGACCTCGACGAGGCGGAGGCCGCGGTGCTGGAGCTGGGGGCCACGAGGGCCGAGCACCAGCCGGGCACGACCTTCCGGGTCTTCCTCGACCCTGCCGGGCACCCGTTCTGCCTCTGCGTCAGCTGAGCCGGACGCGCGATGGACGATCAAGAGGCTCCGGACGCCCTGGCGGCGTTGCTGCGCTGGGAGGCCTCGGGTGCCGACTGGGTGCTGCGCGAACTCGCTGCCGGACGAGCAGTCGTCGACCTGCTCACCTGCGACGGCGGCGAGGTGATGGGCCGGCTGGCCTCCTCGGAGCCGGGGTTCGTCGGTCACGTGAGCGCGACCCGGTCCCGCTGAGCTAGCGCGCCAGGAACTCGTCGCCCACCCGCTGCTGGATCTCCAGCGCCTCCAGCAGCAGTGGCGCGGCCTGCTTGGCCAGCCCGGGGCCGAGCACCGGGATCCGCACCGTGAGTTCCCCCGCGTAGGTGAGCACCGAGCCACGGCCGCCGGGCAGCAGGGTCACCGTGCCGACGAGCTCCGCCGGCATGCCCTCGACGGTGATGTGCGCTGCGCCGCTGCGGCCGTCGCCGTTCCCGTCCGGCGACCAGGTGATCTCGTCCACCACGGCCATCTTCGGCCCGGCGAGCCGGCTGACCACGGACGGGGTCGGCATCACCCTGCGGGTCGCCGTGCGGAGGCCGTCCACCCAGACCTCGTGCTCCAGCGGATCGGTCGCCAGGCACACCGCGCGCAGGAAGACGCGGTCGGTGAGCATCGCGAACACCGTCGGCACAGAAGCGGCGAAGTCATTGGTGGCGTGTATCTCCATGCCGTCCATTCTCGCGTGGATAGGGTGGACAGAGCTTCATCACCGTGGAGGAGCAGGCGTGTCCAGTGTCGTGCCGGGTAGTTCGGCGGGTTTGCGTGAGTCGCTGAGGACGGCGGCCACAGAGGCAGTGGGAGAGCGCGCGGACGCCGCGCAGCTGGTGGCGGCGTACCTGACGCCCGTCCCGGAGCCCGATCTGGTCGGCATCGACCCGGGCACCCTCGCGGCGACCGTCGGCGCCCACCTCGACCTCGGCGCGACCCGCGCGAAGGGCGAGCACCGGCTCCAGGCACTGCCGCCGGGCCAGCTGCCCGGCGCCGGCGCGGACGGATCCACCCTCCTGCTGCTCGTCACCGACGACCGGCCGTTCCTCGTGGACACCGTCACCATGGAGCTGACCCGCCAGGAGTGGAGCCTGCGCCGGCTCTACCACCCCCAGCTCCGCGTGCTCAGGGACGACGCCGGCCGGCTCACCGCACTGCCCGGCGGCGCGGCGGGGCTGCCCGAGTCGTGGATCGCCGTCGAGATCTACCCGCCGCTCGGCCAGTCCGCCGAGGTGCTCGCCGAACCCCTGCTGGCCGGCCTGCGGGGCGCCCTCGACGCACTGTCGGTCGTGGTCAGCGACTGGCAGCCGATGGTGGCCAGGGCACGCGCCGCCGCAGCGGAACTGCGGCCGCTCGGTGGCGCCGACGCCGAGGAGGCGGTCGCGCTGCTCGACTGGCTCACGGCCGGCAACTTCGTCTTCCTCGGCTGCGCCGACTACACCCTGGCCGAAGGGCAGTGGGTGCCGGTGCCGGGCAGCGGCCTCGGCATCCTCACCGGCGCCAGCGAACCGGACGCGGTCGCCGTCCCCCTGCCCGACGAGCACGACCTGCTGATCCTCGTCCGCGACCCGCGGCGCTCGCCCGTGGACCGTCCGGTGTACCTGGAGCACCTCGGCGTCCGCCGCCTCGCCGCGGACGGCACTCCGGCCCTCGAGCACCGCTTCCTCGGGCTGCTGGCGGCCTCCGCCTACACCGAGTCGGTGGCCAACATCCCCGTGCTGGCCGCCAAGGCCGACCGGCTGCTGGCCGGCTCGGGGTTCGAGCAGCACTCGCACGGCTGGAACGCCGTCCGGCAGGTGGTGGCCACGTATCCGCGCGACGAGCTGTTCGAGGCGCGGGTCGAGGAACTCGCGCCGATCGTCGCGGCCGTCGCGGCCCTGCGCGAGCGCCGCCAGACCAGGATCTTCCTGCGCCGCGCCCGCTACGGCCGCTTCGCCACCGCGCTGGTCTACCTGCCGCGGGACCGGTACAACACCGCCACCCGCCTGCGGATCCAGCAGATCCTGCTCGAACGGCTGGGCGGGGTCGAGCTCGAGTTCACCACGCTGGTCAGCGAGTCCGTGCTGACCAGGCTGTTCTTCGTCGTCCGGCTGGCCGAAGACGCGCCCGAGGAGCCGGACGCCGACCTGATCGCGACCGAGGTGGCCGCGGCCACCCGCAGCTGGGAGGACGAGTTCACCGCCCTGGTCGACGACCTGCCCAGCGAGCAGCGTGGCGTCGAGTTCAGCGAGGCGTACACCGCCGACTACCCGCCGGTCGTCGCGGTCGCCGACCTCGCGCTGGCCAACAGGCTGTCCGGGCCGGACGACCTGCGGCTCAGCATCTCGGCGCCGCTGGAGGACACCGATCCCTCGGACGTCCGCCTGAAGGTGATCACCCAGCGCGCGATGTCGCTGACCGAGGCGATGCCGCACCTGTCCGTGCTCGGCGCCGAGGTGATCGACGAGCGTCCCTACAGCTGGGACCTGCGCGGCGTCCGCGTGCTGGTCTACGACTTCGGCCTCAAGCTGCCGCCCGACCTGGTCGTGCGCGCGGGAGAGGTGAGCCTGCGACGCCGGTTCATGGACGTCTTCGTGGCGTCCCTCACCGGGCGCTGCGAAGCCGACGACCTCAACCGGCTCGTCGCCGCGGCCGGCCTGGACTGGCGGCAGATCAGCTGGCTCCGGGCGATCTCCCGGTACCTGCAGCAGGCCACCCTGCCGTTCAGCCAGCCCTACCTCGCCACCGCCCTCAACGCCAACCCGACCCTGGCCGCCGGGCTGATCGCCGTCTTCGCCGCGAAGTTCGACCCGGAGGCGTTCGGCTCCGCGGAGGAGCGGGATGCCGCGGTGGCGGAGCACCGGGAACGGCTCGCCGCGCAGCTGGACGCGGTGGCGAGCCTCGACCACGACCGGATCCTGCGGGCGTTCCTCGCCGTCATCGACGCCTGCGTCCGGACGAACGCCTTCACCGGTGCCGAGGTGCTCGCCCTGAAGGTGTTGCCCGAGCAGCTCGCGCTGCTGCCGGAGCCGCGTCCGGCCTTCGAGGTGTTCGTGTACTCGCCGCGGGTGCAGGGCGTCCACCTGCGGTTCGGCGCGGTCGCCCGTGGCGGCCTGCGCTGGTCGGACCGCAAGGAGGACTTCCGCACCGAGGTGCTCGGGCTGGTGAAGGCCCAACTGGTGAAGAACACCGTGATCGTGCCGAGCGGCGCGAAGGGCGGCTTCGTGCCGCAGCGGCTGCCGGACGCCTCCGACCGGGCGGCGTGGCTGGCGGAGGGCCGGGCGTGCTACCGGCTGTTCGTGGACGCCTTGCTGAGCGTCACCGACAACATCGTCGATGGTGTCGTCGTGGCTCCCGACGGCGTGCTGCGCTACGACGAGGACGACCCGTACCTCGTGGTGGCGGCGGACAAGGGCACCGCGACCTTCTCCGACCTGGCCAACGAGGTGTCCGTCGGCCGGGGCTTCTGGCTGGGGGACGCGTTCGCGTCCGGCGGTTCCAGCGGCTACGACCACAAGGCGATGGGGATCACCGCCCGCGGGGCGTGGGAGTCGGTGAAGCGGCACTTCGCGGACCTCGGCCTCGACCCGGCGTCCGACGGGTTCACCTGTGTCGGCATCGGGGACATGGCCGGCGACGTGTTCGGCAACGGCATGCTGCAGTCCGACCGGATGCGGCTGGTCGCGGCCTTCAACCACCTGCACATCTTCCTCGACCCTGACCCCGACCCGGCGGCGTCGTTCGCCGAGCGGCAGCGGCTGTTCAGCCTGCCCGGCTCGACCTGGGCCGACTACGACGCCGCGGTGATCTCCGCCGGCGGCGGGGTGTTCCGGCGGGACGCGAAGTCCGTGCCGCTGTCGCCCGCCGCCGCGGCGGCGCTGGGTCTGCGCGAGGGGACGGCGCGGCTCACCCCGAACGAACTCGTCAGCGCGATCCTCGCCGCGCCGGTGGACCTGCTGTTCAACGGCGGCGTAGGCACGTTCGTCAAGGGCTCGACGGAATCCCAGGCGGACGCGGGTGACAAGGCCAACGACGCCGTCCGGGTGAACGGGGGCCAGCTGCGGGCGCGCTGCGTCGCGGAGGGCGGGAACCTCGGCTGCACGCAGCGCGGCCGGGTGGAGTACGCGCAGGCCGGCGGCCGGATCAACACCGACTTCATCGACAACTCCGCCGGCGTGGACACCTCCGACCATGAGGTGAACATCAAGATCCTGCTCGCGCCGGAGGTGGCGTCCGGCCGGCTGGCCGAGGACGACCGGCGGGAACTGCTCGGGTCGATGACCGACGAGGTGGCCCGGCTGGTGCTGGCGCACAACTTCGACCAGAACCTCGCCCTGGCGAACTCGATGTACCGCCGGGTCGTCCTCGCCGGCCAGCACGAGTCGTGGATGCGGACCCTGGAGGCGGAAGGGCTGCTCGACCGGGGGCTGGAGGCCCTGCCCGGCACGGCCGAGATGACCGCCAGGATCGCGGCGGGGGAGGGACTCACCCGTCCGGAACTGGCGGTGCTGCTGTCGTACACGAAGATCGCGCTCGACCGGTGGGTGCTCGCGTCCGACCTGCCGGACGACCCGTACCTCGCCGACCGGCTCGTCCAGTACTTCCCCGAGCCGCTGCGGGAGCGCTACGCGGACCGGATGCCGGGCCACCGGCTGGCCCGGGAGATCATCGCGACGGTCGCGGTGAACCGGTTCGTGAACAGCCAGGGCATCACGTCCTACCACCGGCTGTCGACGGAGACCGGGGCCGGGGTCGCCGACATCATCCGGGCGCAGCTCGCGTCGCGGGCGATCTTCGCCGTCGGCAAGGACGAGGTGCGGCTACGCCGGGACAGCGGTCTGGCCGCGGCGACGGCGACCGAGCTGCGGGTCACCCTGCGCCGGATGGTCGAACGGTCCACCCGGTGGCTGCTGCACCACCAGCACGGCGCGCTGGACGTGATCGGGGCCGTCGCGCAGTACGGACCGCATGTGGCCGCGCTGCGACCGGAACTGTCCGGCCTGCTGACCGGCGGGCAGGCACAGGCTGCGCGGACGGCGCTGGCGCGCTGGCAGGAGGCCGGGCTGCCGGACGACCTGGCCGTCACGATCGCGACGGCCGCCCAGGCGCACACGCTGCTCAGCGTCGTCGAGGTGGCGCACCGGCTGGGCCTGCCACCGCTGCGGGTGGCCCAGGTGCACTACCGGCTGGCCACGGTCGTCGGTATCGACCTGCTGGACGCGGGCGTGGACGGCCTGCCCCGGCAGGAGCGCTGGGACGCGATGGCCCGGGCGGCCCTGCGCGACGAGTTGGTGGCGACCCACGCCGAGCTCACCGCCGCGGTGCTGGCCGGCGCCGACCCGGAGGCGTCGTCCGACGAGGTGGTGGCCGGGTGGCTCGCGTCCGAGGCGTCGCGGGGGGTGCGCGCGGCCACCATCCGCCAGGTGGCGGACGGACCTGCCGACGTCGCCCGGATGAACGTGGGTCTCGGCCAGCTGCGGTCGCTGCTCGGCTGAGCCCGGGGGCCCTCGGCGGGCGCGTGGGGCAGGATGATCCCCATGCGCATCGACCTGCACACGCACAGCTCGGTCTCCGACGGCACGGACGCTCCCGCGGAACTGGTCGCGGCCGCCGCCGCGGCCGGTCTCGACGTCGTGGCGCTGAGTGACCACGACACCTTCGACGGACTGGACGAGGCGGTGGCGGCCGGCCACCGGCTGGGCGTCCGCGTGTTGCGGGGGATCGAGATCTCGGCCGAGCACGACGGGACGTCCGTCCACCTGCTCGGCTACGGCTGCCGGGCGGACGACCCGGCCCTGGACGCGGAGCTGGCGCGGATCCGGCTCGGGCGCAGCGGACGGATCCCCGCGATGCTGGCGAAGCTCGCCGCGGCCGGGATGCCGATCGACGACGTGCTGGCCGAGTTCGTCGGCGACAGCCCGTCGGTCGGGCGGCCGCACATCGCGGACGCCATGGTCGCCAAGGGCTACGTCGCCGACCGCAGGGAGGCGTTCGACCGCTACCTCGCCGATGACGGGCCGATGTTCGTCAAGCGGTACTCGGCGCCGCTGGAGCTCGGGCTGGACCTGATCAGGGCGGCGGGCGGCGTGGCGGTGGTCGCGCATCCATGGGGACGGGTGAGCCGCGACCAGCTGCCGCCGTCCCTGCTGGCGGACCTCGCCGCCGCCGGCCGGCTGGACGGGGTGGAGGTCGACCACCAGGACCACGACGCCGGGACCCGGGCCGAGCTCCGCGAACTCGCGGGCGGGCTGGGCCTGCTGGCCACCGGATCGTCGGACTACCACGGCACCGGCAAGACCGACCACGACCTGAGCTGCAACACCACGGCCGCGGACGTGCTCGCCGAGATCGAGTCCCGGGTCGGGGCGCGCGGCGGCCAGCTGTAATGGTGTCGCGATTTCGCCGCTTTGCGTCCCAGTTGTGACCCATGTGACCGGAGTGCCAGGCAGCGTGGCCAGATCACGACAGCCGGCATCCGTCGGGCCGTCTCGGGCCCGTGTCGCGATCTGGCCAGTTGAGCTGTCCCGATCGCACCACCCGTCACAGTCCCAGGCTCGCGTGGCTGGATCACGACAAGGGCGGGTGCGCTTGGCCGGTGTAGAGTCACCAGTCGGTTCAGAATCGATCGCGGAGGCAGTGCAAGCAATGACCGACCAGGCCCGGGACGCCGGCGAAGATCTGGCCCTTTCCACCTCGGACGCCTCCCTGCGGCGCACGGAAGCCCGCAGCGCGGAGATCGAGGCGCAGATCGCGAAGGACCCGTCCGGCTTCCGGGTGATGACCGGCGACCGGCCGACCGGGAACCTGCACCTGGGCCACTACTTCGGCTCGCTGGCCAACCGGGTGCGGCTGCAGGACGCCGGCGTGGAGACCTACATCCTCGTCGCCGACTACCAGGTGATCACCGACCGGGACGGCACCGGCCCGATCCGCGAGCGCGTGCTGGGCATGATGGCCGACTACCTGGCGATCGGGCTCGACCCGTCGCGCACCACGATCTACGCCCACTCGGCCGTGCCCGCCCTGAACCAGCTGCTGCTGCCGTTCCTCTCGCTGGTCACCGACTCCGAGCTGCGCCGAAACCCGACCGTGAAGGCCGAACTGGAGGCGACCGGCGACCGGCCGATGTCGGGGCTGCTGCTCACCTACCCCGTCCACCAGGCCGCGGACATCCTGTTCTGCAAGGCCAACCTCGTGCCCGTCGGCAAGGACCAGCTGCCGCACCTCGAGCAGACCCGGGTGGTCGCACGGCGGTTCGACGAGCGGTACGGCCGGGTCGACCCGGCGCGTCCGGTGTTCCCGCAGGCGGAGGCGCTGCTGTCGACGGCGTCCACGGTGCTGGGGCTGGACGGCACGAAGATGAGCAAGTCCAAGGGCAACGTGATCGAGATCGGCATGGACGCCGACACCACCGCCAAGCTGGTCAAGCGGGCGGTCACCGACTCCGACCGCTTCATCACCTACGACCCGGAGAACCGTCCCGAAGTGTCGAACCTGGTCATGCTGGCCGCCCTGTGCACGGGACGGGACCCGCTGGAGGTGGCCGCAGAGGTCGGCAACGGCGGCGGCGGCGGACTGAAGAAGCTCGTCACGGAATCCGTGAACGAGTTCTTCGCCCCCATCCGCGCGAAGCGGACGGAACTGGCCGCCGACCCCGGCTACCTGCTGGACGTGCTCCGCAAGGGCAACGCCCACGCCAACGAGGTCGGCGACGCCACCCTTGCCGAGGTGCGCGCGGCCATGAACATGGTCTACTGACGCTCCTCGCCGCGCTCCCTGAGGAGGCTCGTGAGCGCAGCGAGCGGGGCGTCACGAAGGGCTTACCCGACGTGGGCCCTTCGTGACGCGCTAGCTCGTTCCTCGCCAGCGCTCCTCAGGGACCGGTTGGGCTGGCTCGTTCCTCGCCAGCGCTCCTCAGGGACCGGTTGGGGTGGCTCGTTCCTCGCCAGGGCTCCTCAGGGACCGGTTTCAGGAGTTCGAGTCGGCTGAACCGCCGGAGCGGCGGCGGCGACGGCGGTTGCGGGCCGGCCTGGTCTCGCCGGCGTCCGCCGACTCGACCGGCTCGGCAGGTGCGGACTCGGTTGCCTCGGGCGCGCCTTCGACCGGCTCGCCGTTGCGCAGGCGGCGACGGCTGCGTTCCCGCTTCGGACGATCCTTGTGCCGGTCCTTGTGGTGGCCGTCCTTGTGGTGGTGGCCGTCGGAGTCCTTGTGGTGCTCGCGCGGGGCGGCGTCCACCAGCCGTCCCCTGGTGCCCTCGGGGATCTCCAGGTCCTCGTACAGGTGCGCAGAGGTGGAGTAGGTCTCGAGCAGCTCGGGGAAGTGCAGGTCGAGCGCGCGGTTGATCACCTTCCAGCGAGTGATGTCCGCCCAGTCGACCAGCGTCACCGCCGTGCCCTTCGCGCCCGCGCGGCCCGTCCGGCCGATCCGGTGCACATAGGTCATCTCGGAGTCGGGGCACTCGTAGTTGATCACGTGGCTGACATCGGTGATGTCGATGCCGCGGGCGGCGACGTCCGTGGCCACCAGCACCGAGACCTTGCCCTCCCGGAACTTCTTCAGCGCCTTCTCCCTGGCCACCTGGTTGAGGTCGCCGTGGATCGAGGTCGCCTTGAAGCCGCGGTCGACCAACTCGTCCGCGAGCCGCTGGGCCGCCCGCTTGGTGCGGGTGAAGATCATCGTCCGGGTGCACGCCGGGGACTGCAGGATGCGGCCGACGATCTCCGGCTTGTCCAGGTCATGCGCCTGGTAGACGAACTGGGTGGTGTCCGGGACGGTCAGCTGCGAGTCGTGGGTCTCGGCGCGCACGTTCACCGGCTGGTTCAGGTGCATCCGGGCCAAGGCGACGATCGCGGCCGGCATGGTGGCGCTGAACAGCAGGGTCTGCCGGGATGCCGGGGTCTTGCCGATCAGCCGCTCGACATCCGGGAGGAAGCCGAGGTCGAGCATCTCGTCCGCCTCGTCCAGCACCAGCACCCTGACCTGGGACAGGTCCAGCGACCGGCGGTTGACCAGGTCGAGCAGGCGGCCCGGTGTGCCCACCACGACATCCACGCCGGCGGCGAGGGTGTCGAGCTGGGTCTCGTAGCCGACACCGCCGTAGACGGTGAGCACCCGGGCGTGGCGCACGGTGGAGGCGTCCGCGAGGTCGCGGGTCACCTGCAGGGCCAGTTCACGGGTGGGGCACATCACCAGCGCCTGGGGCAGGCCCGGCGCCTTCAGCTCGGCGTAGGCAGGGTCGGTCGGGACGGCGATGCGCTGCAGCAGGCTGACCCCGAACGCCAGCGTCTTGCCGGTGCCGGTGCGGGCCTGGCCGATCATGTCGGTGCCGGCGATCGCGATCGGGATCGCCAGCGACTGGATCGGGAACGGGTTGACGATGCCCAGCTTCTCCAGCGCCTCGGTGATCTCGGGGATGACGCCGAGGTCGGCGAAGGTGTGCTCGGCGTCGGCCTGGGGCAGGTGGTCGTTGATTTCGGTCAGGGTCATGCCTTATCTGTCACTGCAGCCGGTCGGCTGAGTAGCGGAACCCGCCGGCGGCGCGAGTGGGCCGCTCGAGGCAGGCGCGCACGGTGGTGTGCGCCGCGGGCCAGTCTAGCGCTTCCCCGATGCTGGCCGAGCGTGGAGCCCCGCGGGGTCACCAGGCGTGAGCCAGCAGGTCGGCGAGCAGGACGTCGGCGTCGACGGGCAGGCCACGTCCGCTGAACCACTCGGCCATGTTCGTGCAGTCGCGGTGCAGGAACTCCACGGCGTTCGGATTGGCGACCAGGTCGATCACCTGCGGGACGTCGATGACCACCAGCCGGGGCACGGTGCCGTCCAGGCCGGCGACCAGCGTGTTGAACGGACTGAGGTCACCGTGGACGATGCCGAGCCCGGTCATCGTCCGCAGGGCGGCGAGCAGCTGGTCGAACAGCTCCGTGAGCTGCGCCGGCGCGGGCCGGACCTGCTGCAGCCGGGGCGCGGCAGCGTCCCCGTCCCCGACGAACTCCATCAGGATCTCGCTGCCGTCGAGCTGGACGGGATACGGCACCGGGACGCCCGCGGCGAAGAGCCGGTTGAGGGCCGTCCACTCCGAGCGCGCCCACAACCCGGCGGCGACGGCGCGTCCGTGGGCGGTCTTGCCGGACATCGCGCGGCCGTCGCGGCTGTTCCGGATCCGCCGGCCCTCGGTGTAGGCCGCGTCGCGGTGGAACAGCCGGTGGTCGGTGTCGCGGTAGCGCTTGGCCGCGAGCAGGCACGCCTGCCGCGGATCGTCGGGGACGGCGCGCTCCACCAGCACGACGTCGGCCTCCTTGCCGGTCTTGAGCACGCCGAGGTCGGTGTCGAGGGCCGCGGCGGAGGTGACCAGCCAGTCGGGCCAGGGTTTCGGTCCGCGGGCGGATCGCTCGACCGAGCCCCACGTCGACCAGCGCTGGTCGACGTCGAGCTCCTCGTTGAGGGCATGGAAAGTAAGGGCGTCCCAGTCAACGGGACGGGCATACGGGTCTGACAACGGGATTCTCCTGGAGGAGGAGGCCCCGGCGTCGGATCAGGCGGCGGGGGCCTCAGCTGGACGGGCGAACGCGTTCAGCCCACGAACAGTGGGTGACATCTGACGACCTCCCTCCAGCGGGGCGCGACTGCGCCTCGGCAACGCTAACAGCGGACGGCGCGGGCGGCAATGGCCGCCGGCGAACTCGGCCCGGACGCACCGATCGGGCGCGTCCTGACAGGCGCGACGAGCGGTTTCGGTGGATCTGGGCTCAGAGGGCGCCGAAGCCCACCGGCCGGGTCTTCTCCTGGCCGAGGTCGACATAGGCGACCTTGTCCGCGGGGACGAGCACCTTGCGTCCCTTCTCGTCGGTGAGCGCGATCAGGGTGCCGTCGCTGAGGGCCTTGCGCAGGTCCGCCTCGACCTCGGCCGCGGTGGCCTCGGTCTCCACCGTCAACTCACGGGCGACGTGCTGAATGCCGATCTTGATCTCCACCGTTCCTCCTTGCTGGTCCGCTCGCCAAGCTACCAGCGGGATCGGGCCGGACGGGCGTGCGTACGCCGAGAGCGGACGGAGCGGCAGCCGGAGTGCTGGCTGGACCGAGTGAGGAACCGTCCCTGAACGGAAAGTCAGCCGGCGAAGGCCTCCTGCTCGTCCTCGGTGGCGCGGCGGACGACGATCCGGGTCCAGGCGCCGACATAGATGCGCTGGCCGGCGGTCAACTCCACCCGTCCCTGCGGAATCGGCATCGCGGGCAGCGGGCCGGCCGCGGCGCCGACGAAGGTGCCGTTGGCGGAGTCGAGGTCCTCGATCCACCAGCGGGTGCCGTCGGTGGTGAGCATGGCATGGCGACGGCTGCAGCCGGAGTCGAGCTCGCAGTCCACGTCCGGGAAGATGCCCCGGCTGTGGGAGACCCGCCCGATCAGGTTGCTCGCCTTCACCAGCGGCACGATGTCCGGCAGGCCGGGCGAGGGCAGCGGGTCGGACGAGCCCTGGGCCGCGTACCAGTCCGGGTCGATCCACAGTTCGGCCACCCACTCGACCTGGGGCCGGATGGGAGGCTCGGCAGGGATCTGGGGGGCCCTTCGTGACGCCTCGCTGGCGCTCGGCTCCTCAGGGAGCGGTGGTGGGGTGGTGCTCGGCTCGGCAGGGAGCGGTTCCGCGGCGGGCTCGGGGGTGGTCTCGACGGGCTCGACCAACGGTTCCGGCTGGGGAGGGGTCTCGACAGGCTCGACCAACGAGTCTGCGGCGGGCTCGGGGGTGGTCTCGACGGGCTCGACCAACGGTTCCGGCTCGGGAGGGGTCTCGACAGGCTCGACCAACGAGTCCGGGGCGGCGCCGACGTCCGGGATGGGCAGGGAGCCGGTGGTGAAGTCGTAGCCGCAGGCTTCGCAGAACAGGGCGTCCGCGACGTTCGGGGTCTGGCAGTGCGGGCAGATCACCGGGCCGCCGATGGGCGACGGGATCGGGGCGGGCGCGGCGGCGTCCCCGGGTGTCACCGGCAGGCCGCAGGTGTCGCAGAAGTCGGTGGCGTTCGTCTGGTGCCCGGCCGGGCAGATCGGCATGTCAGCCCCTGATCCTCGTGGTCTTGGTGGACGCCGTGTCCAGGGCCATCTCGTCCACCTTGTCCACGGCCTTCTTCAACCTCACCGTACCCGTCCGCGCGTCGGCGATGTCGACGACCTTCCGGAGCTTGGCGGTGGCCTCTGCGTTGCCGCTCTCGGTGGCGAGCTGCACCGCGCGTCCCAGCTTGGTGGTCGCGGTCGCCTCGTCGCCCACCGCCTTCGCGGCAAGACCCTCCTGGATCACCTGCGCCAGCTCGGCCTGGCCGGTGTAGTGGGCCACCTCCGGGTTGATCTGCGCGGTCAGGTTGGTGTCCGACGACCACTTGGCCTTGACGAGTCCCTGCGTGAGCAGCTCGGGGCCGACGGCCAGCTGGACGCGCGCGGCCAGCTGCTCCTGGCCGACCGACTTGGCCGCCAGCCGGACGGCGATGTGGTAGTCCCGTTCCTCGTCGGCCCAGGCGCCGGTCGGATAGCTCATCGTGAGCTGGTTCACCGGCGTGCCGCGGTGGGTGAGGTCCTCGACGGTCGGGGAGACCTGCCGGATGAACAGCACCTGGGCGCCCTGCGGGATCCAGATCCGCAGTTCCGCGTTGGCCACGCCGCGCGCCATCGAGCTGCGCATCAGGTCGGCGAACACGGCGCCCATCTGGCCCGGGTCGCCGATGATGTCGACGGTGCCCAGCAGCGCTTGGGCGATCTTGCGGATCTCCGCGACCTTCCAGTCGACGCCGACGCCGCGGGCGTCCACCTGGAAGTCGCCGGCGCAGTTGGCGATCGCCGCGTCCAGCTGGGCGGCGGTCTCGTTGTGGTTCTCGCCGTCGGTGAGCAGGATCACGTGCT
>DAINOM010000071.1:0-15956 GCA_036735445.1 Propionicimonas sp.
TCCGGATCTTCGACGCGCTGAACAACATCGACCAGATCCGGCCGGCGATCGAGGCGGTCCTGGAGACCGACCATGCCGTCGCGGAGGCAGCCCTGTGCTACACGGGCAACATGACGTCGCCGGAGGAGAGGATCTACACCCTCGACTACTACCTGCACCTGGCGGAGGAGCTGGTCGAGGCCGGGGCGCACATCCTGGCGATCAAGGACATGGCCGGGCTGCTGCGGGCTCCGGCCGCCGCGCAGTTGGTCACCGCGCTGCGGTCCAACTTCGACCTGCCCGTCCACCTGCACACCCACGACACGGCCGGTGGCCAGCTCGGGACACTGCTCGCCGCGATCGACGCCGGCGTGGACGCGGTGGACGTGGCGGCCGCGTCGATGGCCGGGACGACCTCGCAGGTGTCGATGTCGGCGCTGGTCGCGGCGATGGAGGGAACCGAGCGCGACCCGGGGCTGTCGCTGGCGGCGGTGACCGCGCTGGAGCCGTACTGGGAGGCCGTCCGCAGGCTGTACGCGCCGTTCGAGTCGGGCCTGCCGGGGCCGACGGGACGGGTGTACGTCCACGAGATTCCGGGCGGGCAGTTGTCGAACCTGCGGCAGCAGGCGATCGCGCTGGGGTTGGGTGACCGGTTCGAGGCGATCGAGGACATGTACGCGGCGGCGAACCGGATCCTGGGCAACATCGTGAAGGTGACGCCCTCGTCCAAGGTGGTGGGCGACCTGGCGCTGGCCCTGGTCGGCCGGAACGCCGACCCGGACGACTTCGAGGCGCACCCGGAGAAGTACGACATCCCGGACTCGGTGATCGGCTTCCTCAACGGCGACCTGGGCGATCCGCCCGGCGGCTGGCCGGAGCCGTTCCGCACCAGGGCGCTGGCCGGCCGGGTGACCCGTCCGGTGGTCACGGAGTTGTCGCAGGAGGATGCGGCCGACCTGGAGACCACGCCGCGCCGCACGCTGAACCGGCTGCTGTTCCCCGGTCCGCTGCGTGACTACGAGGAGGCCGTGGAGGCGTACTCCGAGCTCACGTCGATGCCGACCCGGGAGTTCCTGCACGGCGTCAAGCAGGGCGAGGAGGTGGAGGTGCGGCTGGAGCGGGGCAAGTCGCTGCTGCTGGGCATCTCGGCCATCGGTGACGCGGACGACCGGGGCATGCGCCAGGTGATGTGCACGGTCAACGGTCAGATGCGGGTGATCTCGGTGCGGGACGAGTCGGTGACGTCCACGGTCGCGATGGCCGAGCGGGCCGACCCCAAGGTGCCCGGCCAGGTCCCGGCGCCGTTCGCGGGCGTGGTCACCCTCGTGGTCGAGGTCGGCGACGAGGTGGCCGCGGGCCAGCAGGTCGCCACGATCGAGGCGATGAAGATGGAGGCGTCGATCACCACGCCGGTCGCCGGCACCGTCCAGCGGGCCGCGATCGGCCACGCCCAGGCCGTCGAGGGCGGCGACCTCCTGGTCGAGGTCGCCTGAACCACCCGGGGACGGTTCTCAACTCGGTTCACCGCGGTAGGTGAACCGAATTGAGAACCGTCCCCGTCGTTCAGCCGGGGCGGAAGGCCGAGCCCATGAACGCGTCGCCGGCCAGGGGCAGGCGGCCGGCCTTCGCCGCGGCGACCAGGGCGGCGTGGTCGGCCTCCGTCTGGTCGGCGTAGCGGCGGGCGAAGGTGGCCAGGGCCTCGCCGGCGGCGGCGCCGTCCCCCAGGTAGCCGGCGATCATCGACGCGCCGGACGTGCGCGCGTGGCCCTTGGCGAGCAGGTGGCCGACGATGCCGGCGTAGTCGCTGAGCGCCGACTCGGTGATCGCGTTGAGCGGCACCGTCCCCTTCATGTTCCGGAATTGGCGGACGTAGTAGTCACGCCCGGCGATCGTCGTCCAGCCCAGCAGTGGATCGCTCACCGTCTGCAGCGCCTGCTGGTACTCCACGACGCGCTGTCCCTGGTGTTCGTGCCAGGCCTCGTCGCCGTGGACGAACCGGGCGAGCACCGAGCGCCGCGCCTCCTTGAGCTGCAGGAACAGGACGTCGTCCGGGCTGGACCCGACCAGCAGTGCCACGTAGGCCCGCAGCCCGACCGAACCGACCCCGACCACGCGGTGCGCGACGTCCTCGAGCGTGTAGCCACCGACCACCCGTCGCCAGTGGGGGGCGAGGGTGCCGAGGTAGTCGTCGAGACCCGCGGCGATCGCGTCGTACTCCTCGCCGCTCACCGTGGTCGTGATCGGCGGCTCGGGCACGATGTGGCGGCGGCCGTCCAGTTCGGCGGTCAGCTTGGGCAGCACCCGGTCACTGGTCCGCTTGCGCGCGGTCCTGGCGGCCCGCTTGATCTCGTCGCGCAGCGTCCGCTCCTGGACGGTGTCGTGCAGCCGGTTCACGTCCAGCCGGTTGAACGACCGGGTCAGCAGCGGCATCGTGGCCAGCCCGGCCACCTCGGCCGCGTACGCCTCCACGCATGAGCGCACCGCCTGCTCGCAGGCCGCCTCGGCGTAGCCGTTCTCGCGTCCGGCCACCCACACGCTGGCGACCAGCCGCCGCAGGTCCCACTCCCAGCCACCAGGGTGGGCCTCGTCGAAGTCGTTCAGGTCGATCACCTGGGCGCCCTCGGGCGAGCGGTAGAAGCCGAAGTTGCCCAGGTGGGAGTCGCCGCAGATCACCGGACGGATCCCCGTAGACGGCAGCGAGGCCACATCGGCAGCCATCACCACCGCGGAACCCCGCAGGAACCCGTACGGCGAGGACGCCATCCGCGCGACCCGGATCCCGACGAGTTCCGGCAACCGGCCGGCATGGCTCATCGCGATCAGGGCGATCGGGTCGAACCGGGCCGGGCTCGCCGTCCACTCGCCCAGGCGCTCGTACGGCACCTGCTCGCGCAGCGCCGCGCCCAGCGCGAACCGCTCCTCGCGGGTGCTGGGGGCTTCGCGCACCGAGCCGAAGCCGGCCGCGCCGGTGAGCACCATGGGTGGTCGTTCAGCCTCCACGGAGGCCATCCTCGCGTGCGGGTGTCCCGTCTGACCAGACCCGGCCCGGCCCGGTTGGCGCGCGGCGGTCGCCCGCACCCTCGTACGGTGGACTGAAACCGTCGACCACGACGGTTTCAGTCCACTTTGCCGAGGTGGGAGGGGCGCGAGGCGGGAGGACGCGAGGTGCGCGGACCCGTCGTTAGCTTCGCACCGTGCCGAGCGTCTGCTCTGGGGACAGCCAGCCGCTGGAGTAGCTGCCTCGGACGTTCCTCGCTGTCAGCCCGGCGCGCCGATCCTGACGGTCCGGTTCGCGCGCTGCGCCACCACGGGGTCGTGGGTCACCAGGACGATTGTCGCTCCGGCCAGGACGGAGAGCATCAACTCCAGGTTCTCGTCGCGGAGGTCGGCGTCGAGCGACCCGGTGGGTTCGTCCGCAAGGAGAATGTCGGGCTGGGAGACCAGCGCACGAGCGATGGAGACCCGCTGCTGCTCACCGCCGGACAACTCCTTCGGCAAGTGGTCGGACCGGTGACCCAAGCCCACCGAGACCAGCGCTGCTGCCGCGCGTTCGCGTGCCTCGCGTTCGGGTGCCCCCTTCAGTCGGAGGATGAAGGAGACGTTCTCGCTCGCCGTCAGCACCGGCAGCAGGCGGAAGTCCTGGTAGATCTGGGCGATGTGCTGAAGGCGGAACCTGGCTCGCTCTGACGATGGCAACCCGCCGAGATCCACCCCGAGCACACGGACCGATCCCGCGGTCGGAGTGTGCAGTCCCGCGATCAGCGACAGTGCGGTCGACTTGCCCGATCCGGACTCGCCGAGCAGCGCCACCACCTCACCGCGCTGGACGCGGAGGGTGAGTGAGTCGAGCGCCACCACGTGTCGACGTCGGTGTCGGTATGCGTATGACGCGCTCGACAGGTCGATGGCGTCGTGGTCTCCTGCCGAGGCAGGCGCGACAAGGGCGGTTTCCGTCACCATGAGCGTGCAATCCTCCACGCGAGAGCTGATGTGGTGGCCAGCGCCACGATGAACAGGGTCAGCGTGACGACGATGATCTGGGTTGGGGCGATGTAGAGCCCGGTCCAGCCGAGGATGACCATTCGCGCGACCGTGGCTGCGGTGGCCGCAGCCACCAGCGCCATTGCCCACGACAGGCCGAGGAAGACGACCAGCCATCCCGAAGGCGGAGCTCCGAGGGCACGGACAATCGATGTGGCAGCCGAGAGCGAGCCGCGCAGCCCTGCCGTTGCCCGCTGGAGCCCGACGACCCAGAGCGTGGCGCCAACGCCGATCACGAACAGCAGGAAGGCTGACACCGGCACGTCGTGGCCGAACAGCGCCCCCAGTGCCTGCCCCTTCGTGGTCGCTCCCGGAATGCTCTCGTCGAGCCAGAAGGTCGCGTGTGACGAAGGCGTCGCGTCGGAAAGGCCGGGAAGCAGTGCTTCGGCCGCGGATCGAGCCCAGATGACGTAGCCCCCGGAGCCGAGCTCTCCTCCGGGATGCCACGGCCGGCCGATGGCACACACCCGGAGCTGCGCTTCTGAGCGTTCTTCGTCGAGCGAACTCCACCAGGTCACCACGACCGTGTCGCCGACCGACCGGTCGAACGCGGCTGCGGTCGCCTCGTCGAGCACCACCCCGTCCGGGCACACCTCCCCGGCGACCAGGGTGCCGCCGAGGAGGCGCGCGACCTCGGCGCCGCGATGGTCCGGGTACAGCTCCACGGTGCCGCCTACCGAGCGCGGCCGGGTGCTCCCGACGGCCAGGGTGCCGGTGCTGAGTTCGAAGTCGTCGAACAGTGAGAGTGCCAGCCCGCCGTCGTGATCGGCGGGGGCCTCTACTCGGGACTCGTAGTGCAGGCCGGTCTCGTAGAGAAGGTTGTCGAAGGGGACGCGGCTGACGAACAGCACGGCGAAGCCGGCCAGCAGGCCGAGAGCCACGAGCACGGCGAGATCTCGTGCTAGCTCGAAGGCGGAGAGATGCCGGGTCAGGACCCGGCTCACGATCGGTGCTGTAGCCACGGCTATTCCCCCCGGATTCGCAGGGCGCTGAGGTAGCCGGCGAGGCTGGCGGCCGCGAGGACCGTCAGCGGGAAGGCATAGGCACCGAGGAGCAGCCCGTTGAGCACCGGCGGAAAGCAGCTCGCGACCAGCCGGGACGAGAAGCTGCCCCACGCCAGGAGTAGACCTCCCGAGAGAGCGGCGGCGGAGCTGCCGAACGCCGTGACATGGACGGTCCGGCCACTCGCGGCGATGTCGCCGCCGACCTGATGGACAAAGCTCAGATAGGTGTTCGCCCGGCGCCGGAACACGTCGATCTCTCTCAGGATCAGCAGGCCGACGCCGGCCAGGGCGAAGGCGCCGACGGTGCGGATCAGGCCCAGTGAGTTCGCGGATTGCTCGCTCGCGGTGGCAGCCAGGTCGGCGACGGCGGACACGTCCGGCGGATAGGCCTCGTCGACGTCGGTGGCTTCCAGGCGCTTCCCGACCGGACTCGCGGCGAGGCGGGCGAGGGCCTCCTCGGGAGGCAGGGAGGTGAGCGCCGTCCCGTAGCCGTCCGGGACTTCGGTGTCGGGGTCATCCCGAGGCAGCCCGGCGATCAGCAGGTCGCTGGGTGCCATGGCGACGTACTGCCACCCCCACTCCCGTACCGCGAGGATGCTGCGGACCCGCAGCGTTACCGAGTTGTCCGGGCCGACGCCCACTGAGACCGCGTCGCCCAGGCCGACGTTGAGATCGCGGGCCAGGTCGGCGGACAGATCGATCCAGTCGGCCCCCACGCCGGTGGCCGGGCCTGTGACCACCGCCTGGGCGGGCAGCGGCATCGCGTCAGGATGGCAGTCCGGGGCGACAGCCTGGACGCTGGAGCCCAGCGGCTTCACGGACGCCGAGCCCACATCCGTCATCCATAGCAGCGCCAGGCAGGAACGAACGCCGAGTACTGCGGTGAGCTCGTCTGCCGCGGTCGAGGGGAAGACCCCGCTGAGTACGGTGGTGTAGGCCGCCCGCGAGTACATGCTGGTGTCCATCTCGCGTTGTACGGGGTAGATGAGGCCGAGCAGGCCGGCCAGGCAGGCGCCCGTGAGCAGCACGAGCACCAGCCTGGCGAGGTCTCTGCGCAGAGGCCTGGTGTGGAGACGAATCATGAGGAGGGGCGCTGCCAAGGCGTCACTTGTGCGTCTTCACGTAGTCGCGGGCATTGGCATCGATCGAATGATCGGTTCCGGTGCCACCGTGGAAGTACCCCGAACTGACGGTGTCGACCTTGGCCTCCCCGCTGACCTTCAGGGTTGTCTTGCCCCAGAACGACTGATGACCGCTCACGATCCAGGCGTCCTTCTTCATGTACGTGTCGTACCCGCGGCTGTAGTTTGCGGTGCCGAGGCAGTTGTCGCTGGTGACCTTCGGCTTTGCGAACGGGCTCAATGGGAACGACGAGACGATGTGGCCGGTGGCCGGCAGCGGGATGCCCAAGACCTGGGCCGTGAAGTTGATAGTCACATTTCCTTTCATCGTGGCGCCTTTTGCCGGCGTGCCGTCGCTGACGGAAGTCTTCACGGAGATCCTCCAGTCGGAATCGCCGGCGATGCTGGCCCCTGCGTGGGCAACCGGCGCCGAAGCCAGGCCGAGGATCGCTGTGGCCGCGGCGACCTTGATGAGCAAGAAGTGGGGCATGAGTTCTCCTTTTCTGCGCACCGCATTGGAGGCGGAGCGCGCCGGGGTGGGCACTTGGGTCCGGGATGGACCACTTCGACTCTGTCATTACACATGACGGATCGTCAAATATCGATTTACCGACCGATCTTGCGAGTGCGCGATTTCCGGCAAGCCTCGCCAGCGAGCGTGCAGCCCCATCCCGGGTCGGCGAGCCGGCGCAGACAGTGGACCGAAACCGTCGACCACGACGGTTTGAGTCCACTTTGCTGAGGTGGGAGGGGCGCGAGGCGCTGCCATCAGGGCAGAGTGGGGGCGTGAGCGATACCTGGCCGAGCCCGCCCGTCACGGCGAACGCCCTGGTGCTGCGCGGTCGGCGTTTCGACGCGGCGCACCCGGCGGTGATGGGCATCGTCAACCGGACACCCGACTCGTTCTACGCCGCGGCCCGCTACACCGACCTCGAACCCGGACTGGCGGCCGTCGACCGGCTGCTCGCCGAGGGTGCCGACCTGGTCGACGTCGGCGGGGTGCGGGCCGGGCAACAGGGCGGCGTGGTCAGTCCCGCCGAGGAGATCGAGCGCGTGCGGCCGTTCCTGCTCGCCGTCCGGGAACGGCACCCCGACGTGCTGCTGAGCCTGGACACTTGGCGCTCCGAGGTGGCCCTCGCCTGCGCCGACGCCCGGATCGACCTGGTCAACGACACCTGGGCGGGCGCCGATCCGGACCTGGTCCACGTCGCCGCGCAGCAGGGCGCCGGCTACGTGGTCTCACACACCGGCGGACTGCCCCCGCGCACCGATCCGGTGGACGTCAGCTACGGCCCCGGCCCCGACGACGTGGTGCTCGACGTGCTCTCCGGACTGGCCGGCGGCGCGGCTGCCGCGGTCGCGGCGGGGGTCCCGGCCGAGCGGGTGCTGGTCGACCCCACCCTCGACTTCGGGAAGACCACCCGGCACTCCCTGAGGGTGCTGCAGGCCACCGGGGCGATCGCCGCGCTCGGCTACCCGGTACTGCAGGCCCTCTCCCGCAAGGACTTCGTCGGCGAGACCCTCGACCTGCCGGTCGACGAACGCCTGTTCGGCACGCTCGCCGCCACCGCGATCGCGGGCTGGCTAGGGACGACGGTCTTCCGCGCCCACGACGTCGCCGCGACCCGGCAGGTCGCCGACATGGTGGCGTCCATCCGCGGCGACCGGCCGCCGACGCTCGCCGTCCGCGGTGAGCCGGCGTAGGCGCAGACCGCTGGTCGAGCGCAGACCGCTTGTCGAGCTTGTCGAGACCCACCGCCGGTCTCGACAGGCTCGACCACGGGTTTTCCCGGCGGGTCAGCCGAACTCGGCCAGTCGGCGGTCCACCAGCGCGAGGGCGCGACGGACGGCGTCCATCACCAGGGTGCGATCGGGCTGGGCGATGACGACGCCGTAGACCATGTCCTCCACCAGCAGGATGTCCTCGGTCGTCCACGCGGGGTCGGCGAGGCCGGCGGCCTGGGCGCGCGCCAGTGGCTCGGCGACCAACTCCTCGAAGCGGCGGCTGACGGTATCCGGCACCTTGGCGCGGGTCTCGACCACCATCTCGACGAACGCGCTCGACTCGACGGTGTAGGCCACCAGCCGCTGCCAGAGCGCCTGGAAGCAGTCCGGCCCGGGCGTCGATCCGGCCACCTGCTCCAGTTCCGCGAAGTTGTCGGCGAACACGGCCCAGGCGAGTTCGAGCCGGTCGGGGAAGTGCCGGTACATCACGCCCTGCCCCACCCCGGCGGCCCGCGCGATCGCGCTCAGCGGCACCCGGTAGCCCTGCTCGGCGAACAGCTGCCGGGCCGCGGCGAGGATGGCTGCCCGGTTCGCCGCCGCGGCCGCGGGACCCCTATTGCGTGGCTCACGGACGGCAGGCATGCTGGGGAGTCTAGATCCGGACAGGGGTGTCCGGTAGGAGGGTGCGACATGGACTCCTCATGGGACGATGCGGCCGACCTGGTCGTCGGTGGCACCGGGGTGGCCGCCCTCGCCGCGGCGATCACCGCGGCGGACGCCGGCCTGACCGTGCTGATGCTGGAGAGCACGGACCGCTGGGGCGGCAGTAGCGCGATGTCCGGCGGCGGCCTGTGGCTGCCGGACAACCCCCTGATGCGGCGGGACGGGGTGGGCGACTCCCGGGAGGAGGCGCTCGTCTATCTGGAGGCGACCGTCGGCGACGCCGGCCCGGCCACCTCCCGCGAGCGCAAGGAGGCCTTCGTGGACGGGGTCGCCGACTTCGTCGACCTGGCCGAGCGGCTCGGCGTCCGCTTCGCCAGGGCCACCGACTATCCCGACTACTACCCCGAACGCGCCGGCGGCAAGATCGGCCGCGCGCTCGAGGTCGAGCCGTTCGACGTGCGCCGGATCGGGGAGTGGTGGGCGACCTCGCGGGGCCAGGACGGCGTCCCCGCCCCGGTGAAGACGGACGACTTCTGGCTGCTCTCCCGCGCCTGGTCCACCCCGGCCGGCTTCGCCCGCGGCGCGCGGGTGGTGTTCCGGGCGCTGGGCACGGTGGCCCGGCGGCAGCACGCCGTGGGCATGGGCGCGGCGGTCACCGCGTCCCTGCTGGAGGTGGCGCTACGACTCGGAGTGCGCGTGCAGCTCGCGTCCCCGGCGGACGAACTGCTGGTCGAGGACGGCCGGGTCGTCGGCGTCCTGACCACCCGGGACAGCCGGTCCCTGCGGGTGCGCGCCGAGCGCGGCGTCGTCCTCGCCGGCGGCGGCTTCGACCACAACGCCGAGTGGCGCGAGCGCTACCAGGGCGTGGACGGCTCCGCGTCGTCCGGGTCGAGGGGCAACCTGGGCACGGCGATCGAACTGGCCCAGCGGGCCGGCGCCGCCGTGGACCTGATGGACGACGCCTGGTGGGGTGGCTCGATCCCCGCGGCCACGCCGGACGGGTCCGCGGCCTTCCTGGTCAGCGAGCGCTCGATGCCCTACTCGATCATCGTGGACGCCGCGGGCGAGCGGTTCGCCAACGAGTCGGAGTCGTACGTCGACCTCGGCCACCACATGCTCGCCCACGTCGAGACCGTCCCCGGCACGTGCTGGATGGTCACCGACGCCCGGCACGCCCGGCGTTACCTGCGCTCGTACGCCCTCGACCCGCGGGCGGTGAAGGCGATGACCGACGCCGGGATCATGGTCAAGGCGCCGACGCTCGCCGACCTGGCGCTGCGGACCGGCGTCGAGCCGGCCCGGCTGGAGGCCACCGTCCGGCGGTTCAACGGCTTCTGCCGCTCGGGCGTCGACGCCGACTTCGGCCGGGGCAACTCCGCCTATGACCGCTACTACGGCGACCCGCTGGTCCGGCCCAATCCGAACCTGGGACCGCTGGAGAAGGGCCCGTTCACGGCCGTCCAGGTGGTGCCGGGCGACCTCGGCACCAAGGGCGGCCTGCTGACCGACGCCGCCGGCCGGGTGCTGCGCGAGGACGGCTCGGTGATCGACGGGCTGTACGCGGCCGGCAACAACTCGGCGTCCGTGATGGGACGCACCTATCCCGGTCCCGGCTCGACACTCGGCCCGGCAGCGGTGTTCGGCCACCTCGCCGCGCGGCACGCCGCCGGCGCGTGAGCCAGAAAGGAACAGACATGGAGATTCCCGGCAAGGTGTTCGTCGTCACGGGTGGCGGCAGCGGCATCGGGAGGGAGGTGGTCCTCGGCCTGCTCGCCCGCGGTGCGCGGGTGGCGGCCGTCGACCTCAGCGCGGAGCGGCTGGCCGGCACGGCCGAGAAGGCCGGACGGAACGCCGACCGGCTCAGCACCCATGTGGTCAGCGTGACGGACGCGGACGCCGTCGCCACGCTGCCGCAGGCCGTCCTCGACGCCCACGGCTCCGTCGACGGGGTGCTGAACGTCGCCGGCATCATCCAGCGGTTCGTCCACTTCGCCGAGCTCGACCAGCCCGAGATCGAGCGGGTGCTGATGGTGAACTTCTGGGGTGTGGTGAACATGGTGCAGGCATTCCTGCCACACCTGCTGACGCGCCAGGCGGCGGCGCTGGTGAACGTCTCCAGCATGGGCGCGTTCATCCCCGTCCCCGGCCAGACGGTGTACGGCGCGTCCAAGGCCGCGGTGAAGCTGCTCACCGAGGGCCTGCACGCCGAACTGCGCGGCAGCCCGGTGCGGGTGACGGTGGTGTTCCCCGGCGCCGTCGCGACCGGCATCACCGAGAACAGCGGCGTACACGCGCCCGCGGTCGCCGGTGCGAACGAGAACGCCGCCAACCAGAAGGTGCTGCCGCCGGACGAGGCCGCCGCGATCATCATCAGGGCGATGGAGAAGGGGTCCTACCGGGTGCTGGTCGGCCGTGACGCCCAGGTGATGGACTGGTTCACCCGGCTGCTGCCCGAGCGCGCGATGACGATGATCGCCGACCGGATGGCGAGCCTGCTGCAGCGCTGAGACCGACAGCGAGCCCCGTTCCGTACCGAACTCGGTACGAAACGGGGGTCGCTGGTCGGAATAGGCTTCCCGGGTGGAGCTGAAGGACCTGCGCAAGAACTACGACCGCGGCAACCTCGACGAGGCGGACGCCGGCAGCGTCCCGCTGGCACTGTTCCAGCGCTGGCTCGACGAGGCGGTGGCGGCCGGGGTGCCCGAACCGAGCGCGATGACGGTGGCCACCGTCGGCCCGGACGGCCGGCCGTCCACCCGGGTGGTGCTGCTGAAGGCGGCGGACGAGCGCGGCCTGGTCTTCTACACGAACTACCACAGCCGCAAGGGACGCGAGCTGACGGCGAACCCCGTTGCCGCGCTGCAGTTCCACTGGCCCGAACTCGAACGGGTGGTGCGCATCGAGGGACGGGTGGAGCAGACCCCGGCCGAGGAGTCGGACGCCTACTTCGCCACCCGTCCGCTGGACTCGCGGATCGGCGCGTGGGCGTCCCCGCAGAGCGAGGTGATCGCCAACCGCGGCGTGCTGGTCGCGAACGCGGCGAAGGCGTCGGCGAGGTTCGGGGTGAACCCGCCGCGGCCCGGGCACTGGGGCGGCTACCGGGTCGTCCCCGACACGTGGGAGTTCTGGCAGGGCCGCCGCAGCCGCCTGCACGACCGCGTCCGGTTCCGCCTGGCTGCGGGCCAGTGGCGGAAGGAGCGGCTCGCGCCGTGAGTGGCTTCCAGTTGGCGTCCCGGTTCTCGGGCGTGACGACGTCGCCGGTGCGGGACATCCTCGACGTCGTCAACCGCGGCGACGTGATCTCGTTCGCCGGAGGCATTCCGGACGCGTCCCTGTTCGAGGTGGACGACTTCCGCGCGGCCTTCGACCATGTGCTCGCCACGCAGGGCCGCCGCGCGCTGCAGTACGCCACGACCAGGGGCGAACCCGAGTTGCTGGAGCAGCTCGCCGCCCGGACGTCGCGGCACCTGCCCACCACGCCGGACCAGCTGCAGGTGACCAGCGGCTCGCAGGAGGGGATCTTCCTGGTCGGCCAGGCGCTGCTCGATCCGGGCGACGTCGTGCTGGTCGAGCAGCCGACGTATCTGGCGGCTGTGCAGGCGTTCTCCCTTGCCGGAGCCCGGTTGGTCGCGGTGCCGACCGACACGGGCGGCGTGCTGCCGGACGAGCTGGAGGCGGCGATCGCCGCGCACCACCCGAAGTTCGTCTACCTGATCCCGACGTTCCAGAACCCGACCGGACGCTCGATGCCCGCCGGCCGCCGTCGTGAGGTGGCCGAGGTGCTGCTGCGCACCGGCGTCCCGCTGCTCGAGGACGATCCGTACGGCGAGCTCAGGTTCGAGGGCGAGGCCGCCCCGCCGCTGGCCGCGCTGCCGGGGATGGGTGGGCAGACGGTACTGCTGAACTCCGCGTCGAAGGTGATGGCTCCCGGCGTGCGGATCGGCTGGCTCCGCGCCGAGGGCCCGATCCTGCGCTCGCTGGAGATCGCGAAGCAGGCGGTCGGCCTGCAGAGTGCGGTCACCGACCAGCTGGCGGTGGCGCGGTACCTGGCCACCTGCGACCTGGACGCGCACATCGCCCGCGTCGCCGGCGTCTACCGCGAGCGGCGGGACGCGATGACGCACGGCCTGGCGTTCCTGCTGCCACCGGGGGCGACGGTGACCAGGCCCGAGGGCGGCATGTTCCTCTGGGTGGCACTCGGCGACGGCACCGACACGGCCGCGGTGCTGCCGTCCGCCGTCGACGCCGGAGTCGCCTACGTGCCCGGCTGGCCGTTCTTCGCGTCCGACCCCGACCACTCGACGATGCGCCTGTCGTACGTGACCAACCCGCCCGAGGTCATCGCCGCGGGGCTCGACCGGCTGGCCGGCGCGCTGGGCTGGTAGTCCCGCGCCGCCCTTCGTGACGGCCCGCTCGCTGCGCTCGCCGGCCTCCTCAGGGACCGGGTGGTGGGGACGGCTCGGGAGTGAACGGTCCCTGAGGAGCTTGCGGGCGAGGGACGAGCCCGGAAGCGTCACGAAGGGTCGTGGGCGTGTGGGAGTGAACGGTCCCTGAGGAGCTTGCGGGTGAGGGACGAGCCCGGAAGCGTCACGAAGGGTCGTGGACGTGCGCGCGAAGCCCGGCCACGAGCGCGTCCACCTCGAAGCCGGCGCGCTTCGGGATGATGTGGGCGGCGCCGGGACCCGTGTGCACGAACACGTGCTCGTCGGTCTCCGCCACCCGGGTGATCGCGGACCAGGGCACGTGGGTGGAGCGGTCGCCGGCGGCGACGTTCAGGCCGTCCTCGTCGAGCCAGAGGCGGCGCGCCGCTCCGGTCTGCTCGAGCGCGACCCGGGCGCGCAACCGGGAGCGGCGGCGCTGCAACCATCCGGCGACGTGCCCGTTGCGCCACTCCCACCAGCCGACGAGGACGCCGACCGCCACGTCCAGGAACTCGGTGCCGCCGGCCAGCAACAGCTGCCGGCCGAGCAGCAGCGGCAGCGTCGAGACCGCGAACACGACCACGTAGGCCGCGCCCCCGGCGAGCCATGCGCCCACCAGCCGGCTGCGCCGCCGCCGGACCGCACCCTCCGGGGAGTCCGCTGCCTGCCGGTCGGCGAAGGCCGCCAGGTCGTCGACGGTGAGCGTGTACTCGAGCATCGGCGTCAGGCTACCGGCTCACACGCCGGGGACGCCGAGCGCCCGCAGCCGGCAGCGCAGGTGGCCGTAGGTGTCGGTGCCGGCGAAGTGGACGCCGTTCAGCCCCGCCTGCTGCGCCCCACGGACGTTGACCGCCATGTCGTCGACGAACACCGCCTCCTGCGGCTCGACCCCCAGCGTCTCCACAATGTGGGTGAAGAACGCCGGGTCCGGCTTGGCCAGGCCGACCTGGAACGAGTGGAACTGGTGGTCGAAGTGCTCGTCGTATGCCAGGTTCTCCAGCATGAACCCGCCGCGGTAGCTCTGCTGGTTCGTGGCCAGCGCGGTGATCACGCCCGCCGCCCGGACCCGGTCCACCAACGCCAGCATCAGGTCGTCCAGTTCCACGCGGTACCAGACCTCGAGGATGTCGTCCGCCGTGCAGTCCCGTCCGTCCCGCTCCAGGAGCTCGGTCAGCAGCTCGCGGAGGTCGACCTCACCGGTCAGCGTGGTCTTCTCGTGCCGGAACGCGTCGTGGATGAACCGCGGCCCGCCCAGCCGGGTCATCTCCTTCAGCCACCCCCGGTGGGGGTACTGGGTGACGCCATCGGCGTCCATCAGCAGGGCTCGGACAGGGGGACGGACTGGGCTGCTCACTCCTCCATCCTCGGCTCTCCCCGCATCGAACGGAAGCGTTGGCGGAAAAGGGGGTCTGTCCCCGTTTCCCGCCACTGGTGGAAAACGGGGACAGACCCCTTTTCCGCCACTCAGGCGGGCTCGGGGGCCGGACGGACGGCCGGCTGCTCGATCTGCTCGACCGAACGCGCGGCGCCCTTGTCGGCGCTCAGGGCCATCGCGGCGTACACCCGCAGCGCGGGCGAGACCCAGCGGTCGCGGTTCCGCGGCTGCCAGCCGAGGTCGTCGCGGCGGGCGCGACGCTCGGCCAGCGTGGTGTCGTCCACGAGCAGGGTCACCGAACGGTCCGGGATGGAGATCTCGATCAGGTCGCCGTCCTCGACCAGTCCGATCGTGCCGCCCGCCGCCGCCTCGGGCGAGACGTGCCCGATCGACAGGCCGGACGAGCCGCCGGAGAACCGTCCGTCGGTGATCAGCGCGCACTGCGGGCCCAGGCCGAGGCCCTTCAGGTACGACGTCGGGTACAGCATCTCCTGCATGCCCGGGCCGCCCTTCGGGCCCTCGTAGCGCACGACGACCACGTCGCCGGGCTGCACCCGCTTGCCGAGGATCGCCTCGACGGCCTCCTCCTGGCTCTCGGTGACGACCGCCGGACCCCGGAACGTCCACTGGTCGGCCGGCACGCCGGCGGTCTTCACGATGCACCCGTCGACGGCGAGGTTGCCCTTCAGCACGGCCAGGCCGCCGTCCGCGGTGTAGGCGTGCTCCACCGAGCGGATGCAGCCGTCCTCGCTGTCCGTGTCGAGTTCCGCCCACCGGTTGGTCGAGCTGAACGCCTGCGTCGTGCGGACGCCGCCCGGCGCGGCGAACCACAGGTCGGTCGCCTCCGGCGTCGCCTTCCCGCTGCGGACGTCCCAGGTGTCCAGCCACTCGGCCAGCGAGCGCGAGTGGACGGCGTGGACGGACTCGTCCAGCAGGCCGCCGCGGCGCAACTCGCCGAGGATGGCCGGCATGCCGCCGGCCCGGTGCACGTCCTCCATGTAGTACTTCGTCGTGTTCGGCGCGACCTTGGACAGGCAGGGGGTCACGCGGGAGAGCTCGTTGATGTCGGCCATCGTGAAGTCGACGCCCGCTTCGTGGGCGGCGGCCAGGATGTGCAGCACGGTGTTGGTCGAGCCGCCCATGGCGATGTCCAGGCGCATCGCGTTGGCGAACGCCCCCTTGGTGGCCACCGAGCGGGGCAGCACCGACTCGTCGTCCTCGCCGTAGTAGCGGTTGGCCAGCTCGACCACGAGGCGTCCGGCCTCGAGGAACAGCCCCTTCCGTGCGGCCGCGGTGGCCAGCGTCGAGCCGTTGCCGGGCAGCGAAAGGCCCAGGGCCTCGGTCAGGCAGTTCATCGAGTTGGCGGTGAACATGCCCGAGCAGGACCCGCAGGTGGGGCAGGCGTTCTGCTCGATCTCGGCGATCTGGGCGTCGGTGACCGACTCGTCCACGGCCTTCACCATGGCGTCGATCAGGTCGAGCCGCAGCGAGCCGCCCTCGTCCGGCGCACCGGAGACCACCCGGTCGCCCAGGATCCGGCCGGCCTCCATCGGGCCGCCGCTGACGAACACCGTGGGGATGTTCAGCCGCAGTGCGGCCAGCAGCATGCCCGGGGTGATCTTGTCGC
>DAINOM010000072.1:0-15949 GCA_036735445.1 Propionicimonas sp.
CCCTGACCTTCTCATTGCGAACGAGACGCGCTACCAACTGCGCCATAGCCCCAACTGCCTCAAACAGCCCGTCCAGACTAGCATCCGGCGGGCGTGTGGACGAAACCCGCGCAGCTGGTCGCGATGTGGAGATCCCGGGTCGAGCCCGGGATGACGGTGCGGTGATTCAGGCCAGCGGGAAGACCAGGCGGGTGACCGTGGTGGCGGGGTCCTCGTCCGGTTCGGAGTCATAGAACTCGAACATGGACTCCGTCAGTTCCACGCTCTCCATCTCCAGCCAGGGCATCAGCTCGGCGTAGCTCTCCTCGAGCTTGTCGTACGGGCCGACATGGGTGGCGACCACCGCGCGTCCGCCCGGACGTTCCGTCACGGTGAAGCCGGGCACCTCGACCGCTCGATCGACGCCGAAGCCGATCTCCACGTCCACGGTGTCGGTCGGCATGCCGAAGTACTCGGCGTACGCCGGTCCGACCAACCGGGCTCCTGCCGTGCCGACCGCGGCGGCAACCTTCTCGTAGGTCTGGGCGAACACACCGGCGAGTTCGGCCATCGGCACGGTGTTCCGCACCCCCACGCTCACCCAGGGTTCAAGGGTCTCGATGTGCGGGTCTGTTCCAGGCATACGGGCCTCCTTGCGAACATGCCTTCGGCTCCACGGTAGTCCTGGTGGCGAGGTCTCGACAGGCTCGACCGGCGGTTGGGGGAGGACCGGCGGTTGGGGAGGACCGGCGGTTGGGGGAAGGCCAGTGGGGGGAAGATCGGCGCTTGGGGCTCAACCTGTGGTTGCGGCGGTCAGAGGGTGGGGGTCCGCTATCCTTCTGCGCATGCACAGCAACCGGATGCACGGGCGAATGCCTCGATGCGCTGCCTGCTGTCGGTGTTGGCGCTGACCGACCCGCCGGACGCCACCGCGTCCCCACACTCCAAACCCACGCCGTCCCTCGTCTGGGACCGCAGCGACCACCGTCCCGGCCGACCCAGGAGCCAGCCATGACCGCCAGCACCCGCACCCTTGCCGCCCGCGTCGCGGCAGCCCTCGCCGTCCTCGCGCTCTCCGCCTGCGCGGCGACGCCGGGAGCCACCAGCACCCCCGCGCCGACCACACCGCAGCGCGGCGGCACCATCACCTACGGACGCGCCGCCGCGGTGACCTCGTTCGACCTCAACAACGAGATCACCTCCAACAACGCCTTCGCCATCGACCAGGTCTTCGAGCCGCTGGTCTCCTTCGACACGAGCGGGACGATCATCCCGTGGCTCGCGGAGAAGTACACCGTCAGCCACGACCTGCTCACCTACACCTTCATCCTGCGCAGCAGCCTCACGTTCTCCGACGGCACCCCGGTCACGGCGGCCGACGCGAAGTTCTCCCTCGAACGCCACCTCAAGGTGCAGGGTCCGCTGCCACTGGAGGCGCCGATCGCGTCCATCACGGCAGAGGACGACCACGTCCTCAGCGTCACCCTGAAGAGCCCGTACACCCCGTTCCTGTCGGAGCTGTCCGGCTTCTCCAACGGCATCTTCCCCAAGGACTTCGGGGGCCGCAGCGAGAAGGAGTTCTTCGCCAAGCCGGTCGGCACCGGCCCCTGGGTCGTCGACTCCTTCGATCCCAGCGGCGACACCACCTTCACCGCCAACCAGCACTACTGGCAGGAGGGCAAGCCGTACGCCGACAAGCTCGTCTACAAGGTGGTGGCGGACGACGCCCAGCGCATCCAGCAACTGCAGGCCGGGCAGCTCTCCGGCATCGAGTCCGTCGCGCCGGCCACACTCGCCCAGCTGCAGGGCGACGCGGGCGTCACCGTGTCCGAACTCGGTTCGTGGGCCGTCGAGCAGGTCTTCTTCAACACCCTGGACGACCACTTCGCCGACCGCCACGTCCGCCGGGCGATCGCGTGGGCGCTCGACCGGGACGGCATCACGAAGGCCACCACCTTCGGCGCCGCCGAGACCGTGCGGACGCTGATCCCGCCGACCATCCAGTACTCCGCCAACGTGGAGGCCCTGGACAACGACATCGACAAGGGCAAGGCCGAACTGGCCGAGTCCAGGTACCCGGACGGCTTCACCACCACCCTGCTGATCGCCTCCGGCAACTCCGCCCGCGCCCAGGAGGCCCAGATCATCCAGGAGGCGCTCAAGCCGCTCGGCATCCAGGTGAAGATCGAGGCCATCGAGCTCAACTCCTTCCGCGAGCGGTTCAAGGCGTTCAACTACGAGTTCATGCTCAACTCGGGGCAGTCGGACGCGCCCGACCCGAACGGCCTGATCACCTTCCAGGCCGATCCCGAGGGCTTCAGCAACTCCTACTGGACGCACTACACCAACCCGCAGGTCACCAAGCTGATGCACGAGGGCAGGGTCACCGCGGACGGGCCGGAGCGCGCGAAGATCTACGCCGAGATCCAGCAGATCCTCGCCGACGACGTGCCCTACATCCCGCTGTACAACCCGAAGAACGTGGTCGCATCGCGGGCCACCGTCCACGGGCTCACGCCGCGGATCAACGGCAGCGTGCTGTTCGGGGATGTCTGGGTGCAGCAGTAGGGCTTGCCGGTCGGGGCCCGTCATCCCGGCGAACGCCGGGATCCCCGCGGCTGGCCCGGCGATCCGGCTCACGGGATTCCGGGTCAAGCCCGGAATGACGATTCCTTTTCGTCATCGCGGCGATCCGGCTCACGGGACTCCGGGTCAAGCCCGGAATGACGGCGGCGCGTGGGGAGGGGGAGAATCAGGGCCATGCGTTGGCTGGGGCGCTCGGTGCTCTCCGTCGTGCCGGTGGTCGTCGGAGTGGTGCTGTGCGTCTTCCTGCTGCTGCGGATCGTGCCCGGCGACCCGGCGGCGATGATCCTCGGCGACCAGGCGACGGAGGCGTCCATCCAGGCGCTGCGGCAGCGCCTCGGGCTCGACCTGCCGCTCGGCCAGCAGCTCGCGGACTGGCTGGTGGCCGTGTTCACCCGCGGCGACATCGGTACCTCCCTGGTCACGTCCCAGCCGGTGCTGGGCCTCGTTGCGTCCCGGGCGGGCGTGACCGCGGCGCTGGTGGCGCTGAGCGTCGGCTTCACGGTCCTGATCGCGGTGCCGCTGGCCATGCTGGCCGCCACGCACGCCGGCGGGCCGGTCGACCACATCGTCCGGGTGGTGCCGACCGTGGGCATGGCGATGCCGGCGTTCTGGGTGGGCCTGCTGCTGGTGCTGGTGTTCGGCGTCCAGCTGCACTGGCTCCCCGTGGGCGGCATCGGGACGGGACCGGGTGAGCCGTTCCGCAGCCTCGTCCTGCCCGCGCTCACCGTGGCCCTGGGCATGTCGCCGCCGTTGGTCCGCTCGCTGCGCGAACAGCTGCTCGAGGTGCTGGACGCCGACTTCGTCGTGACCCTGCGCGCCGCCCGGCTGCCGGAGTGGCGGATCCAGTTCGGTCATGTGCTGCGCAACGCCGCCGTGCCCACGGTGTCGCTGCTGGGGCTCAACGTCGCCTACCTGATCGGCGGCACGTTGGTGATCGAGAAGGTGTTCGCCATCAACGGGCTCGGCGCCCTGTTGTTCTCCTCGATCAGCTCCCGCGACTTCCCCGTCGTGCAGGGGATCGCGTTGGTGCTCGCCCTCGTCGTGGTCGTCATCTCCCTGGTCACCGAGGCCCTGGTCGCCCTGCTCGACCCGAGGATCCGGACGGCATGAGCGGCGACCGGGAGGGGACGCAGAGGGACGTCCGGGAAGTGGCGGTGCCGCGTCCTTCCGTCCGCTGGCTGCGGCGGGCGCGGAAGAGCCGGACGCTGCTGGCCGGGACGGTGATCCTGCTGGCGATGGTCGCCGTCGCGGTCCTCGCGCCGGTGATCGCGCCGTACGACCCGTCCGCCCAGGACCTGGCCAACGGGCTCGCGGCGCCGTCCTTCGCGCACTGGTTCGGCACCGACCAACTCGGCCGGGACATCCTCTCCCGGGTGATCGCGGCCACCGCCACCGACCTCAGGATCGCCGGGCTCGCCGCTGTGACGCCGTTCGTCTGCGGGGTGGCGGTCGGACTGGTCAGCGGCTATGCCGGCGGCTGGTTCGACTGGGTGGTCGGTCGCGTCGTCGACACCTTCGTCGCCTTCCCGTTCTACGTGCTGGTGATCGTGGTGGTGTTCGCCGCCGGGACCGGCGAGCGCGGCATCTTCGTCGCCTACGCCCTGGTGGGCTGGATCGGCTACGCGCGGGTGATCCGCGCCAAGACGCGCGCGTTGTGCCGCCAGGGCTGGGTGGACGCGGCCTACCGGGGCGGGCTCTCGCACACCCGGGTCGTCGCCCGCCACCTGCTGCCCAATGTGCTGCCGCAGGCGGTGGTGCTGCTGGCCACGGAGATCCTGCTGATCATGGTCGCCGTGGTGACCCTCGGTTACCTCGGCATCGGCGTCCAGCCACCGACCCCGGACTGGGGCACGATGATCAGCGACGGCCAGCTGGTGCTGACCACGAAGTGGTGGGTGTCCACGCTGCCCGGCCTGGCCGTGGTCACCACCGGGGTCGGCCTCTCGCTGGTGGGCGACGGGCTGGCCGACGTGTGGAGGCTGCGATGACCGGCCGCGGCGGGCTGCTGGTCGAGGACCTCCGGGTGGCCGGCGAGGTGGAGTTGTTGCACGGCGTCAGCCTCGGGGTCGAGCCGGGCGGGGCGCTCGGCGTGGTGGGGGAGTCCGGTTCCGGCAAGAGCCTCACCCTGCGCGCGGTGATGGGGCTGTTGCCGCGCGGGCTCCGGGCCACCGGCGGCACCGTCCGCGTTGCCGGGACGGCGGCGATGATCTTCCAGGACCCGCTCACCTTCCTCGACCCGCTGATGCGGGTCGGCAACCAGGTGGCCGAGGTCAGCCGGGCGGTCCGGGGTGGGACGCGGCACGCTGCGCGGGCGAGGGCGCTGGAGCTGCTGGACACCGTCCGGTTGCCCGAGGCGGCGGCGCTGGCGCGGCGCTACCCCCACCAGTTGTCCGGCGGCCAGCGGCAGCGGGTGCTGCTGGCGCTCGCCCTCGCCCAGGAGCCCGACCTGCTGCTCTGTGACGAGCCGACCACCGCGCTCGACGTGACCGTGCAGCGGGAAGTGCTCGAACTGCTCGCGACCCTGCGCGCGGAGCGCGGGTTGTCGCTGGTGTTCGTCAGCCACGACCTCGCCGTCGTCGCCCAGGTGTGCGAGCGGGTGGTCGTGCTGCGGGAGGGCCGCGTGGTGGAGGAGGGGCCCACCGTCGACGTGGTCACCCGGCCCGCGCACGACTACACCCGCTCGCTGGTGGACGCCGTCCTGCCGCTGCCCGAACTGGACGCGCCATGACCGGCCTCGACGTGGTGGACGTGAGCGTCGCCTACGCCGGCCGGCGCGTGGTGGACGGGGTCTCGCTGCAGGTCCGGCCCGGCGCGGTGGTCGGGCTCGTCGGCGAGTCCGGCTCGGGCAAGACCAGCCTGGCCAGGGCGATCATCGGAGCCGTGCCGCTGGCCGGCGGCTCGGTCCGGCTGGACGGCGCGACGCTGGGCGGCCGGCGCACCGCCGCCGAGCGCAGGGCCGTCCAGCTCGTGCAGCAGGACCCGTTCGCGTCGCTCAACCCGCTGCTCACGGTCGGACAAGTGCTTGAGGAGCTCTTGCGCGTCCACGGACTGCCGGAAGGTGGAGGCTTGTCCACCCAACGCGGTGGACAAGCCTCCGCCCAACGCCGGCGTCGAGCGGAGGAGCTGGTCGACCTCGTCGGGCTTCCGGCAGACGCGCTCGCTCGCTACCCGCGGGAGTTCTCCGGCGGCCAGCGGCAGCGGATCGCGATCGCCCGCGCCCTCGCCGTCGAGCCACGGGTGCTGGTCGCGGACGAGCCGACCAGCGCCCTCGACGTCTCCGTGCAGCGCACGGTGCTCGACATCGTCTCCGGGCTGGCCCGGCGGATGCAGCTGGCCACGTTGTTCATCTCCCACGACCTGTCGGTGATCCACGCGGTGTGCGACGAGGTGGTGGTGCTCCGGGACGGCGTCCTGCTCGAGCGGGCCCCCGCGTCCCGGTTCTTCACCCGGCCGGAGCACCCCTACAGCCGGGCGCTGCTGGCCGCCGTGCCCCGGCTGCCGCGCCGGGAGGACCGGTGAGCGCCCCCGGCCTCGGCGACCGGGTCGACGGGGTGAGCGGCGGGCTGGTGCTCGGCGTGGACGGAAGGTTCCGTCCGCAGGTGCTCGGCATCGCCGACGGGCGGTTCGCGCCCGAGGCGCCGTCCGGCGGGCAGGTCATGGACGCCGCCGGGTGGTGGGTGACGCCCGGGTTCGTCGACGCGCACTCCCACCTCGCCTGGAGTGACTTCGACGCCGCCGACCGCAGCACGGACGAGGCGGCGCGAACCACGGGTGCGGCCACCAACCAGCTCGCCACCCTGCGGGCAGGAGTGACCGCCGTCCGGGACGCGGGCGGCTACGACCCGGTGCTTCGGGATCGGCTGGCGGACCGGCCGGGGCCGCGGGTCTGGCTGTCGGTGGACATCCTCGGTCCGGCGGACGCCCTCGGCGCGCGGCACCTGCGCGACCGGGTCGCCGCGCTCGCCGACGCGGGGGCCGGCTGGATCAAGGTCGCCGCGACCGGAGGTGTCGGGGCGGGCGAGCGCCAGCTCGAACCGGTGTTCACCCGGGACGAGCTCGCGGCGATCGTGGGTGCGGCCGGAGCGGCGGGGCTGCCGGTGATGGCGCACGCCTGGGGCGGCCCTGCGGTGGATCAGGCGATCGACCTCGGCGTGGCCAGCATCGAACACGGGGTGTTCCTGACCGCGGCGCAGGCCGTGCGGGCAGCGTCCGCCGGGGTGTTCGTGGTGCCCACCCTCTGGATCTACACCGAGGTGCTGCGACTGGCAGTCGGCGGCGTGCTACCCGGCGGGCTCGTCCCGGCGGCGCGGCGCGCGGTGGCGGCGCACCCGACCGCGGTCCGGCACTGCCTGGACGCCGGGGTCGCGCTCGCCATGGGCACGGACGCGGGACTGCCGTCCCAGCACGGCCGGAACCTGCACGAGGTGGCCGCGATGATCGACGCCGGCGTGCCGTCCGCGATGGCGCTGGCCGCCGCGACCGCGGGCGGCGTGCAGTTGCTGGAAGGGGTGGCCGATCCGCTGGCGCCGGGGCGTCCGGCGGACCTGGTGTTCTTCGACCGGGATCCTGGTGATCCGGCGACCCTGCGTTCGTCCGATGCCGTGGTGGGTGTGCTGCAGGCGGGTCGGTTCGTGTGGGTGCGCCGCCCTTCGTGACGCCCGGCCCTTCGCAAGCTCAGGGCCGGGCTCCTCAGGGAGCGTCGGTCTGTGGTCGGGCCCTTCGCAGGCTCAGGGCCGGGCTCCTCAGGGAGCGTGGCTTGTTGCGGCCCTGGCGAGTTCCTCAGCTCGAATCGCTCGTCGAGCTTGTCGAGACGCGCTTGATCGGTGGATCTGGGCTCAGGGACCCGTCGGTAGACGACGGGTTAGCTGTGATCGGTCGGTGACGGGACGATCAGGCGCGACGGGTCGACCTTGCGCCGGAACAGGCCACCGGAGGCGGGCGCGGGGTCGCCCATCACGCGACGGGCGGCGTAGGCGACCGGGTCGGGGAACCCGCTCGCGCTGGTCGGCTGTGCGGGCGCGGGAGTCGGGGTCGGCTGTGCGATCGCCGTCGGCTCCGGGATCGGTTGCGTCGCGACCGGCGCAGGCGCGGGTGGCGTGGCCACGACCGGGGCCGGTGCGGGCACCGGGTCCGGCTCGGGGGAGAACGCATCGTCCAGGGCCTGCTGGAGCTCCGGCGACAGCGGCACCGCCCGCAGGTGGCGGGGGGTGTAATGCTCGTCGGCGTGATTGGGTTCGTCGAACGGGTCGAGGAAGCGGGAGCCGGTCATGGCGTGAAGTTGGGTCATGAGAAGTCCACGTTGCTGAAGATCGAGTTCTGAGGGCCGTACTTCGTCTGCCAGACACCGGCGGCGACCCCCACGCCCGCCCGGGTCCAGTTCCTGCTCATCAACGACCCGCAGTGGCCCGTCGTGCTCTTCATCCACTGGTCGACGACGTAGCCGGCCGGCACGTGCGATCCACCGAGAGCCGCCGGCGTGAGGGCCAGGATCTCGCCGTACCGACCGGTGACCTCTGCGCGCGAGAACCGCACCTCGAACGACGAGGTGCCGTAGGTCACGTGGCTGAGGCCCTTGTACACGTCCTGGCGCGCGGCGAGGTCACGGCTGTGCGCCAGCGCGAGGTCGGCGAGCCCCTCGTCCATGGCGACCGGCGGGACCGCCGGCAGCTGTCTGGTGGTGCCGTTGTCCTGGCAGGTCTGCGGCGTCGCGCGCCGCGCGTTGATCTCGTCGAGCACCTGCTGCTCGAAGGCGTCAGCCGTGCGGGCGGTTCGGGTGAAGGTGTAGCTGCCGGTCAGCGTGGCCGTGGGGGTGTAGACCTTCACCAGGTTGGCCCCGCCGAGCGACGCGGGCGTCACCACCTCGACGGCCTGCTCGCTCACCTGGTGAAGCTCCCCGGGAAGCTCCGGCAGGATCCCGGTGCCGTCCTTGGTCTGGCCGGCGGTCACCTGCGGGGTGAACGTGACCTTCGTCGTCCCGGACAGGCCGGAGCCGCTGATGGTGAGCCTGGTTCCCCCGGAGAGCGGGCCGGACGCCAGCGACAGGACGATCGGCGTCACCGCCGAGGACGCCGTGGCCGCCGGATCGACGATCACCTGCACGGACGCGGAGTAGCCGGCCTTGCGGCTGCCCTGCCCGGGCTTGTAGATGCGGTAGTAGCGATCGGTGTCGTTGCCCGCGCCGATGGTGGTCCGGAACGTTCCCGACGCGGAGGTCTTGACCTTCTTCACCGTCTTCCAGGACGTCGAGCCGACGTACCGCCGCTGCACGTAGACGTACCTGGTCTTCGGCTTGGGCGACACCTTGCCGCTGAGCGTGAGGGTGTCGCGGACGGTGACGGTCTGGTCGGCGATCGTCAAGCTGAGGGCGAACTTCGCCGCGTGAGCCGGGACCGCCGCAACGCCCAGCATCCCCGTGGCCAGCCCGAAGCCGACCACGAGGGCTGTGAGCGCGCGCAACAGTCTTCGTCGCATGTGTGGACCCCTCCCGCGTATGCGGTTCGAGCTTGGCATGCGCCCGGACCGTCGAGTAAGGCCCCTTACGGGTGACTTCGGATCAGGCGTTGTCAGGGGCGGACCGCAGGGCCTCCCGGAGCCGGGCGGCGTACTCGGCCTCCTCGCCGGCGGCGTAGCGCGTCCGCGGCCAGAAGAAGCCACGAAGACCGTCGCCCTTGGTCCGCGGCACGACGTGGATGTGCAGGTGCGGCACCGACTGGCTGACCACGTTGTTCATGGCCACGAAGCTGCCCTGTGCGCCCAGGGCCGGACCGAGCGCGGCCGCCACCCGCTGGGCGACGGTGACCAGCGGCTGCATCAGCTCACCCGGCAGGTCGAGCAGCGTCTCGACGTGTCGCGTCGGGCAGATCAGCACGTGGCCCTTGAACACCGGCCGGTGGTCGAGGAAGGCCACCACCTGCTCGTCGCGCCACACCTCGTGGGTGGCGAGTTCGCCGCTGACGATCTGGCAGAAGACATCGGACGCCATGGGTCGATTCTCCCCTGTGTGCTGACCCCGGACGTCATCCCGGCGAACGCCGGGATCCCTGCATCCGGCCGGCTACCTGGTCGCCGGGGATCCCGGGTCAAGCCCGGGATGACGGTGGGCCGGCTCCCGGGTCAGGCCCGGGGTGACGTTGGGCCGGCTCCCGGGTCAGGCCCGGGATGGTGGGCCGGTTCCCGGGGCAAGCCCGGGATGACAAACTCGGCGGGAACGCGAAACGGCTCCCCCGCCGGAGCGGGGGAGCCGTTCGTCTGGTCGATCAGAGCGGGGTGATGTTCGACGCCTGCGGGCCCTTCGGGCCCTGGGTGATCTCGAACTGCACCTTCTGGTTCTCGTCCAGCGTGCGGAAGCCGGAGGACGAGATCGCGCTGTAGTGGGCGAAGACATCGGGGCCGCCACCGTCCGGGGCGATGAAGCCGAAGCCCTTTTCGGCATTGAACCACTTCACAGTGCCAGTGGCCATGTACTAACTCCTTCTTGTGCGTGCGGCACCGCCGTCCGGAACCGCCGTGTTGTCCCCGCACCCCCCGAAGGAGCTTCACCCGCCCTCCCGGCTGGGAAGACGAGCCGGTACAGCGACTACGTCGAGAACCTTAGCGGCTGGTCACCCATGAGGGGAACAGGAGCCCGCGTGCGCGTGTCAACTTCCGGTCGCCGCCGCCGTCTGGACGGGGGAGTCCGGGCTCACCCGCACGGTCAGCGCCCCCGGACGGACGCGGCAGCTCATCAGCGAACGCCTGCCGACGGCGTCCCCGTCCAGCTGCGCCTCGACGGGCTCGCGGGTCGCCACGTCCGCCCGCTCGGAGACCAGGTGGACGAACGCAGGGTGGCCGCGACGGCGGACGGAGACGAAGTGCCACGCGATCGCCAGCCATCCGGAGATCGACCGGGGGGACGCCAGCACGATGTCCAGCCGGCCGTCGTCGACGGCGGCGTCGGGGATCAGTCGCAGGCCACCGGCGAGCTCGCCGCAGTTGGCCACCATCACGGTGAGGGCGTGCTGGCTGACCGCACGCTGCCGGTCCGCCGCCACCCGGACGCCGAAGCCCAGCCGGAACAGCGCCTTCGCGCCGGACACCGCGTACGCCAGCCACCCGACCCGCTGCTTGAGGCCGTCGTCGGCGCCGGCCATCATCTCCGCGTCCAGCCCCATCCCGGCCGCAACCAGGAACACCGCGGGCTCGCCGCGGTCCCAGGCGACCTCACCGACGTCGATCACCCGGTCGCGCCCGGTGAGCGCGACGGTGACCGCGGTGTCCAGGTCGTCCACCGGCACCTTCAGGTTGCGCGCCAGCAGGTTGCCGGTGCCTCCCGGCAGCAGCCCCAGTGGATGGCCCGACTCCAGCAGGCCGCTCGCCACCGCCCGGACCGTCCCGTCCCCGCCCATCGGGCAGACCACGGTGGCGCCGTCCGCGACCGCCTGCCGGGCCTGGCCCTCACCCGGGTCCTCCGCGGTCGTGGAGTACCACGCCGGCTCGGGCCAGCCGTGGCTCGTGCACACCCGCAGCACGTCGGCCTGTACCCGGTCGAGGTCGGCGAACTTCGTCGGGTTCACCACCACGGCCCAGGGGCCGGGGGTCGGCGGCTCGTGCGGGGGCATGGCCGCACTCTAGCCCCGGGCAGTGCTGTCGCCGGAAGGGGTCAGGTGGTCGATGCCGTGTAGATCGAGCCGATCGAAGCGGCGAGGGCCGCGTCGAACTCCGCGTCCGTCATGTCCACGTGGAGCCCCTCGGTGAGTGCCCGGCTGAAGCTGGCGATCAGGCCGTGGTTCGCCGCGAGCAGGCGGTTCGCCTCGTCCCTGGAGTAGCCGCCGGAGAGGGCGACCACCCGCAGCACCGCCGGATGGCTGATCAGCTGCGCGTAGAGGTTCGGCTCGGTCGGAATGGTCAGCTTCAGCATCACCTGCGCGCCGTCGGGGAGGCCGGCGAGCCGGTCGAGGATGCCGGCCGTGACCATGGCCTCGGCGATCGCCTTGTCGGGCGCCTTGATGTCGACCTCCGGTTCCAGGATCGGCATCAGTCCGGCCGCGCGGATCCGCGTCCCTACGTCGAACTGCTGGTCGAGCACGGCGTCGATCCCGGCCTGGTTGCCGGCCTGGACCAGCGAGCGCATCTTGGTGCCGAAGACGTGCCGTCCGGCGGCCCGCTCCAGCAGGGCGTCCAGGTCGGGCATCGGCTTCATCAGCCGGACGCCGTCCGCCGCGTCGAGCAGGCCGCGGTCGACCTTGAGGAACGGGACGACCTCCTTCACGTCCCACAGGAAGTCGGGGATGGGAATGTCGTCGATCTCCCGGTCCATGGTCTGCTCGAACAGGATCGCCGCGAGAACGCGGTCGCCGCCGAACACGGAACTGGTGATGATCCGGGTGCGGAACGCGTGGATCAGGTCGAACATCTCCGCGTCCCCGGAGTAGGAGTCGGGGCCGATGCCGTACCGGGTGAGCGCTCCGGGCGTGCTGCCACCGGACTGGTCGAGCGCTGCGACGAACCCCTTGCCGGTCGCCATTCGGGAGAGCTGGGCTGCATCCATGGTGTCCTCCTGGAGACTTGCCGCCGGAGGTCACCGTTGGCCTTCGGCGGGACGTGACCACTTCCAGACTAGACGAGGAACAGGCCGCCCCGGGTCGATTCGCCGGTGGTGTGGGAGACTGGCCGGTCATGAAGACCAACAACGCCCTTCAGGTGATCTTCGCCTTCTTCCTCGGGCTGGTGGTTGTGGCTTTCGTCGGGATCGGGGTGAACACGTTCTACCCCGAACCCCCGTGGCTGGTGGACGGGCGCTCGCCGGACTACGACAGCTGGCGGCTGCTCACCGGCATCACCCTGCTGGTGTGCGCGACCGTGATCCTCGTGGTGTCGCTGTTCCTGCCCGAGGATCAGGGGGTGCTCTCCAACGGGCTGCTGCTGGGCGGCGTGTTCACCATGGTGTACGCGGTCGGCTGGACGATCTTCGCCGGCCAGGACGTGCTGCGCTTCGTGGTGGTGACGATCGCCCTGGCGGTGACGATCGCGATCGGCTACCTGAAGTTCGTCCGCCGGCGCCGGGCCGTGCCGCAGCCGGAGCAGCAGGCCGTGCCCGGTGAGCTCGCCGAGCGGCTCTCCGCGGTGGAGGCCAAGCTGGACGGGATCGCCCGCGCCCTGCACGGCTGACCCGCCGACCCCCGTCCTCCCCCCTCCGACTTGTCAGACTCTCCGCCGGCCATAGGCGGCCAAGATTCTGACAAGTCGGCAGGGGCGGGGTCAGGCTGGGCGGGGTTCGAGGTCGCCGGGGCCCAGTTCGAGGGCTGCGCGGCGCTCGCTGAGCGCGAGGGCCCGCTGGAGCCGCGGACGGTTGTAGCGCTGCACGATGATGAACGGCAGGTTGCCGACGAGCGCGATCACGAAGATGAACAGCCACAGGTCGAACGGTGTCCACAGCTTCATGCCGATCACGGAGACGATAGCCCGGACGTGGTTGGACTCGCCCCGGCACGTCTCGACGATGAACCGGGCGAGGTAGTCCGGCTCGGTGGTGGCCAGGGTCTTCTTCGAGAAGCCGTTCGGGCCGGCGAAGGTGGGCAGGTAGCCCTTCCACCGGTCCACCCTGAGATGGATGCGGTAGAACTCGCCGCCGGCCTCCCACCGCTGGGTGCGGAACTCCGCGCGCGCCGGGTCGAAGAGACGCTCCGGCAGGTGGGGGTCGATCAGGATCCGGGCCAGCGTCAACACCCAGTACAAGGTGAAGTTGAGCCAGAACAGGCCCGTCATGGCGTTTGTCACAGACACTCACTCCTCACCGCCATCCTAGGAGGCCGGGACGCGGCTGCCCGCCGGGCACAATGGGGAGTGGTACAAGTCGGGGGAGATCGGAGAATCCGTGGTCAGCGCTCTGTTGTGGGTGTGCACGATCGGGCTGGTGCTGACCGGGCTGTACGGCGCGTACCAGGTGGTGGTGAGCTCCCGGTTCACCGGTGCCCTGCCCGTGCTGCCCGAGGCCGGACGGCACCACCGGTTCGCCGTCCTGGTCTTCGCCCGCAACGAGGAGCGGGTGATCGGGCACCTGCTGGAGAGCCTGAGTGAGCAGGACTACCCGTCCGACTGCTTCGACGTGTTCGTCACCGCCGACAACTGCACGGACGGGACGGCGGCCGTCGCCCGGGACGCCGGCGCCATCGTGTACGAGCGGCAGTCGACCGGACCGCGCGGCAAGGGCGCGGCGCTGAACTGGTTCTTCGCCGAGCACCTCCTGGCCGGCTACGACGCCTGTGTGGTCTTCGACGCCGACAACGTGGTGGACCCGGGCTTCCTCGCCGCGATGAACCGGCAGCTGGCCGCGGGTCACCAGATCGCGGTCGGCTACCGCATGGGCAAGAACCCGTCCAGCTCGTGGGTGGCCGGGGCCAGCACGCTGTTCTGGCTGATGCAGACCCGGTTCTTCCACGTCCCGCGCGCGCTGCGCAACCTGCCGTGCACCTCGGTGGGCGGCACCGGCTTCATGTTCTCGCTCCGGGTGCTCGGTGAGGGCGGCTGGCAGACCAGCAGCGCCTGCGAGGACATCGAGTTCACCCTGCAGGCCATCGCCGCCGGGCACTTCGTCGCCCTCGCCCAGGACGCCCTGTTCTACGACGAGCAGCCGCTCACCCTGGCCCAGTCGCTCAAGCAGCGCTACCGCTGGTCGGTGGGCTCGGTGCAGCTGATCCGGACGTCGGTGCCTGCGCTGCTGGCGAGCGTCCGGCGCGGCCAGGTGGGGGCGCTGGACGCGGCGCTCTACATCATCGGCGTGGTCGTCGGCGGGCTCTCCGGCGTGCTGTGGGTGCTGAGTCTTGCGCTCGGGCTGGCCAGCGGCGCCGGGCTGGGCCGAACCCTGCTGACCGTGGCGGCGTCGTCCGTGGCCGGCTACGTGCTCCTGTTCGCGTTCGGGCTCGTGGTCGCCCGGCTCGAACGGGCGCGCTGGGTGGGCATGGGGAAGGCCCTGCTCGGGTTCCCGGTCTGGCTGTTCAGCTGGTCGGTGATCAACGTCGTCGTGCTGTTCTACCGCGACCCCACCTGGCACACCGTGCCCCACACCGACGACCTCACCCTCGCCGAGTCCGCAGCCGTGAGCAGCCTCGCGCGCCGCGGCTGAGCGGGTCTGGCCCTTCGTGACGTCCTCCGGCTCGTTCCTCGCCGGAGGACTCCTCAGGGACCGTTCACGAGACACCCGACGCACGTTCGCACACCTCCACCGTCCCCTGGGGAGGGAGCGCCCACCTCCTTACCGTTCCCTGAGGAGCGAGCGCCAGCGAGCGTCACGAAGGGCAGCCGGTGTGCCCCTTCGTGACGGTGTCCTTGTTCCTCGGACGCAGCGGTGACGGACCTCAGGGGGTGGCGTCAGGTGATGGTGGCCAGCAGGTAGGGCTTGGCGCCGTCGGGGGTGGTCACCGCTGCGCGCCAGCCGTCCGCGTCCGGCTGCCACCAGGCGCCGACCTTCGCGGGCAGCAGGATCGGGCGGGTGAACGCGACCTCGACCGCGTAGGTGTCCGGTAGCCGCGGGGAGAGCGCGGCCAGCAGGCGGGCGTGGGTCCACATGCCGTGGATGATCGGCCGCGCGAAGCCGAACGCCCTGGCGGCGATCCGGGACGTGTGGATCGGGTTCGGGTCGCCGGACACCCGGCGGTAGTCGCGACCGAGTCCCCCGGGCAGCCGCCACGTGGCGATCGGCGGCCGCGCCTCGTTCGGCTGGCGCCCGGTGTCCTCCGGGGTGCCCGGCACGGCGGCGCCCGGCGCGAGATAGGTGCTCACCCCGTCCCAGACCAGCTCGTCGGCGACGCGCACCTCGCCGACGAGGTCGAGGAGCGCCCCGCGGCGGTGCGGCCGCAGGTTGGTCACCCGGACGGCGAGGTCGAGCGGTTCGGCCACGCCGACCGGACGGTGCAGCCGCATGCGATTGGTGACGTGCACGACCCCGGCGAGGCGGACGGTCGAGCCGGCGCCGGACAGCAGGTGCACGTGGAGCGGGAACGTGAGCACGTGCAGCCACGTCGGTGGCACGTGGTCGGTCAGCGGGAAGCCGCAGACCCGGTCGTAGTCGGCAAGCCGGTCGAGGTCCTGGTGGACGCCGGTGACGACCACCGTCCGTCCGGGAACCCGGGTGGGACCGCGGTCGAGGCTGGGCAGGACCGCCTTCGCGAACAGCGTGCCGAGTCCGGGGAGAGCGGGCAGGAGCTCGACCTCGGCGTCCATCACTGACCCACCAGGTTCTGCCCGCAGACCCGGACGACCTGGCCGGTGACGCCGCCACTGGCCGGGTCGAGGAAGTAGCCGATGGTCTCGGCCACGTCGACCGGCCGGCCACCCTGGCCCAGGCTGTTGGTGCGGCGGAACACCTCGCGCTGCACGAACGGGATCTTCGCGGTCATGTCGGTCTCGA
>DAINOM010000073.1:0-15857 GCA_036735445.1 Propionicimonas sp.
GAGGTTCAACTCCTCTCTCGCGCACAAAAAGCGCCTCTGACAAGGGCAAATAGGACGAAAAGGCGGGAGGCGAAAGCCTCTCGCCTTTCCTATGTCCCAATGTTGTGACGAGCAGTTGACAAGGGAGAACACGTTGTCGGCGTGACCGGCGCACTCCCTGGTGGTGGGTTCATTCCCCACGCGTGGGGCGAGTTCCCGACGCATTCCCCACGGGTTCCCCATGGGTCGGAAGGGTTCACCGCCCGCTGCAAGCGGATCACGGTCCGAAGCGGCCACCAGCGCGCCCTCGCCGCCGTCCTCTCCGCCGTGTGGCGCATCCTGACCACCGGCCACCAGCCCCACAGCGAATTCGGCGGAGGCCACTACGCCAAACGCCGTCCCCGCGCCGGGATCCGCAACGCCCTCCAGCAACTCCGCACCGCTGGCGTCACCGTCCCCTCACCGCCAAGGTGAGCAGTGCGGGCAGCTGTGGACACGGTGCCGTGACTGGGTGGTGCGGTCTTCTAGAAGCGCGTGCGCCTCGTGGGATCATGCGGCCATGACTGGTCCGGACAGCGCCGCCGTGTATCGCGCTGACTTTGAGGTGCAGGTGGCCGCCTTCGTCGACGAGCACCGCCAGATGTTGCTCGCGTCCCTGGACGGGCTCAGCGAGGAGGAGGCCCGGGCCAGGCTGGTGCCTTCCAAGACGACGCTCCTCGGACTTGTCAAGCATGCGGTGTTCGTGGAGCGCGTGTGGTTCGGGGAGGCGGTCACGGGGCAGTCGCGCGCCGAGTTGGGGATTGCGGCGTCGCCGGACGAGTCCTTCGATCTGGCGGCGGAGGACTCCATCGAATCCGTGCGGGCCAGTTACCGGGACGCCATCGCCTTGTCTCGCACTGTGTCCGCTGGGCTGTCCGGGGATGTCGTCTTCTCCGGAAACCGGCGGGGCAGTCTCACGCTTCGCTGGGTCCTCCTCCACGTCTTGCGTGAGCTGGCCCAGCATTGCGGACACGCGGACATCTTGCGCGAGCAGCTTGTGGCCCGCCGCAACCAGTGAGGCGGGTCGCCGGGCCGGCGGGCCTCACTGGTCGAGCGCTATCAGGCGCCTGCCCGCGTCGCCGCACGCCAGACGGCGTCCGGGACGAGTTGGTCGAAGGTGTCGATGATGTGGTCGGGACGCTGCTCGGGCGGGGCGGCCTCCGCTTCTTCGCGCGTGCTGTCGCCGGTCAGCACCAGCACGGATGCCATGCCGGCGGCCCGGCCCATCGCCACGTCGGTGGCCAGGCGGTCCCCGACCATGAGGACGTCGGCGGGCTCGACTCCCAGGCCGGCGACCGCTTCCGAGACCATGACCGCTCCCGGCTTGCCCAGGTTCACCGAGCAGCGGACGCCGGTGCACGCCTCGATGGCGGCGGTGATCGCGGCGCAGTCCGGCTCACCGCGACCGCCGGGGAAGGGGCAGTAGCGGTCGGGGTTGGTCTGGACGAGGATCGCCCGCTGGTGGAACCACAGGGCGTCGAACGCGATCTGCAGTTTCCGGTAGTCGAAGGTCCGGTCGTAGGACGCCACCACGATGTCGATCTCGGCCGGGTCCTCGCTCAGCCGGACGCCCGCCTGCCGCAGGGCCCGGATGAGCGGCTCCTCCGCGATCGGGAACACCACGGCGTCCGGATGGTGGGAACGCAGCCACCGCACGGTCGTCACGACGGTGTTGGCGATGTCCTCCACGGGGGTGGGCAGGCCGAGCCGGGCGAGCTTCTCCGCGTACTGCTGCGGGTCCTTGGTGGGGTTGTTGGACAGGAACCGCAGCGGGATCCCGCGCTCCCGGAGGAACGCGAGGGTCTCCCGCACCCCCGGGAGCACCTCGTCGCCGAGGTAGATCGTGCCGTCCATGTCGAAGACGTAGGCGCCATAGAGCCGTTCGGGACGCATGGCTGTCGCCTCCTCGGTCCGTGCCGCGCTCACGCCCACAGCCCACCGGGCGCGAAGACCTCGTCCACGAGCCCGTCGAACCAGCCGATCTCGCGGGTCACGTCGAGAACGGTGTAGCGCGAGCGGTAGTACATCGCCTTGGGGAACGTGTCCTTGAGTTCGGCGAGGGTGAGGCCGATGCCCTCCGGACGCGTGGGGGTGCCGGCCGCCGCGAGCATGCGCTGCAGGTCACGGGCTGGCATGAGCTGCGCCTCCAGGCGGGGACGCAGGGACGGCCAGCCGTCGACCAGGGTCTGCACGCGCGTCCGCAACCCGGCGGCGTCCACGTACTTCTCGCGGGTCTCCCGGACGCCCTTCTCGGCGAGCGGGCCGGTGAGCTTGCTACGGATGTCGGCCTCGACGGTGTCCCAGGTCGGCCAGGCCGCCACCACGGCGTCCACGTCGATCGCGGCGAGGTCGCGGGCCATGAACCGCTCGTAGAACGCCGTCATGGCCAGCGTGCCGATGGCCACCTTGTACCCGTGGGACAGCGGCGGGTCGAGGTCCGCCCCCAGGTGGTCGAGCTCCCAGAGGTGGCTGAAGTAGTGCTCGGCGCCCGAGGCCGGGCGCGTGCCCTTGTAGACCTGCATGGCCAGCCCCGAGAGCAGCAGCCCCTCGACGAGACCCTCGTAGGCGTCCGCGTCGCCGGCGGCGAGGGCGTCCGGCCGGGAAAGCGCCTCCGCAACTCCACCCTGCACGAGGTCCCACGCGAGGGGGTCGATCGGGTCGAGCCCAATGGCATCCGACAGGATCCAGTCGGCTCCGGCCGGGATCTTGGCCGCGAGATCGCCGTAACCGGAGGCGACCATGGCCTTGGGAGCGGCGGCGGCGACGTCGAGGTCGAACAGGACGACGGCGGGGGCGGGACAGGGCATCGTGATCTTGACGCCACCCTGGCTCATCGGTGCCCCGAACCCGGAGTACCCGTCCATGGACGCCGCCGTCCCGACCACCGCGTAGGGCTGGTCCAGCTCGCCGGAGGCCAGCTTGACGAGGTCGTTCAGGGTGCCGGACCCCACGGCGACCCCGAGCGCGTTGGTTTCCCGCAGGCGCTCACGGATGGTCTCGCAGTGCTCGTAGGCGGCGTACAGGGTCGGCGTCCCGGGGAAGACGAGGGGCTCGGCCTGGGTGAGGCCCGCCGCCCGAAGGGACTCGGCGACCGCCTCGCCCGCGGCGACCCAGGTGCGCTCGTCAGCGACGATGAGCAACGGCCGGCCCGGCTGGGCGAGGGACTCGGCGAGGATGCCGCCGGTTCGGGACAGGATGGCGCGACCGACCTCGATCACGCGGGTGTCGCTCGCGTGTCGCAGTCCGTCGGCGATGGCTTGGTTGGTCATGGTGCTTCCTTCGGTGGGTGGCGGCGGGCCGGGTGATCGGTGGGCCGCGTGGTCAGGGGGAGGACTGGAGGATGTCGGCGGTGGCCTCGAGGGCCTCGGACTCGTCGAGTCCGTCTGCCCAGATCGAGACCCGGTCACCGTGGCGCAGGCCCAGGGCGAGCACGTCCACGACGTTGCGCAGGCTCGCGCTCCGGCCCCCGGTGCGGAGGAACAGGCTGCTGTCGAAGTGGGCGGCCTGTTCGGCGAGGTCGTGGGCCACGAGGGCGTGGACGCCCAGTTCGTGACCCACGACCACCTCGCGGTGGATCACGCCTCGATGGCGATCGTGCTGCCGACGTCGAGCTGGGGCATCTGCTCTCCGCGGACGTGGATCGCGCCGCTCATCTTGGCCTTGTCGGCACCGTCCACGTTCACCGTGACATGCCCGAGGGCGTCGAGGTTCTGGCGGGCCACGTCGCCGACGGCCGTGATGGGGTAGCTCGTGCCGTCGAGCACGAGTACCTGGCCCACCTCGATGTCCTGCGTCGTCCGCGCCGAGGCGTCGATGATGAAGCAGAACTCCTTCAAGGCGTCGGGGGCGTCCTCGCCGAAGGTGACGAACATGCCCTGGCCGATGAAGGCGGTGGCCTCCGGTCCGGCCGCGGTGACGGTGGTGCGGTACGTCTCGGTCATGAGGGTGATCCTTTCGTGGTCAGGAGGAGTAGAGGCCGATGCTGGCGAGCCAGGCGACGGCGACGCGGGGGACGCCGGTCAGGAACCGGGAGTAGAGGACCGACGGGACGCCGACCTCGACCGTCTCGGTCTCCGCCTCGGCCAGGCCCAGTCCGACGGGGATGAAGTCGGCGGCGTTCTGGGTGTTGATGGCGAACAGCGCGGGCAGGGCGAGGCTCGGGTGGATGGTGCCCTTGCCGATCTCCACGCCGATGAGGGTGCCGATGATCTGGCCGATGACGGCGCCGGGGCCAAGCAGCGGCGACAGGAACGGCAGCGAGCAGATGAAGCCGAGCACGATCAGTCCGATACCCGAGCCCGCGAGCGGCGTCAACATGTTGGAGAACCAGGTGCCGAAGCCCGAGGCCTGGATGATGCCGATCAGCATGGCGACGAAGCCCATGAATGGGATCACGGTGCTGAGCATTGTCTGCACGGCGTCGCGGGCCGCCTGGTAGAAGATGGACACGACGCGGCCGGCGCCGAGGCCGATCTTCTCGAGGATCGACTTGTTCTTCTTCGCGGCGATCGTCTGGCTGATCTTCTTGTCGGTGGTCCACTCGCCTTGGACCGCGAACTTGGCTCCGCCGCCGGCAGCCTGCCCGGACGCCGAGGCGCCGGTGGCCGCCGCCGCCACTGCGGCTGCTGCCGGAGCTGCCGCAGAGGCCTCAGAGGCCGCCACGGCCTCGGACTCGTCGGCCAGTCGCACCTGGACGGTGCCCACCGCGGAGACGTAGATGGTTTCGTTGATGAACTGGGCCAGGGGGCCCGTCTTGCCGGTCGGCATGACGTTGATGGTCGGGATGCCCTTCTTCGGGTACAGGCCGCAGCGGAGGGTGCCGCCGCAGTCGATCACCGCGGCGAAGACCTCGTCGTCGGGGATGCTGGTGCTGAAGCCGTTGACGGCCTCCGCCCCGGAGAGCTCGCAGATGCGGTCCACCACGTCGGGGCGCATGCCGCCGCCGACGATGTAGAGCACCTTGTTCTTCTGCTCGGTGGGCGTCAGGGTCAGCGGGCCACCGAAGCCGCCACTGCCCCGCTCGATCACGATGGTGCGGTACTGGGACATGTGCGTCACCCTTCCACGTGGGGTTCGGCGCTCAGCACGACACCCTGCTGCTTGCTGACATAGGCGGTGGTGAAGTCGGTCACCCAACCGGCCACGAAGTTCATGACGAGACCCACCAGGAGGTACCGGATGGCCAGGGGGCCCGTGCTCAGGCCGAGAGCTGAGACGCCCTGGGCGATGCCGAGCCAGATGAACAGCTCGGCAGGGTTGATGTGCGGGAATACGCCGTTGCTGGTGTGGCAGAACTGGGCGGCGCTCGCGAAGTAGCTGGGCTTGTAACGCTCAGGCATGAAGCGGCCGAGCGAGTGGACCATCGGGTTGGCCAGCATGAAGGCGCCGACGAAGGGCAGCAGCATGTAGCGGCTGACCGGGTTGTGGGCGGCCTTGCCGGCGAACCGGTTGATCTTGTCCTCACCGATCAGCTGGATCAGCGAGTTCATGGCGATCAGCAGCATGAGCACGAGGGGAACGATGCTGCCCATCCAGCTGATGAAGACGGTGGCACCGGCCTGGAAGAGGCCGACGAACCATTCAGCGGCGTGAACGAGGATGTCCATGATTCAACTCCTTTCGATAATGCGGGTGGTACGGGTGGGCGTTGGGGGGTCAGGCCGCGGTGGCGGGGCGGCGTCCGAAGAGGCGTCCGAGCCGGAGGCCGACCTGGGCGAAGGGTCCGGGTGGGTCCAGCGGCTTCCCGCCGGCCAGGACGGTGCGGTAGTTGTCGCGGGCGTTGGCGACGGCGCCACGGAGCGGCTTGCTGAAGCGGCGGTCGCCCTCGGGGGCGAGGTCGGCCAACTGCAGGCCGTTGTAGGCGTCGAACGTCTTGAACCGCGAGAGCACGGTGACGCCGGAGAGCTTGCGGCCCTCGACGATGTGGCCGGCGTCGTCGAGCAGGAACAGCACCAGCGCGCCGGCCACGAGCAGGCCCTGCTTCTTGCCGAGAGCGACCTTGCCGCGGCGGCGCATCGCGGTGAACGTGTCGGCGAAGTTCTTCGACTGCCTCAGCCCCAGCACCGTTTGGGTGAGGTAGAGCACGGCGAAGCCGATCAGGAAGGTCCAGAACATGTTGCTCCTCAGGTGGTGGGACCGGTGGCGAGGTTCTCCATGAAGTAGAAGAACTGCTCGTAGCTGGTGAGTCTCGAGAGCTTGGCGAGGGCCGGCCGGTTGGCGCCCAGGCGGATCACTTCGTCGTAGACGCGGATCAGCAGGGTGTCGTCGTAGGCGAGCTTCGCGGGAACGGCGAGGCACACGATGACCCGGACACCGGCCTCCCCGTCGGACCGTGGGACCACCCCGAGGGCACACACGGGGCTGGCGATCGTCGGGTCGGTGGCGTGGGGGAATCCGATCTGGTCATCGAGCTGCATGGTGGCGCGGTCCTCGCGGGCGGCGATCGCGGCGGCGAACTCCGCACCCACCAGGCCTCGCTCGGTCAGGCGCGCGACCAGGCGCTGGGTGCCCTCCCGGTAGTCGCAGCCCGCGGGCAACCGCACGAACCGGCCCTCGTCCAGCAGGGCCGCCAGGAACGACCCGGCCGACGCCCCGTGGGACAGCGGTCCGTGCGTCGGCACGCGGAGCGCGTGCAGCCGGCGGAGGACGGCCTGACGGTCGAAGACCTCGCCCAGTTCCAGCGTCGGACGCCGCGTCGCGGCGCGGGTCCCCGGGGTGGTGACGACGAGGTCACTGTCGTCCAGGTCGCCGGGGGCGGCGTCCGGCACGATGCTGTAGCGGGTGCCCGCCGGCAGGACCGACTCCAGGTTGGCCCGCACCAGGCGGGCCGTGGCCGGACCCCGCCCCGACACGATCGTGACGACCAGGTCGCGGCTGCCCTTGGACGCATGCTCGGCCAGGAACACCTGGAAGTAGGTGGTGAGCAGCGAGAGTTCGCCGGCCTCGACGGCCAGCCCGGTCTCGCGCTCGATCACGTCCCCGGCGATCGTCGCCATCCGCGATGCCGCGGGGTACTCGTCCCGGAGGCGTCCGCCCTGCGTGTCGGGTGCGAGGCGCAGCCCGAAACGCATCCGGTTGAGCAGGAAGGTGAGGTGCTGGCTGAACTCCTGGGTGAGTTCCGACGGCGCCAGGCGCACGTCCATCTCGTCGGTGATGCGCTCCAGGATGCGCCCCACGAGTTCGCCCGCGGCCGCCGCCGTCGGCCAGACGCCGGTGGGTCCGTCGTCCACGACCATCCGCAGACCCGCGGCGGGAAGGGCCAGGAACAACACCTCCTCGTCGGGGAGCCGTTCGCCGAGCAGTGGTTCGAGGCGGGCGGCCAGGGCGCGGGCCAGGTCGTGGGCGGGTGTGTCGAGCAGGTCGTGGTAGGTGGCGGGCAGGGCGCCGAGGTCGTGGCCGGTGAGGTGCCGGTCGAGCACGACGGTGACCCAGCGCAGCATGTGCGCACGGCTCTCGCTGCCCAGCCGGTGCGCCGTGAGGACCTCCTCGACCGCAGCCTGCAGGTCGTCGCCGAGCGGGTAGTCCCGGTAGGCCGCCGCGTAGGCGTGGTCGAGGACCGCCAGCCGGATGCCCGCCTCGGGCCCGGCCAGCTGCAGGCCGACGCGGGTGCGTCCTTCGATGGTCACGCCGAAGGGGGCGAGCAGCGTGCGGACGTCCGCGACGTCGGCCACCACGCTGGTGCGGCCGAGCCGCATCTCGAGGGCGAGGTCCTCCGTGCGGACCGGCACCTCGCTGCGCAGCAGGCGGGCGAGGATCCACGCCGCCCGCCACTGCGGGTCGTTGAAGGACTCGCGCACCGTCGCCAGGCGCTCACGTCCGCGTCCGTAGGCCCCGGCGTCTACGATGAGCAGGCGGTAACGTCCATCGGCCAGGCGGATGGAGGCGGCACCCTCGAGGGCCTTGTTGAGGTGGGCGATCTCGGACGCGATGGTGCGGACCCCGACGCCGCAGCGCCGCGCCAGCTCCTCCCGCGTCGTGGAGTCGGACGACTCCAACTGGCTCAGGATGGTGACCGCTCGATTCATCTCTCCTCCTTCCGGCTCGGTCCGCTGTGGGTGACATGAACGTAACCCGGTGGGGGCTTGGGGGGGAGCCTTGAATAGGCCGGGGATCGGGGCACCGTGCGCCGCAGGAGCGACCGAATTCCGGTTGCCCACCGGATCCGGGCAGGGACAGGGTGGGGGGCAGCAAGCAACCCAGGAGGAACACCGTGAAACGTCTTGAGACGGACGTCGTCGTGATCGGCGGCGGATCGACCGGGCTGGGCGTCGTGCGCGACGCCGCGATGCGTGGCTACCGCGCGGTTCTGGTGGAGCGGGTGGACCTGGGACAGGGCACCACCGGCAGATTCCACGGACTGCTGCACTCCGGTGGCCGCTACGTGGTGAGCGATCCCCAGTCGGCGACCGAGTGCGCCGAGGAGAACGCGATCCTGCGTCGCATCCAGGCGTCCGCCGTCGAGGACACCGGTGGCTTCTTCGTGACGCTGCCCGGGGACGACCCGTCCTACGCCGACCAGTTCCTGGCCGGCGCTGCGAAGACCGGCGTCCCCGCGACAGAGATCAGCGTGGCCGAGGCGCTCCGCCGCGAGCCGCGCCTCCATCCGGGCATCCAGCGGGCCATCGAGGTGGCTGACGGTTCGGTCGACGGCTGGCAGCTGGTCTGGGGGGCGGCGCGTTCGGCCATGTCCCACGGGGCCAAGGTGCTCACCTACCACCGCGTCACCCGCATCGAGCGCGAGGGCGGCCGGGTGTCGGCCGTGCTGTGCCGCGACGAGAAGGGCGGCGAGGACGTCCGCATCGAGTGCTCGTTCGTGCTGAACTGCGCCGGTCCGTGGGCGGGCCAGATCGCGGCGATGGCAGGCGCCCGTGAGGTGGAGGTGGTGGCGGGCCGCGGGATCATGATCGCGATGAACCACCGGATCGTGAACACGGTCATCAATCGCTGCGTCTACCCCACGGACGGCGACATCCTCGTACCGGTGCACACGGTGTCGATCATCGGCACCACCGACATCCACGAGTCCGATCCGGACCACCTGCCGATCCCACGCGACGAGGTCCAGCAGATGCTGGACGCCGGCGAGGCGATGATCCCCGGCTTCCGGACGGCGCGTGCGCTGCACGCCTGGTCGGGCTCGCGGCCCCTGATCAAGGACGACCGGGTCGCCGCCCACGACACCCGGAACATGAGCCGCGGCATGGCGGTCATCGACCATTCCGAGCGCGACGGGCTGTCGGGCATGCTCACCATCGGCGGCGGCAAGCTGACCACGTACCGGCTCATGGCCGAGCACATCGTCGATGCCATGGGCGACCAGCTCGGCGAGACCCGCCCCTGCCGCACCGCCGACGAGGTGATCCCGGGTAGCGAGGACCGGCGACTCTACGCCGTGACCCACCGGCTCGAGGAGCGCGAGGCGGACCGGCTCGATGACCCGATCGTCTGCGAGTGCGAGCTGATGAGCCGCTCGATGCTCGTCGACGCCCTGCACGCGCAACCCAATGCGACCCTCGACGACCTCCGTCGCCAGCTCCGTCTCGGGATGGGCCCGTGCCAGGGCGGTTTCTGTGCCGCGCGGGCGGCCGGGATCGCCTGCTCCGAGCGGGTCGCGGACGCCGAACGCGCGACCGGCCTGTTGCGGCTGTTCCTCAAACACCGCTGGATCGGGCTGTGGCCCATCCTCTACGGGCCACAGGTGCGGCAGACCGCCCTGGACCACTGGATCTTCGCAGGCACCCTCGACGTCGAGCACCTGCCCCACCCCGAACAGGAGGTCGTGCGATGAGCGACGTCGTCGTCATCGGCGCCGGGCTCGCCGGCCTGACCGCAGCCCTGCGGCTCGCCCGCAGCGGCCGGTCGGTCATGCTCGTCACCAAGGGTCCCGGCGGCCTGCAACTGTCCCAGGGCACCCTGGACATCCTCGGCTACACGCCCGAGCGGGTCGAGCGACCCCTGGAGGCCGTCGCCGCCGTCGCATCCGACCACCCGTACGCGTCGATCGGTGCGGACGCCGTCGGTGCGGCCGTCGGATGGCTGGCCGGGGCGCTCGGGCCCGACCTGCTCGTGGGTGACCCCGCCCGCAACCACCACCTGCCCACGGCCGTCGGCGCCCTGCGCCCCACCGCGCTGGCGCAACCGTCGATGGTGGCCGGGGATGCGATCGGGGGCCGCAGCTACGCGGTCGTCGGCGTCCGGCAGCTGAAGGACTTCCCCGCCGACCTGGTGGCCGGCAACCTGGCCCGCAGCACCGCCCCCGACGGCGGAGCGCTCGCGGCGAGTGCGGCGTGGGTCGACCTGCCCGCCCGCCCGGGGGAGGCCGACCCCAGCCCCCTCACCTACGCCCGCGCCCTCGATGAGGAGGCCTTCGCGGCCCGGTTCGCCCGCGCGGTCGCCGCCGCTGCCGGGCCCGGCGACGTGGTGGCCCTGCCCGCCGTGCTGGGCGTGCGGCGCAGCGGGGTGTGGCGGCAGGTCGCCGAGGTGGTCGGACGCGACGTGTGCGAGATCCCGCTGCCGCCCCCCTCCGTGCCGGGACTGAGGCTGTACGAGGCGCTGCTCGCGCTGGTGCGCGCCGCCGGCGTCCGGATCGTCACGGGCAGCCGGATCGTCGGCCGCACCCTGGAGGCGGACGCCGTGGCGTCCGTCACCCTGGCCGCCGCCGGCGGCCCGCGCCAGCTGCGGGCCGACGCGTTCGTGTACGCCCCGGGCGGGTTCGAGAGCGGTGCACTGGAGGTGGATTCCTTCGGTGCGATCTCGGAACCGATGTTCGGACTGCCCCTGACCGCCACCGACGCGGGGCCGCTGATCCCGGCCACCTACTGGGGGCCCCACCCCCTCTTCGCCGTCGGCGTCCGCACCGACGCCGCCGGCCGACCCGTGGACGCCGCCGGTGCGGCCGTCCACCCCAACCTGTACGTGGCTGGCGGCCTGATCGCCGGCGCCGCGCGCTGGCGCGAGAAGTCGGGAGACGGGATCGCCGTCGCCACGGCCGTCCGGGCCGCCGACCACATCACCGGAGGAACACGATGAGCGAGAAGTCCAGGGCCGAGCGGGCCCAACACCTGCGCGAGCGGCTCAACAACGAGCTCAACCGCATGAGCCTCGACCAGTGCGTCAAGTGCACGATCTGCGAGACCAGCTGCCCGGTGGCGGCGGTCACGCCCCTGTTCTCGGGGCCGAAGTTCGTGGGACCGCAGGCCGAACGGTTCCGCGACGGTGACTCCGTCGACCACTCCGTCGACTACTGCTCCAGCTGCGGCACCTGCAGCGTCGTGTGCCCGCAGGGCGTCAACGTGGCCGAGCTCAACTCGCTGGCCCGGGCCGTCATGAAGGCCGAACACGGCGTCCCGATCCGGGACCGGATCATCACCCAGACCGTCCTCATGGGCCAGGCGATGACGCCGGTCGCCCCCCTCGCCAACGCCGTGCTCGACAACAAGCTGGCCCGCTACGCGATGGAGAAAGTCGTCGGCGTCCACCGCGGCGCCCCCATGCCCACCGCGCGCACCCAGTCGTTGCACACCTGGCTGAAGAAGCGGCCCGCCCCGGCCAAGGCACCCACCCGCGGAGCGTTGGTCTACTTCCACGGCTGCGCCGGCGGCTACTTCGAGGTGGACGCCGCGAAGAAGGCCATCGAAGTGCTCGAACACCTTGGCTACCAGGTGCTCGTGCCCCCGCAGGGCTGCTGCGGCCTCGCCGAGCAGAGCAACGGCCTGTTCGAACAGGCGACGAAGTCGGTGCGCGCCCTGGTGAAGGCGCTCCGCTCCGCGGGCACCGACCTCACCATCGTCAGCACAGCGGGCAGCTGCACCGGCATGCTCAAGCACGAGGCCCACGAGATCCTCGGCCTGCACGACACCGATCTGGCCGACGTCGGCACGCGGATCCGGGAGATCTCGGAGTTCCTCATGGAGCTGCACGAGGAGGGCGAGCTGCCCACCGACTTCGAGCCGATCAAGCAGCGGCTGCCCTACCACGCCCCCTGCCAGCTCAAAAGCCAGGGCATGGGGACGCCTGCGTTCGACCTGCTGCGGCTGATCCCCGGCCTCGAGGTGGTCGACAGCAACGCCACCTGCTGCGGCATCGCGGGTACCTACGGCCTCAAGAAGGAGAAGTACGACATCGCCCAAGCCGTCGGCAAGCCGCTGTTCGACATGGTGAAACAGACCGAGCAGGGCCTCGCGGCCTGCGACACCGAGACCTGCCGCTGGCAGATCGAGAACTCCACCGGTGTGCGCACTGTGCATCCCATCGTGCTCGTACACCAGGCTTACGGGCTGGGCGCGGTGACGCCATGACCCGCCCCGCGCGAACCCCGCACGACATCGAGTGCTGGCTCACGGACATGGATGGAGTGCTGGTCCACGAGGACCGCGCCCTGCCCGGAGCCGTCGAGCTGATCGACAGCTGGATCGCGACGTCGCGGCGATTCCTGGTGCTCACCAACAACTCCACGTGGACGCCGCGAGACCTGGCGGCACGGCTCGAGCGCGCGGGATTGCACGTCCCGGAGGAAAACCTGTGGACCTCCGCGATGGCGACCGCTGCCTTCCTGGCCGGCCAACCCGGGAAGAAGACCGCCTACGTCATCGGGGAGGTGGGGCTCACCACCGCCCTCCACGAAGCCGGTTTCGTCCTCACCGATGTCGACCCTGACTACGTGGTGCTCGGCGAGACGCGCAACTACTCGTTCGAGGCGGTCACCAGAGCCATCCGACTGGTGATGGCGGGGGCGCGCTACATCGTCACCAACCCTGACGCCACGGGGCCGTCGGCCGACGGCGTCGTCGCCGCCACCGGAGCCGTGGCGGCGATGATCACCGAGGCCACGAAACGCAAGCCCTACGTGGTCGGCAAGCCCAACCCCATGATGTTCCGGTCCGCGATGAACCGCATCGCCGCCCACTCCGAAACCACCGCGATGATCGGGGACCGCATGGACACCGACATCGTGGCCGGTATGGAGGCCGGGCTGCACACGGTGCTGGTGCTCAGCGGCCTGACGACCATGGCTGACGTGGAGACGTATCCCTTCCGCCCGGACCAAGTCGTCTCGTCAGTGGCCGAGTTGCTCGACCAGCTCTGAGTCACTCGAAGAGACGCCGAGGTGTCCATGGCTGTCCACCGGTTGCAGTCGCCACCCGTTATGGCGGTGACTGGCTTGTCTGGGCCCATGACGGGAGGCCGCGATGCAGTGCGAGAAACGCCGCTCGGGTGTTCTGCGGCCCGACCATCGACTGGGTGGCAGGCCTGCAATCAACCAAACTCTCGGCGGTGACGTCTGGATGCCGCTGAGGCACAGCCTTGGACGCGAGCCCCGCGCGGGTCTCGGGTGCTGAGCGATTCCCCACGCATTCCCCACGACAAGGGGTGACGACATGGCGAAGGCCCGACAAAAGACCTTGTCAGGGGGCCATTAATTTCCGCGGCTCTTCCTCAGTTGATCTTCCCTGGTCCACCCCGGTGCCGGCCACCACGGCCCAGCAACCGGGGATGGATCAAGGCCGGGAACCGGTTTGGGTGATGCGGTTCAGTGTGCCGGGTGGTTCAGGGTCCGAGGAGTGCGAGGGGGACGACGGCGATGCCGTCGGGGCGGCGGTAGGCGTGTTTGCCGGTGTAGATGATCATGCGGTCGACGAGGCGGTCGCCGAGTTGTTCGCCGAGCCAGTTCAGGTGCTCGACGTCGGCGGGTCTGATGGTGTCGGTGAGTTTGACCTCGATCGCGAGGGTGGAGCGGTCGGCCGTTTCGACGATGAGGTCGATTTCGTGGTCGGTGTTCTTGGTGCGTAGGTGCCCGACGCGGGCATCGGCTGCTTCGGCGTAGACCCGCACCGCTTGGGCGGCCAATGACTCGAACAGTGCCCCCAGCCAGGTGCCGGTGGCTGCGTGGACGCGGTTTCCCTGTCCGCGGAGGAGTCCGGCCTTGCCGACGCCGACGAGGCGGGCGGCCAGGGCGGGGTCCACGAGGTGGTGCTTGGGGGAGTGGGTGAGTCGCTTCAGGGGGGCGAACGCCGGCGTCCAGGCCTCGATGGGGTCGAGTAGGAAGATCCGTTGGAGGTGCTGGCGGTAGATGTCGGCGGTCTGCCGGGCCGGTTTGTCGCCCTCGCCTGGTGTGGCGGCGGCCAGGATCGTGGCGAAGGCGGCGTCGGTCGCCGTGGCGGCAGCATACGCGGCCAGCCACGCTCGGAGCGCTGCGGGACGCCGCACGTTCACCCCGCTGTCGGGCAGTTCTCGCTCGACGATGCGGGTGAGGTAGCTGTCGAGTTGGACCTGTCGGGCCCGTTCGGGCAGGTCACGGATCCCGGGGAACCCCGAGCGGAGGATTTCGTCGGTGTAGCCGGGCAGGTCGATGGGGGAGGTCCCGGTGATGGGAGGGCGGGTCCCGGCGAGCATGTCCCGCAAGGACACGGACGGTTCGGCCAGCCCCCGCTCGCTGAACGCGAGCGGCCGCATCGTCAGGCTCACGATCCGGCCCGCACCCGAGTGCACCCGCGCCCCCGGCGCCACTCCCGCCGACCCGGCCAGCAGGAACCGGCCTCCGGTGGGGTCGTCGTCGACTGCCCGCCGCACTCGGTCCCACACGTAGGGTTCGAGTTGCCACTCGTCGATGAGGACCGGGCCGGGGACTTCGGTGACCAGGTCCAGGTGGCTGGCCACGGCCGTTCGCTCGGTGGGGTTGTTCAGCGACAACACCGTGGTGACCCGCTGGGTGGCGGTCGCGGTCTTGCCCACGCCTTTGGCTCCCTCGAGGGCGATGGCCGCCAGGTGGGGGAAGAGGTCGTCGAGGGTGTCGTCCACGATCCTGCGCCGATAGTCCACACGGAGAACCTAACAGTCGGAGCACAACCTATTTAACAAACGGACGATGAAATAGCTAACATCTGGACGCCCCGCCTGGTCCCTCGTCTCGTCAAGAGCGGTCCGCGACCTCCCGGCCAGCGACGTGGACATCCGACGTTGAACACCGGTGGACGGGGACCATGCGTGGCTCCAGATCTCGTGGTGGCTCCGAGTCGCACCTGTCCGCGAGGAGGCATCGGAGCCCGTTAGGACGGATGTCGTGTTCGCTTCCCGTCGCAAGGAGGACGCCGTGGACCCCGAGCAGCACCGCCCCGTCACTGCGACTGGATTGCGTCTTCTGGGGGCTGACGTCCTCAGCGTCCTGCGTCGACGGGGGCAGCTCGTACCCCGAGATCCACGCGCTATGGGCAGGTGCGACATGGACGCCGTCGCTCTCACCTGCGTGGTTGCCCGGGGAGTCGGGGACGCCTTGGAGGCGCTCCTCCCGAACCCCGCTTGGCCGGCGTCGCCGTGCTGGCGGCGTTGCGATGAACGCCGTGGAGATTGGGCTGCGACGCGCGGCGGCCGGCCGCCTATGCTGAAGGCGGCCTGGCCGCGTGTTCCGCGCGTGTCTGAGCTTCAGAATCATTCCCCACGCATTCCCCACGGCAAGGTGACGAAGTGGCAATCAATCTCCATAAGTCCCTGTCAGGGGGTCATTATCGGCTGATGGAAGAGAGCTTCAACTCCTCTCTCGCGCACCCAAGGTGGCTTTGACTAGGGGTTTTACCCTCGAAACAATGGCGAAAAGTGGAGGTGCAATACCTCTCGCGTGTTTCTGCTGGCCATTCCCGAATCGCTGTGACTAGGGGTTTCGTTCGTGGCGGTGGGCTGCCTCGGGCTGGTTGAGGCCCACTCGGGGTCATTCGTGCCCCACGTCTGCCCCACGGAAACTGGACGCGCAAACTGCATCTGGCTAGGCCTGATGGCTGGAGTCTGCCGTCCCTGAATCGCCCCGGGTTCTGTGGAGGCTCTCATTGCAGGGAGGATGAGAGTTGTGG
>DAINOM010000074.1:0-15847 GCA_036735445.1 Propionicimonas sp.
CGTGCCCGGCGTCCACGTCGGCCTGGGTCAGCGTGTAGGTCGCCGTGCAGGTCGTCGACGCCCCCGGCGCCAACGTGGCGTCCGGGCACGACACGGCGCCCACCTTCGGGTCGGTGACGTGCACGCCGACGAGCGTGGTGGTGCCCTGGTTGGTGACCACGAAGGAGTACTCGATCGTGTCGCCCGCGGCCTGGCCGCTCGGGATCCCGGCCACCTTGTCCAGGGAGATCGCCGCGGTCCGCGGGATGTCCGTGGTGGTCGAGTCGGACGCGGACACGTCCGCCCCGGCCGGCGGGGTGCCGGTCGCGGTCGCGGTGTTCGTGACCACGCCGGCGTCCACGTCGGCCTGGGTCAGGGTGTAGGTCGCCGTGCACTGCACCGCCGCGCCCGGGCCGAGGTGCCCCGGCGGGCACGAGACCGCACCGGCGAGCGGGTCGTCCACGGCAATGGCGGAGAGCGTCACGTTGCCGGTGTTGGTCACCACGAACGTGAACGGGATGGTCGAGCCGGCGACGGCGCCGGACGGCGTGCCCGCCTGCTTGTCCAGGCTCAGCCGCGCCCCGGACTCGATCCCGATCACCACGGAGTCGGACGCCGTCGGCGCGTCGAGACCGGCGGGCGGCGTACCGGTCGCGGTCGCGGTGTTCTCGAGCTGACCGGAGTCCACGTCGGTCTGGGTGAGCGTGTAGGTGGCCGTGCAGCTGGTGGTGGTGCCCGGGGCGAGCGTGGTCGCCGGGCAGCTGACCGTGCCGACCTTCGGGTCGGTCACGGAGACGGCGTCCAGCGTGACGTTGCCGGTGTTCTGCACGAGGAAGGTGAACGCGACGGTGTCCCCGGCGTCCGGACCGTTGTCGTCGAGGTCGGTGATCCCGCCGGACTCCTTGTCCAGCGCGATCGCCGGCGTCCGCTCCAGCGGGGTGGTGGTCTGGTCGGTGACCGACGGCGGCGTCACCCCTGCCGGCGGGTTCGCCCTTGCCGTGGCCGTGTTCACCACGGCCCCGGCGTCCACCTCGGCCTGGGTGACGGTGTGCGTCGCGGTGCACGTGGTGGACGCGCCCGGTGCGAGCGTGGTCGCCGGGCAGCTCACCGCACTCACCAGCGGGTCGGCGACGTTCACGCCGGTGAGCGTGGTGTTGCCGGTGTTCGTCACCACGAAGGTGTAGGCGATGGTCGAACCGGCCGTGGCCCCCGTCGGGGTGCCGGCGGTCTTGTCGAGGCTGAGCGAGGCCGTCCGGACGACCGGGCTGGTCTCGGTGTCGGTCCCGGTCACCGGGTCCCCGGTCGGCGGGGTGCCGGACGCGGTCGCGGTGTTGACCACGTGGCCGGCGTCCACATCGGCCTGGGTGAGGGTGTAGGTGGCCGTGCAGGTGGTGGCCGCCCCCGGCGCCAGCGTCGTCTGCGGGCAGGTCACGGCGCCGATCTTCGGGTCGTCGACACCGACCGAGGTCAGGGTCACGTTGCCGGTGTTGGTCACCACGAAGGTGTAGGCGATCGTCGAGCCGGCCGTGTTGCCGCCCGGCGTTCCGGCCCGCTTGTCGACGGTGATGGCGGGTGCGGGTGCGATCGGGGTGTCGGTGGTGTCGGTGGCCGAGGGCGTGGCTCCGCCCGGGGCCGTCCCGGTGGCGGTGGCGGAGTTGGCGACGTGCCCGGCGTCCACCTCGGCCTGGGTGATCGTGTGCGTGCCCGTGCACGTCGTCGACGCACCCGGCGCGAGGGTCGTGACCGCACAGGTCACCGGCACGGCCTTCGGGTCGGCGACGGCCAGGCCCGTGAGCGTGACGTTGCCGGTGTTGGCCACCACGAAGGTGTAGGCGATCGTCGAGCCGGCGGTGTTCCCCGTCGGGGTGCCCGCCTGCTTGTCCAGCGTGAGCGCGGGGTCGGCCGCGATCGGCGTGTTGGTGGTGTCGGTCGCGGTGACCGTGGCCCCGCCGGGAGAGGTGCCGGAGACCGTCGCGACGTTGACGACCGCACCCGCGTCGATGTCGGGCTGGGTGACGGTGTAGCTGCCGGTGCACGTCGTCGTCCCGCCGGGGGCGAGGCTGGTGGCCGGGCAGGTGAGCGGGCCGAGCTTCGGATCGGACAGCCCGATCGCGCTGAGCGTCACGTTCCCGGTGTTCGTCACCACGAAGGTGTAGGCGATGGTTGCGCCCGGGGTGTTCCCCGTCGGGGTGCCGGCCTGCTTGTCGAGGCTGATCGCCGGACCGGCGGGGACCGGCGTGTCGGTGGCGTCGGTGGCGGTCGTCTGGTTGCCGGACGGGCCGGTGCCGGTCGCGGTCGCCGTGTTGGCCACGTGCCCGGCGTCGACGTCGCCCTGGGCCAGGGTGTAGGTCGCCGTGCAGGTCGTGGACTCACCGGGTGCCAGCGCGGCGACCGGGCAGCTCACCGCGCCCACCTTCGGGTCGGTGACGTGCACCGACGTCAGCGTGACGTTGCCGGCGTTCGTCAGCACGAAGGTGTAGGCGATGGTCGAGCCGGCAGCGGTGCCGGACGGCGTGCCCGCCTGCTTGTCGAGGGTGAGCAGCGGGTTCTGCGCCACCGGGGTGTCGGTGGAGTCGGTCGCCGTGGGTGCGGTCAGGCCGGTGGGGGGCGTGCCGGTGGCGGTCGCCGTGTTGGCCACATGGCCCGCGTCGATGTCCGCCTGCGTGAGCGCGTAGGTGAGCGTGCAGGTGGTGGTCGCCCCCGGCGTCAGGGTGGTCTGCGGGCAGCTCGGCGCACCGACCCTCGGGTCGGTGACGTGCACCGAGGTGAGCGTGACGTTCCCGGTGTTCCGGACGATGAACGTGTAGGCGATGGTCGAGCCGACGGTGTTGCCGGACGGCGTGCCCGCCTGCTTGTCCACGGTGATGGCCGGCGTCCGGGTCAGCGGCGTGGTGGTGCCGCCGACGGCGGTGACCGGGTCACCGGTGGGCGGGGTGCCGGACGCGGAGGCGGTGTTCACCACGGTGCCGGCGTCCACCTCGGCCTGGGTGACCGTGTGCGTGCCGGTGCAGTTCGTGGACGCCCCCGGCGCGAGGGTGGTCACCGGGCAGTTCACCGACGCCACCAGCGGATCGGTGACCGCGACGGCGTGCAGGGTCACGTTGCCGGTGTTCTTCACCACGAAGGTGTAGGCGATCGTCGCGCCGGCGTTGTTGCTGCTCGGCGCCGCGGCGCTCTTGGTGAGCGTCAGCTTCGGATCGGGCGTGATCGTGGTGGTGGTCGAGTCGGTGGCGGTCGGGGCGGTCAGCCCCGGCGGCGGCGTGCCCGTGGCGGTCGCGTTGTTGACGACCGTCCCGCCGTCCACGTCGGCCTGGGTGAGGCTGTAGGTCGCGGTGCAGGTGGCGGTCGCTCCCGGCGCCAGCGTGGTGGCGGGGCAGCTCACCGTCCCCACCTTCGGGTCCGAGACCCCGACACCGGTCAGGGTGACGTTGCCGGTGTTGGTCACGACGAAGGTGTAGGCGACGGTCGAGCCGGCCGTCGCGCCGGACGGGGTGCCGGCCTGCTTGTCGAGGCTGATCCCGGGCGTCCGGGTCAGCGGCGTGGTGGTGCTGTCACTGGCGGTCGGCCGGGTCAGGCCCGCCGGCGGCGTGCCGGTCACGCTGGCGGTGTTGTCCACCACGCCCGCGTCCAGGTCGGCCTGGGTGATCGGGTAGGTGGCCACGCACGTGGTCGCCGCGCCCGGGAGCAGGGTGGTCACCGGGCAGGTCACCGTGCCGACCTTGGGGTCGCTCACGGCGACCGACGTCAGCGTCGTGTTGCCGGTGTTCGTGACCAGGAAGCTGTACGCGATGGTCGCACCCGCCGCCGAACCGGACGGCACCCCGGCCTGCTTGTCGAGCGTGATCGCCGCAGTGCGGCCGAGGGTCAGGTCGGTGGAGTCGGCCGCGGTCACCGGCGAGCCGGTGGGCGGCGTCCCCGACACCGTCGCGTTGTTGGCGATGTGCCCGGCGTCGATGTCGGCCTGGGTCAGCGGGTAGCTGCCGGTACAGGTGGTGGAGGCGCCGGCGGCGAGCGTGGTCGCGGGGCAGCTCACCGAGGTGACCTTCCCGTCCGTGACGTGCACCGAGGTGAGGGTCACGTTGCCGGTGTTCACCACGACGAAGGTGTACGGGACGGTGGCGCCGGCCGTGACGTCGGTGGGCGTGCCGACCTGCTTGTCGAGGGTGATCGAGGGATTGCCGGCGATCGGCGTGGTCGTGCCGTCGGTCGCCGACGCGGCCTGCCCGCTGGACGCCGAGTAACCCGTCACCGTCGCGGAGTTCACCACGGCGCCGGCGTCCACGTCGACCTGGGCCACGGTGTACGTGGCCGAGCAGGTCATCGACGCGCCCGGGGCGAGCGTGGACTGCGGGCAGGAGACCGAGAACACCTTGGTGTCCTGCAACCAGATGCCGTTCATGGTCACGTTGCCGGTGTTGGTGACCGCGAAGGTATAGCCGAGCGTCGAGCCGACCGTGTTGCCGGAGAGGGTGCCGGCCTGCTTGTCGAGGGACAGTGCCGGCCCGGCCGTGAGCGGGGTGGCGTTGCTGTCGGTCGCGGTCACCGTCCACGTGCCGGCGGGACCCACCCCGGAGGCGGTCGCGGTGTTGTACACCGAGCCGGTGTCGAAGTCGTTCTGGGTGAGCGTGTAGCCGCCGGTGCAGGTGGTGGACGCGCCCGGCGCCAGGCTGGTCAGTGGGCAGGTGACGACGGCGACCTTCGGGTCGCTCACGCTCACCGGGTTCAGGGTGACGTTGCCGGTGTTCGTGACCAGGAAGGTGTAGTTCAGCCGGTCACCGGCGTCCGGGCCGTTGCCGTCGAGGTCGGTGATGCCCGCCGTCTGCTTGTCGAGGCTGATCGCGGGCGTGCGGGGCAGCGTGGTCGTCACGGTGCCGTTGGCCGTCGGCGCGGTGAGTCCCGCGGGCGGCGTCCCGGTCGCGGTCGCGGTGTTCACCACCTGGCCGGCGTTCACGTCCGCCTGGGTGATCGCGTACGTCGCGGTGCAGGTGGTCGATGCGCCGGGCGCCAGCGTGGTCGTCGGGCAGCTGACCGAACCCACCTTGGGGTCGCTGACCTGCACCGAGGTCAGCGTGGTGTTGCCGGTATTGGTGACCACGAAGGTGTAGGCGATGGTCGAGCCCGCGGTGGTCCCGGACGGGGTGCCGGCCTGCTTGACGACGCTGATCGTGGCGGTGCGGTTGATGTTCCGGGAGGCGGAGTCGGTGTCGGTGACCGCGGTGCCCGTGGGCGGCGTGCCGCTCGCGGTGGCCGTGTTGTTGACCACGCCGGCGTTCACGTCCGCCTGGGTGAGGGTGTGCGCCTTCGTGCACGTGGTGGACGCGCCGGGCGCCAGGGTGGTGGCCGGGCAGGTGACCGGGCCGACCGCCGGGTCGTTGATGCCCACACCGGTGAGCGACACGTTGCCGGTGTTCTTCACCACGAAGGTGTAGGTGATGGTGTCGCCGACGTCGTGGCCGTTGCCGTCGGTGTCGGTCACCTGGCCCGCCGTCTTGGTCAGGTCGATCGCCGGGTTCTGCGGCAGGTTCTTGGTGGCGGTGGCCGTCCCGGTCACGGCCGGCCCCGTGGGCGGCGTGCCGCTGACCGAGGCGTTGTTCACGACCTGGCCGGCGTTGATGTCGGCCTGGGTGAGCGGGTAGCTGGCGGTACAGGTGGTGGAGGCGCCGATCGCGAGCGAGGTGGCGGCGCAGGTGACCGTGCCGACCTTGGCGTCGGTCACCGCGATGGACGACAGCGGGGTCTGGCCGGTGTTCGTCACCGTGAACGTGTACGGGACGGTGTCGCCGGCGAACGGCCCGTTCGCACCGGTGCTGATCGAGCCGGCGGCCTTGGTCAGGGAGATCGACGGCTGGCCGTTGCGGTAGGTACAGGTGATCTCCGCCCCCGGCGTCATCTCGCCGGCCGGGAGTGTGTAGGTCGAGCCGCTGAGGCTGCCGATCGTGGTGCCGGCGGCGTTCGTGCAGGTGGCGCTGGACAGCGCCCAGCCGCTGGGGATCGTGGTCTCGTTGATGGTGGCGGCGGTGTTCACGGCCGCGACCGTGAAGGCCTGGGTGCCGGACGTGCCGGTGTTCCCGTCCACCTGAGTCGGGGTGCCGGCCGCGGTCGTGGTCACCGTCCCGGTCGTCTGGGTGGTGTTGGTGAGGGTGAACCCGAACGGGCCGCCGGCCGCGCCCAGCGTGGTCTTGTTCAGGACGATCGTGGGCCGGCCCGCGAAGGTGATCGGGTAGTCCTCGACCTCACCGGAGTCGGCCCGGCCGGTCGGCGACTGCACCTGGGACTGGGTGTAGCCCACGCGGAAGCGGGCGAACGTGCTGCCAGCCGTGGTGCTGGCCGGCACCGACCAGGACAGGTTCGCCGACGTGGCGCCGGCGGCGACCGTGGCGCAGGCCCGCTCGGTCGAGGTGTCGAACGTGCCGCCCTTGTTGAAGTCGATGTAGCCGCAGACATAGGCGGCCTTGCTCACCCCGGCCAGCGGCACGGCCACCGTGTAGGTGTTCGCCACCCCGGCGAGCACGTTCGGCGGAGTCGGGTCGAAGGCGTCCTCGTCGTCGGTGCCGTTGGTGTCGTCGCCGTTGGCCGACGTGCCCGCGAACGGGCTGGCGGTGGCGTTGCGGGTGGTCGGGTTGTCCTCGTCCGGAAGGACGCTGCCGAGACGCAGGTCGCCGATGATGTGGACCGGCGCCTGGGTGGGGTTGTAGGTCGTCGGCGCGTCGCCGAAGTCCTGGGGCAGGGTGACGGTGAGGCCGAACGCGTCGCCGCTGGTGGTGGAGTTGGTCGGGCTGCTTGCGCTGGCGTTCTTCACGAACACGGCCGACATGTTGAACACCATCGAGGTGACCGTGCCGTTCACCCGGACGCTGCCGCAGGCGGCGGTGGCGGCCGCGTTGAAGGTGCCGCCGCTCACGGTCGTGCAGTCGGGGCTCGCGCTGTCGTTGGCTGCGGTGATCCGCGTGGACGAGACCGAGAACTGGGTGTTGCCGGCCACCTTGGTCAGGGTGAGGCCGGAGGTGGCGAGGTCGAGCACAGCATGGAGGTCGGACCGGTTGGTGGTGTTCCCCACGGACCCGCCGATCCCGGAGATGTGCAGGACCGGGTTGCGCACCGGCTGGCTGAAGTCGATCGTGAGGGTGCCGAGGTCCGGACAGGCGCCGGTGGTGGCACAGGTGCCGGTGTTCACCAGCGGCGAGGTGACGCTGTCACCGGTGACGAGCGTCGGGCTGTACTGGCTGGCGTCCCAGCCGCGGGCGCCCGCCGTGGCCGTGCCGTTGTTGGTGGTCAGACCGCTGCCGGTCACGGTGACCGTCACGCCGGACGGGGTGTTGACGGTGCCGGTCGGCGAGGTGGTCGACCAGGTCGCGGTGGGGATCTCGAAGGCATCCGCGGCCTGCGGTGGCGTCCCGAGGGCCACGAAGGCCGTTGCGAGGAGGAAGCTGACCAGCAACCTCACCCAATTGCCGCGGCCCCGGCGCCGGCGCGCGCGCATAGACATCCCCCCGGACTGGACTCTCATGATGACCCTTCACAAGAACGGGTCCCTTGCCGTTGATGGGGCAAAGGCTCGGAACCCGGCACACTCCCACTCCTCAGAGCGCGCCAATTGTTCCAACCTTAATGCAGTTCAGGTGGAGAATTTGCCATCTTGGCAGGAACGCCGGGAAATATCCGCGGCTTCAGTGGCTTACCTTTCCGCACCTATGCCTGTGACTAGGGCCTTCACACCCGCAGCCGACCCTGTGGGCAGCTGGTCGGAGGGGTCCCCGAATCTCGACTCCACCTCGAGCACCCGCCTTAACAGGATTTCAGCGTGCACCGAAACGACGTTAATCTGGATCAAGTTCGACACTGTTCGACATAAACTCGATCAAGTATGGCGCCGTGCAGGCGTCGTCCGGATCGGCTGCCGGGACGCGTCCTTGCGTCCGTCGGGGTCGCCCGGGATCAGGAGTTGAAGCGGCTCTGGGCCTCGTCCAGGCCGAGCGTCAGCAGGGCCTCCACGGCGTCCGCACACCGGACGACCTCCACGGCGACGTCCTCGGCGAGCGCCGCAGGGAAGGGGCTCAGCACGTAGTCGGCCGCGTCCTGGCGACCCGGCGGACGGCCCACCCCGAACCGGGCCCGGAAGAAGTCGCCCGTGCCCAGGCTGCGCCGGATCGACTTCAGCCCGTTGTGGCCGTTGTCACCACCACCGAACTTCAGCCGGATCCGGCCGAAGTCGAGGTCGAGTTCGTCGTGCACCACGACCAACTGCTCGACCGGGACGCGGTAGTAGCCGGCGGCCTTGCCCACCGCGATGCCCGACTCGTTCATGAACGTGCGCGACTTGAGCAGCACGATCTGCTCGGCCTCCGCACCGAGGCCACCCATCCCGCCGGACGCGGTGAGCCGGGTCTGCGCGACCTCCGAGCGCAGCTGCCCCGCACCGGTGAACCGGACGCCGGCGCGCCGCGCCAGCTCGTCCACCACCCGGTAACCGACGTTGTGCCGGTGAGACGCGTAGGTCGGGCCCGGATTCCCGAGCCCGACCAACAGCCAGGTAGACATGGCCGGGGCTCAGGCCCCCTCGGCCGCTTCCGCCTCGGGCTCCTCGGCGCCCTCGACGGTGCCGGCCAGCTCCGCGTCCAGCGCGGCCTGGCTCGGGGTGGCGGCGATCGAGAGGATCAGGTCGTCCGGCGCGCCCGGGAAGACAGCGCCGGAGGGCAGCACCAGGTCCTTGGCGGTGACCGTGTCACCGATCTCCAGACCGGCGACACTGACCTCGATGTCGGCCGGGATGTGGGTGGCCTCGACCTCAAGGGCGATGGTCTGCTGGTCCATCACGACCATCCGGTCGGCCGGGTGGTCGCCCACGACCACCAGCGGCACCTCCACGGTGACCTTCTCGCCGCGGCGCACGATCACCAGGTCGAGGTGCTCGATGGTGCCCTTGACCGGGTTCCGCTGCACCTGCTTGGCGAGCGCCAGCTGGCTCTTGCCACCGTCGAGGGAGATCTCCAGCACGGCGTTGGCCACGCGCAGGGCCAGCAGTAGCTCGTGGCCGGGCAGCGACAGGTGCACCGGGTCGGTGCCATGGCCGTACAGGACGGCCGGCACCAGGCCGGCCCGACGGGTGCGGCGCGCCGCGCCCTTGCCGAATTCGGTGCGGGACACCGCTGCGATCTTGTTCTCAGACACTGCTGTCACTCCTCAACCTCGTACAGATTCCAGCCTGACGAGGGAGACCGGCGGCGCCCAGCGCACGCCTTGTCGATCACGGGCCGATGGCCCCTCGCCGAGGCAACCCCGACAGCTTATCGCCTCCCCGCCGACGGCAGAAATCGCCGCGACCGGAGTTCGGGGACGGTTCCTCACTTGGTCCGAGCCGGTGGACCGAGAGAAGAACCGTCCCCGATCGTCCCGGGTCCCTTTCAGTTCGGATGTGCCTGGTCCGGCGGTCACGGGGAGTGGTCGGTGATGCCGTCGCGCAGGTGCCACAGGACGAGGATGTAGCCCGCCTGCAGCACCGCCAGGAGGACGATGAGCAGCCCGCGGTACCAGCGGCTGCGGGAGACGCCGGCGGCGGCGAGCGCCAGTGGGAAGGCCGACAGCAGCAGCCGCGGTGTCGACGAACTGACCGGTGTCAGCAGGATCAGATAGCCCAGCACGGCGCCGACCCAGGCCCACATCACCATGCCCAGCCGGCGTACGGCCCGGCTCAGCATGAGCATGACGAAACCCACCACCACGACGATCGCGACCGCCAGACCCGCGGGCCGACCCAGTTCGACGACCAGCGAGCCGAGGAAGGCGTACAGCGGTGGATGCACGCCGCCGTGCCAGGCTCCCTCCACACGCAGGTAGGCGTCCGGAAGCCCGGTTCCCGCCGCCGCGAGGATCGGCCAGAGCACCGCGCCCAGAGCCGCGGCCGCGACCAGACCACCGAGCGACCACCACGACCGAACCGGTACCGGACCGCCGGAGCGCCGGTGCGCGACGGCGACGGTCACCGCGATCACGCAGACGGCGACGAAGAGGGGCACGCCGAGCGGTCGGGTCAGCGCTGCCAGCACGACCACCGCGCCCGCCAGGGCGTACCGGCCGCCACTCATCAGCAGCAGCGCGAGCGCCACCAGGAACAACCCCAGTGACTCCGCATAGGCGTACTGCAGTACCGCGGCAGCCGGCGAGAAGGAGAGCAGGGCGATGGCCGCCAGCGCCGTGACGTCGTCCGTGCGGGCGACGAACAACCGGTAGGCGATCAGCAGGAAGCCCAGTGACACCAGCAGCGACACGGTCGTGGCCGCCACCGGCCAGCCGAGCGGGGTGAGCGCCGTGACGACCCGGACCAGTAGCGGGTACACCGGCAGGAATGCCCACTCGCCGCCCCGGCCGGCACCGCCCTCGCCGATCACGATCTCGCCCGGATAGCCGCCGTCGTGGATGCTGCGGTAGAAGGTGCCGTCCCAGATGCTCGCGTACTCGAAGTAGTTGCCGGGAACACTCTCCAGATGCAGCACGGACGCCTGGCGCGACAGTGCGACCACCGTCCAGCCCGCCACGAACAGCCTGCTGACCAGCCAGACCAGCCCCACCTGCACCCACCAGGGCAGGGACGCGAGCGCACCCCGCACCCGGGACGCGAAGCCGTGCGCGGACCGCGAGAACCCGTCGAGGCCCGCCAAGAGATCGTCGGCCGCCCCTGGATCGAGCGGACGCGTCCGCTCCCTCCGCCCCCCTCCGGACACCGCGGCCCTAGTGGTTGCCGTTGAACAGGGACGCCACCGAGCCCTCTTCGAAGACCGCCTGGATCGCCTGCGCGAGCAGCGGCGCCATCGAGAGCACGGTCAGCTTGGGGATGTTCACCCCGTCCGGGATCGGCAGGGTGTTGGTGACGATGACCTCCTCGAAGTCGGACTCGTTGAGCCGCTGCGGCGCCGGGCCGGAGAGGATCGGGTGGGTGGCCGCGGCGATCACCTTCTTCGCGCCGTAGTTCTTCAGCGCGGCCGCCGCCTGGCAGATCGTCCCTGCGGTGTCGATCATGTCGTCGACCAGCAGGCAGACCCGGCCGTCCACGTCGCCGACCACCTCGCCGACGGCGACCTCGTTGGCCTTGTTGGGGTCCCGCCGCTTGTGGATGATCGCCAGCGGGGTGCCGAGCTGGTCCGACCACATGTCGGCCAGCCGGACGCGGCCGGCGTCCGGGGAGACGATGGTCATCTCGGAGGTGTCGTAGTTGGCCTTGACGTAGTCGGCGAGCACGGGCAGGGCGAGCAGGTGGTCCACCGGGCCGTCGAAGAAGCCCTGGATCTGCGCCGCGTGCAGGTCCACCGACATGACCCGGTTGGTGCCGGCGGCCTTGTACAGGTCGGCGACCAGGCGGGCCGAGATCGGCTCACGTCCGGCGTGCTTCTTGTCCTGGCGCCCGTAGGGGTAGAACGGCGAGACGACGGTGATCCGCCGGGCCGACGCGCGCTTCAGCGCGTCCACCATGATCAGCTGCTCCATCAGCCACTCGTTGACCGGTGCGGGGTGGGACTGGATCACGAAGCAGTCCGCGCCGCGCACCGACTCCTCGAACCGGACGTAGATCTCGGAGTTGGCGTAGGTGAGCGCCCTGGTCGGGATCAGCCCGACGCCGAGCAGGGCGGCGACCTCCTCGGCCAGTTCGGGGAAGGCCCGTCCGGTGCACACCATCAGGTGCTTCTCGGTGGGGCGCTTGATGCCGCTCACTCGCCGGCCTCCTCGGTCTGCTGGTCGCTGGTCTCTCTGCTCGCCAGGGCCGCGGCCGCGGCGTCCGCCGACCTGGTGCCCGGGCGTTTTCGCGCCACCCAGCCGCGGATGTTGCGCTGCTGGCCCCTGGCCACGGCGAGGTCGCCCGGCCCGACGTTGCCGGTGATCGTCGACCCGGCCGCCACGTAGGCGCCGTCCGCGATCTGCACGGGCGCGACCAGTACCGAGTCGCTGCCGACGAAGGAGTGCTCCCCCACCGTCGAGGTGTGCTTGCCGAGGCCGTCGTAGTTGGCGAAGATCGTGCCCGCGCCGATGTTGCTGCCGGCCCCGACCACGGCGTCCCCGCAGTAGGTGAGGTGCGGGATCTTGGCGCCCTCGCCGATCACCGCCTTCTTGGTCTCGACGAACGCCCCGATATGCACGTTCTCGGCGAGTTCGGTGCCCGGACGGAGGTAGCTGAACGGCCCGATCGTGGCGCCGGAACCGATCACGACGAGCTCGGCGTGGGTGCGCAGCACGCGCGCGTTCTCACCCACCTCGACGTCGATCAGGGTGGTCTCCGGCCCGATGGTCGCGCCGCGGGCCACGGAGGTGGCGCCCTCGAGCGAGGTGCCGGGGAGCAGGGTGACGTCCTCGGCGAGGTCGACCCCGGCGTGCACCCAGGTGGTGGCCGGGTCGACCACGGTGACGCCGTCGCGCATCCAGCGGGTGAGGATGCGCCGGTTCAGCTCGGCGGCGCGCTCGGCCAGCTGGACGCGGTCGTTGACGCCCTCGGTCTGCAGGTAGTCGGCGACCACGCGGGCGCCGACGCGGCGGCCGGCGTCCCGGGCGTGAGCGATCACGTCGGTGAGGTAGAGCTCGCCCTGGGCATTCCTCGTCTGCAGGGCCGACAACCCCTCGGCGAGGGCGCCGGCGTCGAAGACGTAGATGCCGGAGTTGATCTCGGCCAGGTCGAGTTCGGCGTCGCTCGCGTCCGCCTGCTCGACGATCCGCAGGACCTCCTCCCCGTCCCGGACCACCCGGCCGTAACCGGTCGGATCAGGGACGACGGCGGTCAGGATCGTGACGGCGTTGCCGCCCTCGCGGTGGGCCTCGACGAGGTCGAGCAGGGTCTCGGGAGCGAGCAGCGGGACGTCGCCGGAGGTCACCACCACCTCGCCGGTGATGTCGGGGAGGGCGGCCAGCCCGGCCCGGACGGCGTCGCCGGTGCCCAGCTGCCGCTCCTGGACGGCCACGGTGACGTGCGGGGCGACGTCGGCGAGGTGCTCGGTGACCAGTTCGCGCTGGTGGCCGACCACCACGACGAGCCGCTCGGGCGACAGGGCGTCCGCGGTGTCGATGGCCAGTCCGATCATCGATCTGCCGGCGATCCGGTGCAGCACCTTCGGGATGGCCGACTTCATTCGGGTCCCGGCTCCGGCCGCCATGATGACGACCGCCGCCACCCGGTTCTCTGCGTCCTGATCAGCCACGGGCACTCCTGGTGTCGGTCGGTTCTCGGCTCCCCCCGGCGCGGACGGGGGGATGCGCGGGGCAGAGTGTCTGGCCGTTGCCCCGGCAGACGCCTCATCCTATCGATCGGCTCGCCGCCGCCAATGCCGTCCACCGAACATCGACCGCCAGCCGGTAGCGGGCTCTGATCACCGCTCGTCGAGGCACCCACGCCCGCCCGAGCCACCACCCACCGCTCGTCGAGCCTGTCGAGACGCCAACCACCCCCACCGCTCGTCGAGCCTGTCGAGACGCCTGCGGTCGGCGGACTCAGCCGACGCGGCCCTACACTTCGGCGCGTGACCTGGCCGCAGCCGTACGACGCCGCCTCGCCGTTCTCCGCGCACCTCCTGCCGGGCGAGCGGGTGATGTGGTCCGGCCAGCCGGACCCGCGACGGCTGTTCCAGGCGGCCGACTGGTTCGTGGTGCCGTTCACCCTCGCCTGGGCCGGGTTCGCCTTCTTCTGGGAGGCGTCGGTGATCGCCATGGGTGCACCGGTCTTCATGGCGCTGTTCGGACTCCCGTTCGTCCTGATCGGGCTCTACATGCTGTTCGGACGGTTCGTGCACCAGGCGTGGACGAACCGGCGCACCTGGTTCGTGCTGACCGACTCCCGGGCACTGGTGGTGTACGGCCGGGACGGCCAGCGAGCGCGTTCGGTCCAGCTGGACGACGTGCGCGAGCTGTCCGTGCTGCGCCGTCCGGACGGCTCGGGGACGATCAGCTTCAACGCCGGAGGTGCCGTCGAGACCCGCCGCGCAGCCGTGGTGACCACGGTGTCGTCGATCCGTCCGGGCTGGTCGACGATGGAGAGCGGTCCGCTCTCGTTCACCAACATCCCGGACGTCGCGACCGTCCAGGCCCTCGCCGACTCGTTCACCCGCGACCTGCGCTGAGAGGACTCTCGCTCCGAGATTCAGTCCTGATCGACCGGTCGGGCAACAGCGATCACGGTCAGCAGCTGGTCGAGCCCGATGAAGTCGCCTGGGTTGGTCGTGTAGAGAGGAAGCTGTCGCGATACCGCGATGGCGGCGATCATCTGATCAGCCACGCGGCTTCGGGGCGAACGGCCGGCCGAGCGGACGGCTGCGCTCACTCGACCGTAGGCGCGGGCGGCAGCGCTGTCGAACGGGATCGGTTCAAACGCGCTCTCCGCTCGCTGGAGCTTGTCCACCCGCTCGGCGCGCTCCATGGCGCTGCCGGCGGCATGAATGCCGGCAGCAAGTTCCGCGACGGTGACCGCCGTGATCGACCCCTCGCGCGGAAGGACCGCGAGATCGAGGCGCTCCCAGTGGATCAGGATGTTGGTGTCGAAGACGCCCCGCGCGGGGATGGCCCCCTCAGCGGGCATACGGGTCGTCCGCGAACTGGTCGGCCATCGAGTCGATGTCGGCACGGAGCTTGGCGGGATCGGCGGTCGTGAGTCCCCGGCCCAGCTCCACGAACTCACGGGACGGCACGAAGGTCCGACGACCCGCCAGAGGAATGAGTTGGGCGATCTCGCGTCCGTCCCGAGTCACGGTGAACCGCTCGCCGTGTTCCACGGCGTCCATGATCTCCCGCGACCGCGTCCGCAGGTCGCGCTGGTTGATCTCACTCGGCAGGCTCATGGCATCAAGGTTACCCTTGGCTGTGCCACCGTGTGCCACGGTGTGACCGACCCTGACTTTCCACTCCGGCGCACCCGCTCGAGATGACGCGGAATCCGTCCGCGTTCGCCGCCTCCTGATCGCGCGACCCGCGCCGAGATCCCCCGACGGCGACCTCCGGGCGGTTCTACAGGCCAGCTTCGTGGAGCAGCGCCGAGACCGACAGCCCCATCACGTCCGCCAGGCCAGCGAGAGTCGAAAGCCTGGGGTTCGATGGGCCGGTCGCATCCTTCCGTCCGGACGAGCGCCCGGCCTCGATCAGCTGGACCTGGTTCTTGGTGACGCCCGCGCGGAAGGCCAGCGTCTCCTGGGAGAGGCCCCGCTCCTCCCGCAGCCGCCGGAGCGCGACGCCGAACTGCTTGGCATTGGCTTCGCTCCACGACACCCGGCCATGCTCTAGACCGGGCCTTGCAGATAACACCCTATATATCCGGCCTTAACGATATGGTCAGTGCACCACCGGATACCCAAAGGGAGTACCAATCATGAAGAAACTGCTCGCCACGCTCGCCACCGCGGTCCTGCTCGCCGGCTGCGGGTCCACCCCGACCAGCGAGGTCAAGGGGGACAACACGGGCGGAGAGACCACGACAACCCAGACCAGCGAGGCACCCCAGACCAGCGAGGCGCCGCCTGCGGAGGACGGCATCACCGCGACCTTCAAGGTGACCTCGACCGGCAAGGCGTCCGTCTCCTGGGGCACCGGCTCCGGCCTGTCCCAGGACGAGATCAAGAAGGGCGCCTGGAGCAAAAAGGTCAAGCTCGACGACTTCGATATCGCGACTCTGACCGTGACCAGCTCGGAGTACCTGAAGTCGCAGACAGTCACCTGCGAGATCCTGATCAACGGAGTCTCCAAGGCCAAGAACAAGTCCAAGGGAAAGCTGGCACTCGCCAACTGCAGCACCAACACCACCGAGTAGGCGCTGCCGACGCGGAGACCTGACGTTCGGCGGACGGATGGCGCTTCGCGCTCCCCGGGTAGGAGTCGAACCTACGTCGCTAATCCTGATTCAAAGTCAGGC
>DAINOM010000075.1:0-15756 GCA_036735445.1 Propionicimonas sp.
CGAGGCCCGCACGTTCGGCATGGACTCGTTCTTCCCGACGATCAAGATCTACTCACCGCACGGCCAGAACTACACCCCGGTCGACCACGAGCTGATGCTGGCCTACCGGGAGTCGCCGCAGGGCCAGATCATCCACACCGGCATCAACGAGGCCGGTTCGGCCGCGGCCTTCCAGGCGGTCGGGTCCTCGTACGCCACGCACGGGCTGCCGATGGTGCCGATCTACGTCTTCTACTCGATGTTCGGCTTCCAGCGCACCGCGGACGCGTTCTGGGCGGCCGGCGACCAGCTGGCCCGCGGCTTCCTGATCGGCGCGACGGCGGGACGCACGACGCTGACCGGCGAGGGCACCCAGCACATGGACGGGCACAGCCCGATGATCGCGGCCACCAACCCGGCCGTCATCTCCTACGACCCGGCGTACGGCTACGAGATCGCCCACATCGTCGAGGACGGCCTGCGCCGGATGTACGGGGACGACCCGGAGGACATCTTCTACTACCTGACCGTCTACAACGAGCCGATGCCGCAGCCGGCGGAGCCGGAGAACGTGGACACGGAGGGCATCGTCAAGGGCATGTACCTGCTCTCCGAGGGCGACTTCGAGGGGGTCGGCGCGGACGCCCGGCGGGCGCAGCTGCTCGCCTCCGGCGTGGGGGTGGCCTGGGCACTGGAGGCCCAGGAACTGCTCAAGCGCGACTTCGGGATCGTCGCCGACGTGTGGAGCGTGACCAGCTGGACCGAGCTGCGCCGCGACGGCCTGCACTGCGACGAGCAGAAGTTCCTGCACCCCGGTCAGGACAACCCGGTGCCATGGGTGACCCAGAAGCTGCAGGGCCGGCCCGGCCCGGTGATCGCGGTGAGCGACTACATGCGGCAGGTGCAGGACCAGATCCTGAACTGGGTGCCGCAGCGGTTCGCCTCGCTCGGCGCGGACGGCTTCGGCTTCTCCGACACCAGGGCCGCTGCCCGCAGGTTCTTCCACATCGACGGCCCGTCGATCGTGGTGCGGACCCTGCAGGAGCTGGCCGCCGCCGGAGAGGTGGATCCCGCCTGGCCCGCCCAGGCTGCCGAGAAGTACCGGCTGCTGGACGTCACCGCGGGGGCGTCCGGGACGGTCGGTGGCGACGCCTGAGCCTCATCCCCGAACCACCGGAACCGCTCGTCGAGCCCGTCGAGACGCGCCCGGCCGGCAGATCGGCGCTCATTGCTGGCGCGTATGCTTTCTGGCAGGCTGAAAGCCTGACTGCGAGCATCGCGAGAGAGTGGGGAGAGCACGCGTGGGAACCGCGCCCGGGTCGACGCCCACGTCGTCGATCGTGGCCGCGCTGGGAGTCGTCCCGGGGCTGGCGATCCAGGAACTCGGCTGGGATGAGGACGTCGACGAGGAGTTGCGGGCCGCTCTGCTCGACGCGCTCGGTGAGGACTTCGTCTATGACGCCATCGAAGCGGTGGACGTGGTGCTGCTGTGGTGGCGCGAAGAGGACGGGGATCTCGGTGACGGCATCGTCGACGCGCTGACCGACCTGACCGGACGCGGCTACATCTGGCTGCTGACACCGCGCATCGGCAGGGAGGGCTACGTCGATCCGGCCGATCTGGCCGAGGCTGCCCTCGCCGCCGGACTGGCGCTGGCCAACACCGCCTCGGTGTCGAAGGACTGGGAGGCGCACAAGCTCGTCCGACCCAAGGGCGGCCGCCGTTAGCGCCGGGCTGCGCAGGCGGAACCGGACATCGTCGGGAGCGGGACGCCACCGGTCGACCATCGTTGCGGGCGTCGCGCTCGCGCTCGTCCTCGGGCTCACCTCGGCGGCGTGCTCGGCTGTCGTCCGTGACCCGACGGCTGGATCGGGCGCTCCGAGTGTCACCGCTGGTGGCGCGGTCGCGCCGTCCGGTGGCCTCGCGGTCGCCCCGGAGCTGCTCACCTTCTGGGAGCAGCACGGCGACCAGCTCGGCGAGCCTGCCGCCGCTGCCGTCAGCAGGCAGGGCGTGGTCTCGCAGGACTTCACCGACGGCACCGCCTACGCCGACGCCGGCGGCGACGTCGGCTACGTCACCGGCGGCATCCGCGCGGCGTACCAGGCCTTGGGCGACGCGCCGGAGGTCGGCGTCCCGCTGGACCTGCAGACGTGCGGCAAGGGCGGCCGGGAGTGCGTCCAGCACCTTTCGGCCGGGCTGGTGCTGTGGTCGAAGCAGGACGGCGCCCGCGTCGTGCCGGCCGACCGGACCGTCCGGCTGAAGGGCGCCCCGAACTTCCGTGACCTGGCCGGCGAGGGGGCCGGCCTGCCCCTCGCGGACGGAGCCCACCTCAGGCGAGGTGTGGTCTACCGGGCGGACGCCCTGGACGGCCTCACCCGCGCCGACATCCTCGCCTTGACCGCCCTGGGCGTCACGGCGGTCTACGACCTGCGCACGCCGAGGGTGGCGAGCCGGTTCCCGGACCCGGCCATCCCGGGGGCGACGAACCGGCTGATGAACCTCTTCGGACGTGCCACCGGTCCGTTCTCAGCCCCCACCACCCTCGCCGGCGTCACCCGGCAGGCTCGGGACACGAACCGGCTCTTCGTCACCGACCCGGTGATGCGCCGCCAGCTCCGGGAACTGCTCGAGGCGGTGGCGAACAGCGAGGGCGCGGTGCTGATCCACTGCACGGAGGGCAAGGACCGCACCGGCTGGGCGTCCGCCATGCTGCAGTACCTCGCCGGAGCGGGTGACGATGAGGTACTGGCGGAGTACCTGAAGTCGAATGCGTACCGGGAGAAGGCGGTCGCGGCCGCCGCGGCCGAGGTGCGCCGCAGCAAGGGTGCCCAGGCGGCGGCGGTGTACGCCAGCGCGCGTCGGGTGGACGCCAGCTACCTCAGGGCCGGCCTCGCCGAGGCCCGGGCACGCTACGGCAGCATCAGCCGCTACCTCAGCCAGGGCGTCGGCCTGAGCGACAGCACGATCGACGCCCTGCGCGCGAAGCTCCGCGGCTGACTGGCGCCACCCCTGCTCGCCGCGCCCTACCGCTGGTCGGCCCGCCCCTACCGCTGGTCGGCCCGCCCCAACCGCTGGTCGAGCCTGTCGAGACCCCCCTGCGCCAGCCGTCGCCAGATCGGCCAGGGCTCAGCCCAGGCGTCCGAGGGTCGCCGTGCTGCCGCGGGGACGCCCGTTCAGCTGGTCATAGGCACGGATCTCGACGAGATCGAGCAGCGCCTCACGATCGGCGACGGTGCTGGACTCGACGCTGAAGCTGAGGTGCCCGTCCAGCCACAGCCCGGACATCGTGTAGATGCCGGACACCCGGCGGTCGCTGCGGTAGAGGATGCCCACCTCGTTGCCGTCGAGCAGCATCGGTGAGTTGGTGTCCTTCGCATACTTCTTCGCGTAGTGCTGCTTCGACTCCGCGGCGTCCCGCCAGAACCGGTAGCGGATCAAGCCCCGGGTGCCGACCGCGCACTCGTAGGCGCCGGTCGACTCGCGGTAGTCCCTGAAGGTGCAGCTGGCGGGATCGAGCGCGGGGTAGACGTAGTGCAGGCCCTCCCGGCCGTTCGGGAACGAGCACTCCGCCAGTTCGTCCGCGACGGTTCCGTCCCAGCACTCGTAGGTCGTGGGGGTCGCTGACGGCGTCGCGCTGGGGGTGGCCAGGGGTGCGGTCACGCTCGGGGTGGTGGCGGTGACCGGCCCGCCCAGGGCGCCGGACCAGGTCAGGACGGTGAACACCAGGGCGACGGTCAGCGCGAGAGCGCCGACACCGGCCAGGACCGCGAGGGGGCTCCAGCGTCGCCCGGACGGTGGGGTGTCCGGCGCGCTCGTCGCGAGGGGCTGGACGGGCTGCGCACCCACGGCGAAGGGAACGGGAGCCAGGGTCGGAGCGTGCCGCGTCCCGTCCGCCGTGGCCGTGGCGGAGCGGGCCGGCCGGAAGATCCCCGAGTCGGGCTTGGGCACGGACAGGGGTGGCACGCCGGCGGCGATCGCGAGCGGGCCGCGGGCGAGAACCAGGGTCTCGGCGGCGCTGTCCGGGCGCTCCTCGGGGTTCTTGGCGAGGCAGGCCCAGAGCAGCCGGTTGAGCGAGACGACCAGCGGGTCGGAGCCGGGAAGCTGGGGCACCGGCGCGTTCATGTGCGACATGGCGATCTGCACGTCGGTGCCGGTGTAGACATTGCGGCCGGTGAGCATCGCCCAGAGCACGCACGCCGCGGAGTACAGGTCGCTGCGTGGGGTCGCGGGCGCGCCCGCGTGCCGCTCGGGGCTCATGAACGCCCAGCTGCCCGCCACCATGCCGGTCTGGGTGAGGCTGCCGTCCGCGGTCTGGGCGATGCCGAAGTCGCAGAGGTAGGCGAACGGCTCACCGTCGCCGGGGCGCAGCAGCACGTTGCTCGGCTTGACGTCGCGGTGGACGATGCCGCGGGCGTGGGCGTCGCCGAGCGCCTCCACGATCTGGCAGAAGACCAGCAGCGCGGCGTGCGGTGCCAGCGGCCCGTCCCGGCGGATCAACTCGCTCAGGTCGCCACCGCCGACGTACTGCATGGCGAGGTGGAGCTGCCCCTCCAGGTTGCCGTGGTCGAAGATCTGCACGATGTGCGGCGAGTCGAGGCTCGCCAGGATCGAGGCCTCCCGCGAGAACCGGTTGACGAAGGACTGGTCGGCCGCGAGCCGGGGATCGAGGACCTTCAGGGCGACCGGACGGTTCAGGGTCAGCTGGGTCGCGCGGTAGACAATGCCCATGCCACCCCGGCCGATCTCCGCGTCGATGCGGTACCCGCCGATCCGGTCACCGATCGCCGGATAGCCAATCATTGCGTTCCACTCCATCGGTCAGGGGTGTGGCCAGCCTACCTTTCCTCTGTCCGCTCCCGGCTCCGGCGCGGGCAATCCGCCGGGCGCCCCTAAGATGTTCGGGCGCGGGCGCATAGCTCAGTTGGTTAGAGCACCTCCCTTACAAGGAGGGGGTCGGGGGTTCGAGTCCCTCTGCGCCCACCGATGGTCCCGCCGGCACGTCACCGTCACACGCACGGACCGCAGCGTGTTGCTGCGCGTGTTCTGCACGTTCTCCGGCGACAGGATCGTCCTGCTCTATCACGGGTACAACAAGAAGGCCGACCCGTCCGAGAAGCGTCAGAATCGGGAGATCGCAAAGGCTCGCAAGCTGCACGAGTGGTGGAAGCGCTAGCGTCGGCCTGAGCAATCCCACCGCAGCGACTCTGCTCCGTCTGGCGGAGGCGCTGGGTCAGCGAGTCACGCTCGTCCCTGCGGGCAGCTGAGCCTGGGGGTGCTCACGCCGTCGTCTGCTTCTGCAGACTCCACGCGGTGAACGGTAATGGGACCTGTCCCCGTGATTCGGCTACGCGCCGCCGCTGACGCTGCCGATGGACGCGCCGAAGCGGCTGGCTCCGGCTGCGGGGATGGCTCCGCCGGGCACCCAGGCGCGCGGGGCGCCGCCGCCGAACGGGATCACGTCCACCATGCCGCCGGCCACGTCGGTGTCGTCCGGCACCCCGACCAGCAGGACGCGCTCCGTCGCGCCCGCCACCATGCCGAGGCTGTCGCCGAAGCGGTCACCGGCGCGCGCAGCACCGGGGACGCCAGGGCTGCCCTGTGTCCACACCACGTCCGAGGCAAGGCTGCCCATCGGAAACACCTGCACCAGGCCGGCGTCCGTCCCGGCCGAGGTGTTCTCCCCGGGTGCGCCCACGGCCAGGCGGGTCTTCGGGTCGCCCGGGCCGGGCGCGATCCAGGCGACCTCATCGCCGAAGGTGTCACCGGGCTGGGCGCTGTCGGCCACCCCCGCCGTGTCCTGGGTCAGGCCCACGCCGGCGGCCACGACATGGGTGTCCGAACTGAACAGCTGGACCATGCCGGCGTTCTTGTCCTTGCCGACATCCTCACCCGGAACTCCGACCGCGATCCGGGACGTACCGCCCACCCGCACGGTGTCCAGGCTGCGGCCGTAGCGGTCGCCCGCCTCGGCGACCCCGGGCACGCCGGGTGCGTCCTGGCCGAGTGAGGTGCCGACCAGTTCGTCGGAGTAGTAGATGTCGCGGACGAGGATCACGTCCCCGGCGTCCTTCCGGGTGCCGACGTCCTCACCAGGCACGCCGACCGCGCAGTCGATGACCTCGCCGGAGCCGGCGAGGTAGTTGCAGGACACCGCCGCCCCGAACCGGTCGCCGGCCTCCGCCACCCCACCGATCCCCGCGGTGTCGGCCGTGATCCAGAAGCTCTCGGTGCCGCCGTCGTAGGCCGCGCGGACCGCGATGGCCCCGGCGTCGTCGTGGCCGGAGACGACTGCCCCGGGGACCCCGATCGCCAGCGCGTACGCATCCGGATCGGGCGTGCCGCCCTGGCCGAGGTCCTCCACCGCGTCCACGGCGAAGCCGAACTGGTCCCCGGCCGCGGCGACCTGCCCGAAGCTCGCCTGGGTGTACTGCGTGCTGCCCTCGCCGACCGCAAGGCCGGTCGCGCCGCCCCACAGCACCTGGACGTACCCCGCGTCCACGGCGCCGAGGTCCTCGCCCGGCACCCCGACGACGACGTCGGTGTAGTCGTCACAGTCCAGATCGGCGACGGCCAGGGCACTGCCGAACCGGTCGCCCGGCTCCGCGACGCCCGCGACACCCGCCTCGCCCTGCCAGAGCACGTCCCGGGAGCCCTCGCCGACAAGGCCGTCAGCGTCCCCGTAGAGCACGACGATGCGTCCGGCCTCCGCGTGGCCGGCCACCGTTGCGGACGGGTCGCCGACCACGGCGTCGGACCAGCCGTCGCCGTTGAAGTCGGACAGGACGCCCGGCGCGCAGCCGTCCGCCTCGGCGTGCGCCGGCGCGGTGCTGACGATCGGCGCCGCCACGAGCAGCGCGAATCCGGTGAGCAGTGCTTGGAGCCTCATGATCGTCCCCTCCCGTTCGACCTGACCTGTCGGAGGGGCGGCCGGCCCCGGAGATACATCCGGGCTAGCCGGAGAGGACGACCAGTTGTTGCGTGGTCCGGGTCATCGCGACGTAGCGGTCGACGGCGGCCTCGACCCCGGTGCCGAAGCCGTCCGGGTCGACCAGCACCACGAGGTCGAACTCCAGGCCCTTCGCGGTCTCCGGACGCAACGAGCGGACGCGGTCAGTGCCGGTGAAGCCGGGATCACCGATGACGCAGGCGGTGCCCTCCGGGTTGCCGGCCAGCCACTGGTCGAGGGTCGCGGCCAGCTCCGCCTTCGAGCCGTACCCGACGGGCACGCCGCTGCGGCGGATGGACGTGGGCAGGTTGGCGTCCGGCAGGACGGCCCGGATGATCGGCCCGGCCTCGGCCATGACCTCCTCCGGCGTGCGGTAGTTGATCGTTAGCGTGGACTGGTCGATCCGGTCGAACCCGACCCGCCCGAGCCGTTCCCGCCACGACTCGGTGAAGCCGCGCCTGGCCTGGGCGCGGTCGCCCACGATCGTGAAGCTGCGGGACGGGCAGCGACTCAGCAGCTGCTGCCACTCCGCGTCGGTGAGTTCCTGCGCCTCGTCGACGATGATGTGGGCGAAGGGTCCAGCGAGCAGGTCCCGGTCGAGCGTGGGCAGCCCCGCCTCGTCCACGAGCGCTGCCCGTAGGCTCTCCCGCCGCAGCAGGGGGAGCGGACTCTCCGGATCGTCGTTGGCCGTGAGCAGGTCGTCGACCACATCGTCCATGTAGGCGCGGTCGGCTTCGATCGCCGCCGAGCGGCGCTGGTGGCGCCGGAACGCCTCCGGATCGCCCAGCCGTTGCCGCATCGCGTCCAGCAGTGGCAGGTCGGATGTCGTCCACGGCGAGCCCTCCGGTCGCTTCAGCACCTGCAGCTCCCCGGCGTCGAGCCAGGGTGCGCACCGGCGCAGGTAGGCGGGCACCGCCCACAGGTCGCCGACCAGGTCGGGTGCCTCGAGGACCGGCCAGGCCCGCCGGAACGTCTCCCACAGCTCCTCGTGCTGCGACAAGGCGCGTCGCAGCTGCCCGACGGGCACCTCCGGGTCGTCGAAGCTGTCCACGAGGATGTCGAGCAGTGACTCCCAGACCTGGCTGCGCGCCTCGTTGTGGGGTGTGCCCGGATCCGGTGCCTCGAACGCCTCTGCCCAGTCGGCGGCGCTCAGGTACCCGTCTCCCCAGTCGGTCTCGACGGTCATGCCCGTGGTCGGCGGTTCCTCGTACAGGGCCACCGCGGGTTCGACCGCTTTCAGCAGTTCGGCCGAGGCCTTCAGTGCGGCGACCTCCGGGTTCGGCTCGGCGACCGCCGCCGCGGCCTCGGGAACCAGGTCGCGCAGGGTGCAGGTCAGCACGCCCTCCTCACCGAGGCTGGGCAGGACGTCGCTGACATAGGCCAGGTAGGGCTGGTGCGGGCCGACGAACAGCAGGCCGCCACCATGTCCGTTCAGCCGCGGGTCGGCGTAGAGCAGGTAGGCGGCGCGATGCAGCGCGACCACGGTCTTGCCGGTGCCCGGCCCCCCGTCCACCACCAGGGCACCGTGCGAACCGGCCCGGATGATGGCGTCCTGGTCGGCCTGGATCGTGGCGAGCACGTCGCGCATGCGGCTCGACCGGCTGGTGCCGAGACTGGCGATGAAGGCCGAGTCCTCGTCGAGCGCCAGGTGATCGTGGCCGTCCCCGGGCGTGAGTACCTCGTCCCAGTAGTCGCGGATCCGGCCGTCGACCCAGCGGTACCTCCGCCGGCTCGCCAGGCCCATGGGACGGGCCTGCGTGGCGGCGAAGTACGGCTCGGCCGCCGGCGTGCGCCAGTCGAGCAACAGCTGTCGTCCGTCGGGACCGGTGAGCCCGATCCGGCCCACCCAGGTCGGTTCGGGGTCGCCGCTCCGGACCATTCGTCCCAGGCACACGTCCAGGCCGAACCGGCGCAGCAGGCGGAGTTGCGCCGAGAGCCGGTGGATCTCCAGGTCACGGTCCAGCGCACCGCGTCCGCTCCGTCCGGGTGCCCGGCGGAGTTCGTCGAGCCGGGTCGTGAGATCGGAGATGCGCTGGTCGAGGCACGCGGCCACCGCGGCGAAGTGCGCGACGTCCGCACCGATCAGGACGGGGTCGGTCTTCGCCGCGAGCCGCTCGGGAAGAGCGAAGATGTCTGTCGCCACGGGTGTCACGGCCGCCTCCTGTGCTCGAAACCGGACCCGAGTGTGCGCCCTCAGGGGGGCCTTGCGGCAAGGCCCCCTCTGCGCTATACGTTGGAAATGCAGGCGGCGTCAGACCGCCGCGCGCTCCTCTCGTCCCCTACAGCGACACCAATGCGCCACCGCGCCGGGGAGTCAGCAGGAACGCCAGCAGGTAGAGGCCGGCCACCAGCACCAGCAGGTTGCGATAGCCGGTGAGCAGGGCCAGGTACTCCAGGCAGCCGCCCAGCATGGCACCGAGGAGGTTCAGCCCGAACGCCGAGCGGGAGTCGTCGGACGCGGCGAACCGCTTCGCGAACGCCACGTTGGCCAGATAGATCGGCACGAAGGCCAGCAGCACCGCCACCAGCAGCCGCGGCACGAGGGGCAGTGTCAGCAGCCAGGCCGGCTCCACCAGGTAGGAGACCGCCAGCGCCGCGGCGATCCCGCCGAACACCACCGGCAGCGGGGGAGTGCGGAACCGTCTGGTGGTCTCCACCGCGGCCAGCACGATCACCAGCACGCCCGCGAAGACCAGGGCGTTGACCAGCCAGGTGGTGCCGAACAGCAGGGCGAAGGTGGCGATGTTCTTGGTCTCCAGCAGCAGGAAGGCCGCGCCCATGAAGAACAGGTCGGCGTAGGGCCGCATCTCCCTGAACGGCCCGCCGAGCGCGCGGACGGCGATCAGCGAGATCAGCAGGATGCCGCCCAGCGTCCACACGTACAGCGCCGGGATCGCACCGCCCTGGAAGTACAGGAACGGACGGTCGTCGCTCGCCGGTGCCACCACCGTCCCGGACGGGGTGTAGGCCGTCGCACAGGACTGCTTGCCCTCGTCCAGCGCCGCGGTGACCACGGCCTGCGCGCCCGCCGAGAGGTCCACGCACGGGGTGTGCCCGAACGCGGTCTCCACCGTGCCCGCCAGCCGGTCGATCAGCCACTGCTCGCGGTAGTAGTTGTACATCGAGAACGCGCCGTCCGGGGACAGGTGGTCCCTGGCGGCGATGAGCGCCTCCTCGGTGAACAGGAAGCTCTCCAGCCGGATCTGCGATGCGCCGGTGACCAGCGCCAGCGAGTCGGGCAGGGCGAACAGGATCAGGTCGTAGGTGGTGTCGGTGGCCTCGAGGAAGGCACGTCCGTCGTTCACGTGGCGGGTGACCCGGGGATCGGCGTACGGGTGGTCCGGGTTCTTCTCGGCACCGATCTGCATGATCCGCGGATCGATGTCCACGGCGTCGATGTGCTGGGCGCCCTGGGCGAGCGCGATCGCCACGTCGGAGCCGGAGCCGGCGCCGATGATCAGTACGTTCCGCAGCGGGTTCTGCGGCGTGCGCAGGTAGGGGTAGCCGTACTGCGGTTCCTCGATCAGCCGCTGGGACGCCGGCCGGATGATCTGGTGCGGCACCCCGTTCACCGAGATGTCCGTCAGCGGCAACCCGGCGTAGGTCCGGTCCTCGGTATGGACCTTGTAGTACGGCGACCAGGAGATGCCTGGCTGCACGGTCTCCACCAGCAGGAAGGCGATCATCACCACGCCGGCCCCGGCGGCCACCCAGCGCTGCCGGCCGCCGATCAGGGCCACGAAGGCGAGGGTCACCAGCACGCCCCAGACCACGGACGGGGCACCGAGGAACGACAGCAGCGTGAACGAACCGATCCCGATCAGCGAACCCACGAGGTCCCAGCGGTACGCGGTCAGCGGCCGCAGCTCGCCGAAGCAGCGGCCCACCACCTCGGACGGGGCGGCCAGCACGGCGGCGACCAGCACGAAGATCAGCGGCAGGACCAGCCAGGCGGGCGGCCCGGAGGTGCTGAGCGAGGTGAAGTAGATGATCTGGTCGCCGGCGCGGTCGATGGTCACCGGTGCCAGCAGGGTCGCGACCACCAGGACGGCCAGGATGACCGGGCCGGCCGGCAGCAGCGACCAGGACTTGCGGGCGATCAGGAAGCCGAGCCCGACACCGAGGAAGGAACCGAGCAGCACGAAGTTCGAGAAGTAGCTCAGGTGGACGACGTTGGAGCCGAGCCAGCGGATCAGCGCCAGTTCGAGGAACAGCATCAGCGAGCTGCCGAGCACCAGCCGGCGCACCACCGGGTAGCGGGGCCGCTCGGGTTCGGCGTCGGTTGGCAGCCGCCACGAACGCCGCGCGGGCACCGCTGCCGCGGCAGCCGGGCTCGTCCTGGTGTCCGGTCCCGAACCGTCCGCCATGTTCCACCTCCGCCGTCTGGCACTGGTCGACCTTGAGCCCAAGCTAGAGGGTGCATGGCCGGCCTGTCAGGGATCGCGGCCAGATCGGCGGGCCGCAACTCCGGGGACTACGCAACTCCCGGCATGGGCAGGACGCGCGCAGCGGCCTACCGTGAATCGCCGACCGGACGACGGTCGCCCGGTCCGCGGTGGAGGGTGTTGTGCTCACCGACTTCGATGCGATCCCCACTCTTGCCGTCAAGGACCTGCAGCGCGCTCGCGACTTCTACGAGGGCGTGCTCGGGTTCAGCCCGCAGGGCGATGTGCCCGAGGGCGTGGTGTACAAGGCCGGCTCCGGACACTTCCTGGTCTATCCCTCGGCTTTCGCGGGGACGAACCGGGCCACCGCGATGTCGGTCCAGGTCCCGGTCGCGTCCTTCGACGCCGAGGTGCTCGCCCTGCGTCAGCAGGGGGTGACCTTCCAGACCTTCGAGATGGACGGGATCACCTGGGACGACGGCGTGGCCTCCTTCGGACCCGATTCCCGCGCCGTCTGGTTCGAGGACCCGGACGGGAACATCCTGAACGTGGAATGCGCGGTCGCCGGCTGAGCGCCCGACCGAACGTCATCCCGGCGCACGCCGGGATCCCTGCACCGGCGTGGCGGGCAGGCATCGGGGATCCCGGATCAGGTCCGGGGTGACTGGGGGCGGCGGCCTTCTACTGTCATCCCGGCGTACGCCGGGATCCCTGCACCGGCGTGGCGAGTACGCATCGGGGATCCCGGATCAGGTCCGGATCACGTCCGGATGACATCAAGGCGGCCTGCGGCTGTCGGTGCGGGCACGTAGCCTGCTCGGGTGAGTCCGGAGACGTTCGAGACCGATGCCCTCGCCGTGCTGCGCCGACTGGTCGGCGACGAGCGGGCGACCTTCCACGACGGCCAGTTCGAGGCGATCGCCGCCCTCGTCCAGGACCGGCGAAGGGCGCTGGTCGTGCAGCGCACCGGCTGGGGCAAGTCCGCGGTGTACTTCGTGGCCACGGCACTGCTGCGGGCCGCCGGCGCGGGGCCGACCGTGATCGTCTCCCCGTTGCTGGCGCTGATGCGCGACCAGATCGCCGCCGCCACCAGGGCCGGCGTCCGCGCCGTGACGATCAACACCGCGAACCCCACCGAGTGGGGCGAGGTCTACGCCGCCCTGGAAGCAGACCAGGTCGACCTGCTGCTGGTCAGTCCCGAGCGGCTGAACAACCCCACGTTCCGCGAGCGCCAGCTGCCGCAACTGGCCGCGCGCTGTGGCCTGCTCGTCGTGGACGAGGCCCACTGCATCAGCGACTGGGGCCACGACTTCCGTCCCGACTACCGGCGGATCCGCGACCTGCTGGCGAACCTGGACGCCGGCGTCCCGGTACTGGCCACCACGGCCACGGCCAACGCCCGGGTGGTGGCCGACGTCGTCGAGCAGCTGGAGGTCGGCGGCCGGGACGTGCTCACCGTCCGCGGCACCCTCGCCCGGGCCTCGCTGCGACTCGGCGTCCTCGCCCTGCCGTACGAGGAGACCCGGGTCGCATGGCTGGTCGCCCACCTCGCCGACTTCACCGGCAGCGGCATCATCTACACCCTCACCGTCGCCCAGGCCGAGGACCTGGCCGCGCTGCTGCTGCGCAACGGGCACGAGGTCGCGGCCTACACCGGACGCACCGAGCCCGCTGAACGCGAGGACCTGGAGGCACGCCTGCGGCACAACCAGGTGAAGGCGCTGGTGGCGACCTCGGCCTTGGGCATGGGCTTCGACAAGCCCGACCTCGGCTTCGTCGTGCACCTGGGCGCGCCGAGTTCGCCGGTCGCCTACTACCAGCAGGTCGGACGCGCCGGGCGCGCGGTCGAGAGCGCCGACGTCCTGCTGCTGCCCACGCCGGCCGACCGGGACATCTGGCACTATTTCGCGACCGCCTCGATGCCGGAGGAGCGCACGGCCCGGGCGGTGCTGGACGCGCTGGCCGAGGCGGGGGGACCGCTGTCCACCGGGGCTCTGGAGACCATCGTCGACCTGCGTCGCACCCGGCTGGAACTGCTGCTGAAGGTGCTCGACGTGGACGGCGCGGTCACCCGGGTCAGTGGCGGTTGGCAGGGGACCGGCCAGCAGTGGGCCTACGACACCGAGCGGTACGCGCGGGTCGCCGAGGCGCGACAGCGCGAACAGCGGCTGATGCTCGACTACGAGTCCACCGACGGGTGCCGGATGGCCTTCCTGCAGCGCACGCTCGACGATCCGGAACCCCAGCCGTGCGGCCGGTGCGACCGGTGCGCAGGCGCCTGGTACCCGGCCGGGGTGGCGGAGACCGCTGTGGCCGCCGCGCGGGACCAGCTCGTCCGGGTGGGCGTCGAGCTGGCCCCGCGCAGCCTGTGGCCGGCCGGCATGGCGCGGCTGGACGTGCCGGTGTCCGGCCGGATCGCGGCGACCGAGGCCGCGGCGCCGGGCCGCGTGCTCGCCCGGTTCACGGACCTGGGTCTCGGCCAACGGCTACGGGCGCTGCTGACCGGTCCGGACGGGCCGGTGCCCGACTGGGTGCTGCCGTACTGCTTCGAGGTGCTCAGGGACTGGCCGTGGGAGCAACGGCCGGTGGCGGTCGCCGCGGTCCCGTCGTCGAGGCGGCCCGATCTGGTCGGCTCGCTCGCCGCGGAGCTGGCCCGGCGGGGGCGGCTGGTCGATCTGGGCAGCCTGGTGCTCGACCCGACCGCACCGGCGGAGGAGGCGGCGGGGAACAGCGCCTACCGGCTGCGGCAGGTCTTCGACCGCTTCTCGGTGTCCGCGGCCCAGCGCGAGTGGCTCGCCGGAGCGCCCGGCCCCGTCCTGCTGGTGGACGACCTGGTCGACTCCCGCTGGACGGTCACCGTCGCCGCCCGCCTGCTGCGCGCCGCGGGCGCGCCATCGGTCCTGCCCTTCGCGCTCGCCGCCGTCGGCTGATCGCCGCGGTAGTCCGGGCCAGCCGACCGTCGTTCCCGGCCCGTCAACCGTCGTTCCCGGCCCGCCAACCGTTGTCCCCGGCCCGCCAACCGTCATCCCGGACTTGATCCGGGATCCCTGTGCCCGGGTTGCTGGGCCCGCGTCGGGGATCCCGGCGTTCGCCGGGATGACGTCTTGCCCGAAAAGGGAAGGAGCCCGCCACGAGCCGGAACTCTGCGGGCACTGCCGGAGGGGCAGCTGGTCCGGCTCGGGGGAACCGGGCTGTACTGCGACGGAGGTTCGGGGGGAACCGCTCGTCCTGAGAAGAACGTTAGCCCATAAGTGCCCCCCTATTGCAAGGGTTCGGTGGGATTTTTCTGAGGTATTCCTTGAGGGTTTGGAATGTCCCCCGAAAAGGTGACTTGGGCCGGTCACCCGCAGAGGTGACAAAGCCGGGTCACCCGTTCAGGGGACAAAAACCTGCATTTAGGTCGCAAATCCCGCGGAATGTCACCCGCCGAGGGGACTCGGAGGCCCCGGGCGGCGGGCGGGGACGCCGCCAGTGGTGGCGTAGAGTTGTCCGCTGTGACTGCCGCTGACCTCCAGGCCGACCTGGCCGTCCTCGACCGTACGCTGACCTCGATCGAGGCGGTGCTCGACCCCGCGGGCAAGCGCGCGGAGATCGCCGAGCTCCAGGAGCAGGCCGCGGCCCCCGATCTGTGGGACAACCAGGAGAACGCCCAGCTGGTCACCTCGCGGCTGTCCCGGCTCCAGGCCGAGGTCGATCGCATCGTCGCGCTCCGTGGCCGCCTCGACGACCTCGGGGTGCTGCTCGAATTGGCCATGGAGGAGGACGACGCCGCCACGCTCGCCGAGGCGCAAAAGGAATACCGCACGCTTTCCGGCGACATTGAGGCCCTCGAGGTCCGGACGCTGCTTTCCGGCGAATACGACCAGCGCGAGGCCGTGGTCACCATTCGTTCGGAGGCCGGTGGCGTCGACGCCGCGGATTTCGCGGCGATGTTGTTGCGGATGTACCTGCGCTGGGCCGAGCGGCACGGCTACAGCACGGAGGTCTACGACACGTCCTACGCCGAGGAGGCGGGCATCAAGTCCGCCACTTTCACGGTCAGGGAACCCTTCGCCTACGGCATGCTGTCGGTCGAGCAGGGCACGCACCGGCTGGTCCGGATCAGCCCGTTCGACAACCAGGGCCGCCGGCAGACCTCGTTCGCCGGCGTGGACGTGCTGCCGGTCACCGAGGAGACCGACCACATCGACATCCCCGAGCAGGACATCCGGGTGGACGTGTTCCGCTCGTCCGGCCCCGGCGGCCAGAGCGTGAACACGACCGACTCGGCCGTCCGGATCACCCACCTGCCGACCGGACTGGTCGTCTCCTGCCAGAACGAGAAGTCGCAGTTGCAGAACAAGGCCGCCGCGCTGCGCGTCCTGCAGTCACGGCTGCTGGAGCGCGCGCGGGCCGAGAAGGAGGCCGAGATGCGCGAGCTGAAGGGCGAGGGCGGCAACTCCTGGG
>DAINOM010000076.1:0-15670 GCA_036735445.1 Propionicimonas sp.
CATGGGGCGCGGCCGTGCGAAGGCGAAGCAGACCAAGGTCGCTCGCGATCTGAAGTACCGTTCCTACTCCACGGACTTCTCGTCCCTGGAGAAGGAGCTGCGGGGCGACTCCTACGACCCCGAGATCGTGGCTGCCGGAGAGCCTGAGGACGAGGCTGAGGACGACCAGTACGGTGACCTCGCCGATCGTTACGGGGACGACGAGGACGACGAGCCCGAGACCTACCGCAGGATCAGCTGAACCCCCACTCCACCCGCCGATGCCCTCGTCAAGGGCCTGTTCGGCAACCCCGGACCCATTCCGGACGAGGCTGACCCCGGCGGCGTGAGGGCGAAAGTCCCATTCCACTGAGCCGTTGGTCCCCAATTCCCGGGGCGCTGGAGGGGGCGTCAATAGAGCGGCTACGCTGTCCTCGACCATCCCCGGAAAATGTCAGCGTGGTGGAATGACTGCTGGTGCGATTCCCTCGTCGGGCGCAAGAGTGTTGGCGCTCGGGCGCCCCGGGATACCCAACGGTATTGCGGACCTGCCGGCATTCCTCGACCACATGGAGGCCGCCGGGCCCGATGGCGGCGACCAGCCGGTGGCCGTCGTACTGATCTGCCCCGCCGTGCCGGAGACGCCCGGGGAGGGCCTCGCCCGACGGTTGCGGGGCCTGGCGCGATGGTGTGACACCGCGGTCGTCGCCCTCGACGTGCCGGGTTCGGTGATCGAGCTCACCGCTCGCGTGGCCGCCACGATCGCCCCCAACATGTCGCCCGATGTGGTCCCCGAGTTCAGCCGCCGGATCGCGGCCGCCGCCGCGACCGTCGCGGTCATCGACAGCACGTCCCGGCTCCGCCGGCCGGTGCCGTCGCTGGGCCAGCACGCGCGCAGCTGGCTGCCCGGCGCGTGGTTCGCGGTCACGCCCGACCAGCGGGTTCTCTCGGGACGGGACGTCGCCCGCGCGGCCCTGCGGGAAGCCGTCGCCGAGGCCGGCCCGGTGGCGCTCGCGGCCACCTCCGCAGGGACGCTGCTCGCGGAGTTCCGGCAGGACCTGCCGCCCGACGTCCCGGTCGTCGAACAGCCGGACGGCGGTCGCGACCCGTACTGGGGTGCCCGGAACTGGCTGGAGTTCAGCTGGCTGCGGACCGCCCCGGCACAGCTCGCGGAGCAGCTGGCGGCGGAATCGTCAATGCGGTGTGCGAATTGTGGACGGCGGACCCATCGCGAGGTCTGTTCGTATTGTGCTGCGGTGACGAGGCACATTCCGAGGCGGCAGGAGGCGGCGACCCAGTGAACCCACGACAAAGACGCGGGGTGATCCTCATGGTGATTGCCGTGATCGGCGCCTTCGCGGTGTTCATTTCGGTGCTGACCTTCGTGTCCAGCGTGAATGCCAGCGTCGGCAACATGGTGGACGTCGTGGTGCTGACCAGGGACGTGAAGGCCTACCAGGTGATCCAGCAGGACATGGTCCAGGTGACCCGGGTGCCGCAGAAGTGGTCGTCGCCGACCGACGTGCACGACCCGTCGGAGGTGGTCGGACTGGTCTCCGTCGCCGACCTGACCTCCGGCAGCTACATCGACCGGGCGATGACGACGTCCCGGCCGGGGATCGCCGAGGGCTACCGGGAGATCGCGATCCTCGTGGACGCCGAGACCGGCGTCGGCGGCAAGATCAACTCCGGTGACCGGGTGGACATCATCGCCACCTTCGCCGAGCAGGAGAAGGCGCCGGTCGCGTCGTACGTGGTCAGCGACGCGCTGATCATCGACGTCGGCGTGGCGCAGGAGGTGGAGAAGGCCAACAGCACCGGCGGCTTCTCCGAGGGTGAGGCCGTGCCGGTGACCTTCGCCCTGCCGATCCCGGACGCGCTCAGGCTCGCCAGCGCGGAGAGCTTCGCGGTGAAGGTGCGGCTCGCGCTGCGGGCGCGGAACGACTCGTCCCGCATCCCCGAGAGCCAACGCAGCTACGAGGAGGGCTACCGCTGATGCCCATCCAGGTTGCGCTGGTCACCGCCAGCCCCCAGGTCAGGAGTTCCTTCGCCACGATCGTGGCCGAGGCGCCGGACCTCGACCTCGCCGGGGTCGTGAACTCGGCCGCCGATCTCACCTCGCTGCTGCTGGAGTTGCCCGATCTCGACGTGGTCGTCGTGGATGCGGGCCTGTTCGACCCGCCGGCCCTGGAGCTGGTCCGGGAACTCGGCCTGAACGCACCGCTGGTCGCCGTCGTCGTGATCAACAACGGCACCGCGACGCTGGCCTCCGTGGTCGCCGCCGGTGGCCGCGCGATGATGTCGCAGCCGTTGTCGTTGCAGGAGGTGCAGAGCCAGCTCGAGCACGCGGCGGCCTGGAGCCGGTCGCTGCGGCGGCACGTCAGCGGCGAGGGGGGTGCGGCCGGACGCGGCGAGCGTGGCTCCATCCTCGCGCTGTCCGGCGCGAAGGGCGGCGTCGGCGTCTCCGTCCTCGCCACCGTGCTGGCCACGCAGGCCGCCGCGCTGGGCGAGACGGTCTGCCTGGTCGACCTCGACCTGCGCGCGGGCGACCTGGCCTACCTGTGCGGCGTCACGCCGCGACGCAACGTCGCCGACCTGGCCGAACTCGTCGGCGACCTCACCATCCGCGGCATTCGCGAGGTGGCCGTGGAGGTGCCGGCGGGGTTCGTCCTGCTGGCCGCGCCCGACCGGGTCGAGCAGGCGGACGACGCGACCGCGCCGGCGGTCCGGCAGATGCTGAACGAGTTGCGCCGGCACTTCTCGGTGATCATCGTGGACACCGGCGCGACGCTCGACGACGCCCGTGCGGTCGCGCTCGAGGTGGCCGACGAGGCGATCCTCGTCGCCGACTGCGAGCTGATCAGCATCCGGGCCGGACGCCGTGTGCTCGACGCCTGGGGCCGGCTCCGGGTCCGCGACCCCGAAGGCGTGAAGCTCGTGGTGAACCGGACGGCCAGGCGCCGGGAGGTGCAGCCCGACCTGGTCGCCAAGCTGGTCAACCTGCCCCTGACCAGGGCGGTTGCCGAGCTGACCGACGAACTCGAGGAGCCGGTCAACTCCGGTTCGCTCACCAGCGCGCGGATGCCGGTGATGGAGGAGACCGCCCGGCAGACCCTCGCCAGCTGCGGCGTGGGCGCCGGCCAGACCCGGGCGAGTGCGCCGGCGGCCGCGGCCAGGCCGGCCGCCGCCCGGCGCCGCCTGGGCGCCAGGGCGCACGCCGAGACCGGCAGCGCCGCGGTGGAGCTGCCCGTGTTCGTCACGATCTTCATGCTGGCGTTCTTCATCTGCGCGCAGGGCCTGCTCGTCGGGCTGGGCCACGTCCTGGCCGGCAACGCCGCCAACGAGGTGGCCCGGCAGGCGTCGGTGGGTGCCAGCGCCAGCGTGATCGCCGCCACGGCCGACCATGCGGTGTCCGGCTTCCGGTTCACCGCGGACGCGTCGGTGAACCGCTCGGCGCACACGGTCACCGTCCGCGTCGGCGTGCCCAAGCTGTACGGGTGGATCCCCGACGGCCTGGACACGGTCACGGTCTCGGCCGCCTACGTCCCCGAGGACGACCGGTGAGCCGGCGCGGCGAGCGCGGCTCGATCCTGGTCGAGCTGGTGGTCGCCGTCCCGCTGCTGGTGGTCTGCACGATGCTGATCGTCCAGGGCATCGTGCTGGCCTCCGGGCTCGGGGCGCTGGAGGTGGCGGCCAAGGACGCGGCCAGGGCGGCGGCCGACAGCTGCGCCTCGCTGTCGCCGGGCCAGGCGGCGGCCCGCGCCGTGCCCGACTTCGTCCACATCCGCGATGTCGCCACCAGCCGCTCCGGCGACTCGTACGACGCCACGGTGGTCGCCGGCCTGCGGTTGAGCGTGATCCACCTGGGCGCCGCGGAGTTCGAGGTGTCGCGGTCGGCGACCATGCCGAGGTTGACGTCATGCCGCTGAGGGACCGGGTCGTCCACGCCGAAGGCGTCAACGAGGCCGAGAAGGTCGACCAGGTCGGCCTCTACCTCGGCCGGCTGATCGACGAGCTCGACCGGGAGGAGCTGCGCAACCTCAGCGACGCCCAGCGCCGGGTGCGGCTGGAGCGCCGTCTCGGCGACCTGCTCAGCATCGAGGGCCCGGTGATGAACGCCCGGGAGCGTGCGGACTTCATCAAGCGGGTGGTGGACGAGGCCCTCGGCCTCGGCGTGCTCGAACCCCTGCTCGCCGACCCGTCGGTGACCGAGATCATGGTGAACGGCCCGCAGACGGTCTACGTGGAGCGGCGCGGCGTGGTGGAACGCAGCCCGGTCGCGTTCTCCTCCGACGCGCAGCTGATGCAGACCATCGACCGGATCGTCTCCCGGGCCAACCGCCGCGTGGACGAGTCCAGCCCGATGGTGGACGTGCGACTGGCCACCGGGGAACGGGTGAACGTGATCATCCCGCCCCTGGCCGTGGACGGCGCCCTGGTCACGATCCGCCGGTTCCCGCGGTCGTTCCGGCTGGCGGAGCTGGTCGAGCGGGACACCCTCGACCAGCAGGCCATGCTGCTGCTCAGCGCTTGCGTCCGGGCCGAGTTCAACATCGTGATCTCCGGCGGCACCGGCACCGGGAAGACCACCTTCCTGAACGCGCTGTCGGCGATGATCCCGCCCGAGGACCGGATTATCACGATCGAGGACGTGGCCGAGTTGCAGCTGCAGCAGCCCCACGTCGGCCGGCTGGAGGCCCGTCCGCCGAACGTCGAGGGCAAGGGCCAGGTGACGATCCGGGACCTGGTCCGCAACAGCCTGCGGATGCGCCCGGACCGGATCGTGGTCGGCGAGGTCCGTGGCGGCGAGACCCTCGACATGCTCCAGGCGATGAACACCGGCCACGCCGGGTCGCTGGCCACCGTGCACGCCAACTCGGCCACCGACGCCCTGATGCGCCTGGAGACCCTGGCGTCGATGAGCGAACTGGAACTGCCGGTCGACGTGCTGCGCGACCAGATCAACGCCGCCATCGACATCATCGTCCACCTCGGCCGGTTCCCCGACGGCAGCCGCAAGGTCGTGGAGATCGCCGCCCTCACCTCGAAGCGTCGCGAGCCCTACGTCGTCCAGCCGGTGCTCGAGTACGTGCACGAACCGCTGGTGCGCGGCCAGCAGGTGAGCGGACGGTTCGTCGCCGGACGCCTGCCCGGCGAGCTGGTGGAACGACTGATCGCCGGCGGTGAGAACCTCCCGGTCGCCTTCACCGAAGGGGGCACGCGGTGGACGCCCTGACCCTCGTGGTGATGACCCTCGTCGCGCTCGTCCTGCTGCTGATCGCCGGCGCGGCGATGTACGACGCGACCAGCCGGCGGACGGAGATCGTGCTGGCCTCCACCGGCGACCAGACGGGGAGCCTGTTCGCGCGGTGGCGGCGCCGGGCGAACCACCTCGTCCGCTCCACCGTCCGCGGCACCCGGCTCGACCAGCGGCTCGCCGGCGCGAGCCTGAACCTCGGCCCGGCCGACTTCATCGGCCTGGTGGCGTCGGGCGCGTTGCTGGTCGGCCTGGTCAGCCAGCCGCTGATGGGCTACCTGGGGAGCGTCGTGATCATGTTCGGCGTCGCCTTCCTGGCCGACCGGTGGCTGGTGCGGCAGCAGCGACGGCGGGCCGAGCGGTTCATCGTCCAGCTGCCGGAACTGGCCCGCGTCCTCGGCAACGCCGCCAACGCCGGCCTGGCCCTGCGCAGCGGCATCGACCTCGTGGCGAGGGAGATGAACGCGCCGGCCTCGGAGGAGTTCGCCGAGGTGGGCCGGCGGCTCAGCCTCGGCACCCCGCTGGAGGACGCCCTGCGCGACCTCACCCGGCGGCTGCCCTCGCCGGAGCTGTCGGTGCTGGTGAAGACGATCGTCGTGCAGAGCCGGGCCGGTGGCGCCCTGGTCTCCGCCCTGACCAGCATCGCCAACACCCTGGATGAGCGCCGCGAGCTGAACCGCGAGCTCAAGACCACCACCACCGGCGCGGTGTTCATCGGCTGGCTGGTGGTCGCGATCGCGCTCGGCTCGGTGCTGGTGATGAACCTGATCTCGCCGGGGGCGCTCGACATCCTCGTCCAGACGCTGCCGGGGCAGGTCGTCCTCGTGGTCTCGGGTGCGCTGTTCGTCACCGGGCACCTGCTGATCAACCGGATCACCAGGATCGAGATCTGAGATGGCCCCCCTGCTGTTCGGACTCGCCACCGTGACGATCTTCGTCCTGTTCGTCGCCGGCTGGCGGATGAGCCGGTCGACCGGCCTGGAGGACGTGGAGGAGCAACTGGCGCCGGCGGCGGAGGTGGCCGAGCGCGGACCGGGGCCGGTCGTGCGGCTCAGCGAGTACCTCGGCGTCCGGTTCCAGCGCTACCTGCTCTCCCTCTACGGCCCCTACCGGCTGGCGCAGCTCGACCAGCTGCTCGACCGCGCCGGACGCCCGGAGGGCATGGCCGCCAGGGACTACATCCGGCGGCAGGCGGGACTGATCGCGATCGGCGTGTTCACCAGCGGCCTGCTGTTGATGGCCGGGCTGTGGCAGCTCGCGGGGATCAGCCTGGTCGTGTTCGCCCTGATGCTGCCGCTGTGGCTGCGGGGCCTGGCCAACCGGCGGCAGGCGTCCATCTCCCGCGAACTGCCCGACTTCCTCGACGTGCTCGCCGTCACCGTGTCGGCGGGACTGTCGCTGCAGAGCGCCATGGAGCGGGTGGCGGAGGCGGACGAGCGTCCGCTCAGCCAGGAGATGCGCCGGGTGCTGGAGGACATGCGGCTGGGCGTCTCCCGGCGCAACGCCCTCAGCGCGCTGCGCGACCGCAACGACAGCCCGTCCGTCGGTTCGTGGGTGACCGCGATGCTGCACGCGGAGGAGCTCGGCGCGCCGCTGTCGGGGGCGCTCAACGAGATCGCGGCCGACATCCGCCGGGAGGCCGCCCAGGAGGCCCGGCGGCAGGCGGCCAAGACGTCACCGAAGGTGAGCCTGGTGGTGAGCATCGTCATCCTGCCCGGGGCGATGCTGCTGATCCTGGCCTCGGTGCTGCTGTCCAACTCCGACCTGCTGGGCGAGCTGTTTTGACCCCCGGGCTGAGCCACGACCTGGGCATGGCCGTCAAGGTGCTCTGCGACGTCCGGCTCGCCTGCGTGGTGCTGATGATGATCGCGGTGCCGGCGATGGGCCTCGGCTGGGAGGTCGTGGTCATGATCGGCATCAGCCTGGCGATGTCCTACCTGCTGCTGCGGCACTGGGATCCGCTCGGGGCACGGGTCGTCCGGGGCTGGTGGTATCCGACCCTGGAGTCGCTGGTGGCGATCCTGCTGTTCGTCGAGTTCGGGGACAGCGGCGTCGGCGGCGCCTACCTCGGGGCGACCCTCGCCCTGCTCGCCTGCGCCGGCGGGACCAGGGCCATGATGATCTCGCTGGGCGCGTTCATGCCGATCATCGGCTTCGCCATCGCCGGGGTGTTCCCGACGCTCGGCGGCGGCAGCGTGAAGGAGTCGATCTGGCTGCTCAGCCTCGTCGTGCTGCAGTCGGCCTGCAGCCTGGGCGGGCTGTACCTGCGCAACCTCCTCGCCGCACGGGTCGAACTGGTCGAGCAGCGCCAGCTCCTCGAGCGCGCGGAGGCGTCCAGCCGAGAGCGGCTGCGACTGGCCCACGAACTGCACGACGGCGTCGCCAAGACCCTGCACGGCTGCCACATGATCGCCGAGTCGCTGAGCCGGCAGCTGGTGCGGGACGGCCATCCGGAGAGCGCGAAGGCGAGGGAACTGACCCACTCCCTCGACATCGCCCGGCAGGAGTCCCGCGACCTGCTCTTCGAGCTGCGTCAGGAGCCTGCGGGGGAGTTGGCCCCCTGCTGCCGCGCGACCCTCGCCCAGTGGGCGGAGGCCAACCCGGGCATCCGGGTGGCCGAGGAACTGGACGCGGTGCCCGTCCGGGTGTCGGTGCGCACCCGGCACGAGGTGCTCAGGATCCTCGGCGAGCTGCTGGAGAACGTGCGCCGGCACAGCCGCAGCCCGGACGTGACCGTCCGGTTGAGCCGGGGGGACGGGCGCGCGGTGCTCGAGGTCTCCGACCACGGCGTGGGCATCGGCGGGTCGTCGCCGCAGGAGCTGGCCCGGGACGGCCACTTCGGTCTCGCCGGGGTGCGGGAACGGGCCGGCCTGGTCGGGGGCAGCTGTGACATCGAGTCCGGCGGCGGGGGGACCACCGTGCGGATCGGCTTTCCACTGGCGGAGGAGAGGAACGGGGGAACGTCATGAGGGTGCTCGTGGTGGACGACAACCCGATCGTGCGGATCGGGCTGCGGACGATGCTGGCCGACCTGCCACAGGTCACCGAGGTGGTGGAGGCGGCGAACGGCGAGCAGGCACTGGCCGCGGTCGCCGGCGCCGACCGCTTCGACGTGGTCCTGCTGGACGTGCGGATGCCCGTGATGGACGGGCTGACCGCACTGCAGGGGATGCAGGGCATCCCGGTGGTGATGCTCACCAGTGCCGAGGACGGCGACACCGTCCGGCGTGCGCTGGCTCTCGGCGCCAAGGGCTACCTGGTGCACGGCGAGTTCGGCGAGGCGGAGCTCCTCGCGGCCCTCGCCACCTGCAGCCAGGGCGGCATGGTGCTCAGCCCGCCGGCGGCCGAGGCGATGACCGCGCCGCCATCTGCGCCGGCGCCGCCCCAGGACCGGGCGGCCAGGCTCGGGCTCACCGCGCGCGAGGCCGAACTGGTCGGCGCGCTCGCCGACGGCCTCAGCAACGCCCAGATCGCGAAGCGGCTGTTCCTGTCCGAGAAGACGGTCAAGAACCACCTCAACCGCATCTACACGAAGATGGCGGTGGCGAGCCGGACCGAGGCCATCGTGGCCTGGCTGAGCGAGTGACGGTGGGTCCTGTGCCCGCGCCAGGTTGGGCCCCGGTTTGGGCCCAAGGGCTCTGGGGTGGGGACCAGTGGCGTCCGTAGTGTTCCTGGTGTCAAGCCACCACCCCCAGTGGGGCCGTCAGAGAGGGAACACCATGAACACCGCACTCGAGCTCTACGTCAAGGCCACGACCGGTCTGCAGCACCTGATCCGCTCCCAGCGCGGCCAGGGCACGGTCGAGTACGTCGGCATCGTCTTCATCGTCGCCGCCATCGCGGTCGCGATCCTCACCTTCTTCAAGGGCGCGGACGGCACGTCCATCGGCCAGTCGATCCTGGACGCCATCGGCACCGCGATCAGCAACGTGGTGTCGGGTACGCGGTAACAGTCGGTGCCGGTAGCCGGGCACCCCGACCTGGTCGGTGGTGCCCGGCTACGGTTGTGGTGGCACGACGTCTACCCCAGGAGGCGGAAAGTGAAGGGACCCATCGCGGTCGTGAGCGTGGCTCTGCTCGTCCTCGCCGGCTGCACGCCCGGCACTGCCCCGACCACCCCGGCGCCGACGACGGCGTCCACCGCTGCCACGTCCGCCGCTCCCAGCGCTGCTCCGGTGGTGCTCGGCGAGGCCTACGACCTGCCCGCCGACCGCGACGTCGCACAGTGGGGAGAGCCGCTGGCCTCCAAGGTGGGCCGGAAGCTGAGCGATCGCAGCCTCAACATGTCCCGGCAGGGCTGGCGGGTCGACCTGATGGGGGTCTACCGGCTGGCCGACGACCGGGTGCTGGCCGAGTTCCGGCTGAATGCCGACAACGCGGTCCGGCCGGACATGCAGGTCTGGCAGGACCCGGCGTACGACGCCTGGTTCCACGAGGGCGACCGCAGGAACGGCGGCTACTACGGCAAGGTCTGGGAGTTCGCCGACGTGCGGTTGACGGTGACCGGCGACGACGCGAGCTATCGCGCGGTGCGGACGGCGACGGGCTACTGCCTGTGCTCGATGGCCGTGACCTATCCGAAGGGCCGAGGTGACGTCCCCGCCTATGTCGTGGTCTCGGCACCGAAGGGCGCGACCAGCGTGGACCTGAGCCTGCGGGACGTCGGCACCTTCGCCGGCGTGGCGGTCAGCCCGACGATGCCGACGCGGTCGGTGGTGCCGCTGGGCTCCGGCTACCAGCTTCGCCTCCTCACCGCCAGCCGGCCGGCCTCCGGCGGCATCACGGTGCGGTTCGCGATCGAGGCGCCCGAGGCCGGGATCGAGGGGACGACGTTCGTCACCCGCAGGCCCGACCAGCTCGGTTCCGCGCCATGGCAGTCGCTGAACGACTACGCCCCGTCCTTCCAGGCGCTGGTCGCCGTGGACCCCGGCGGGGTCTGGGGCGGCTGGCCGAAGCCGGGCACCAAGGGGGCCTGCGACTCGTGCACCGAGCTCGACCTCGCCGGCAGGGGCAAGGCCGTCGAGGGCGAGATCACGGTCCCCGACCCCGGTTCGCCCGACGTGCTGGTCGCCCCCACCGTCGGGTGGCCGTTCTCCGCAGTGGCCGCGGCCGGCTCGGCGACCCGCAGCGACGCCGCCGTCCGCTACCGGTGGCGGCAGGTGACCACGGGGGCGACGATCGGTGACGGCGAGATCGACCTCGACACCGCGGTGCTGTTCAACATCGACAAGGCGACGTTGACCGGGAAGGCCAACGCCGTCCTCGACCGGGCCGCGAAGGCGCTGCAGGGGCAGGAGGGCCGGTCGGTGTCCATCGTCGGCCACACCGACTCCACCGGCAGCACCGCCCACAACCAGAACCTCTCCGAGCGCCGGGCCGCGGCGGTGAGGGCCGCACTGCAGCAACGGCTGGGGACGGGATGGACCTTCAGCGTGGCGGGCAGGGGGGAGTCCGATCCCCGCGTGAAGGAGAGCGGACTGTCCGGTGACAAGCTCACCCGCGCCCGCGCCCTGAACCGTCGGGTGGAGGTGAGCGTGAAGTGAAGCGGAGGCTGAGCGAGCGGGGGCAGGCGTCGATGGTCCTGATCCTCGCCGTCCCGGCGCTGCTCTTCGTCGCACTGGTGATCATCAGCGTCGCCGGGGACGGCGTGATGAAGCGCACCGAGACCAGCACGGCGGCGGACGCGGCCGCGCTGGGTGCGGCGGAGGAGTGGCGCACGTACGTGGCGCGGATCGTCGAACGGGCGGACGGGGCCGACGTCGACGAGGCGCTCGACCGGCTGCGGCCCCTGCTGACCACGGACGTCGCCCTGCTCGACCAGGGTCCGGTGGCTGCCCGGGCCCGCGAGCTCGCCGCCGCGAACGGCGCCCAGGTGACCCGGCTGAACGTGCACCGGACGGCGCGGGGACTGGAGTTCTCGGTCGACACGCGCAACATCGACACGGTCGCCCACACCGCGACCAGGGCCGAGGCGGACGCGAGCGCCGTCGTCGACCTCACCGGCGGCGCCTGCTGGAAGGGCTCCCGACTCGGCCTGGAGTACCACGGCCACTGCCTGGCGTGGGCCGATCTTGAGGACGCGCTGACGCCCGAACCGCCCCCGCCTCCGCCGGCGGACGACGACGATGACGACGACGCGGAGCCCTCACCCACGCCCACGCCCACGCCGAAGGCCTCGCTCGCGGCGTTCCGCGCGGAGATCAGGCTGGTCGCGTGAGCGGGCGGCCGGTCGCCGGACCCGGCCCGGGCACGCTGCTGCACAACGGGACGCCGATCGCGCCGCTGGTGGTCGCCGACACCCCGGCGAGCCGGGCGAAGGGGCTGCTCGGCACGTCCGGCATCGAGGGCGCCCTGTGGCTCGAGCCGTGCCCGAGCGTGCACATGATGGGCATGCGCTACGCCATCGACGCCGCCACCCTCGCGGCGGACGGCACCGTCCTCGACGTCCGCACCCTGCGTCCGTGGGTCGGCATGACGCCGATCCGGCGGCGGGCGCACGTCACGGTCGAGACCGCCGCGGGATTCCTGGCGGCCCACGGCGTGGTGGTGGGTGACCGGCTGACGATCGGGCCCAGCACGGGATGAGCACCCCGCTGTTCCTCGGGATCGTCCTCGTGGTGGCCGTCGCCGCCGGCGTGGGCTTCGCCCTGCGGCTGCGGCGCCGGCAGCACCGGCTTCCCGAGGACGCCGACCTGCCTGCGCGCGCCCACGTCTGGGTCGCCGTGGTGACCCCCGTGGCAGCGGTGGTCGCCGCAACGGGAGTGGCCGGGCGGTGGCCCTGGTGGGTGGCGATCGGTCCGGTGCTGCTGGTGCTGGGGTGGATGTTCGCCGCAGGGATCGACGCCGACGTGGGCCGGCTGCCGAACGTGCTGACACTGCCGCTCGCCGGTTTCGCCGTCGCCTGGGGCCTCGCGCTGGCCTGGCTGTTCGCGCGCCCGGACGCCGCGCTCCGCACCGTCGTCGGCGCGCTCGGGCTGGCTGCGCTGTACCTGGGCCTGATGGTGCTGTCCCGGGTGGTGCCGCCGCACCAGGAGGGCCTCGGCGCCGGTGACGTGAAGCTCGCGCTGAGCATCGGCGCCACCCTGGGCTGGTTCAGCTGGCAGGGCGTGTGGGTCAGCGTGCTGCTGGCCTTCGTGATCGGGGCGGTGTGGGCCGGGGTCCTGCTGGTGAGCGGACGGGCCGGCCGGCACGACTCGTTCAGCTTCGGCCCGGCCATGGTGCTCGGCGCCGCGCTCGCACTGCTGGCCGCCTGAGCGTGACCCCGTCGTTGGTCGAGCCTGTCGGGACCACGGCCGCAGCGTAGGGACCTAGGTCCCACCGTGGTTGGGCCGATGCGCTCTGGGCGCCCGACCCGGGCCGCCGGGAGGATGGTGGCCATGATCCTCCGTGTCGGCCACACCCCTGGCGCCGGTCCCCGCTCCGAGAGGGGCGCGGCCACGGTCGAGCTGGTCGGGGTGATGTTCGTCGTGTCCATGCTGATCGTCGGGGTCGCCGGCCGGGTCAGCGAACCATCGTCGCTGCCGCAGACGGTCTGGTGGGGGGTCTGCCGCGCGTTCAGCACCGCCCCCGGCATGGACGGCCTGCAGTGCGGCGACGACCCGTCGTCCCACGAACCGGCGCCCACGCCGGACGAGCCCGACGACCCGGGTCAGAACGACCCGGGGCAGGACGACCCCTCCCCGCAGGACCGGGCCGATGACCTCAGCGTCCCGTGCATCGCGTCCCAGACCAACCGCACCGACAACGTCCACGCCGTCGTCTACGGCATCCGGGTGGGCGAGGGCGGCGCGGACGAGATCAGGATCAACGCCGACGGCACCGCGACCGTCACGCTCAGCCAGACGACCGAGGCCGGCCTCGAAGCGGGCATCGGCAGCAGCGCCGCGGCCAAGGGAAGCGTGTACGGGGTCGTGAACGGCGAACTCAAGTACACCTACCAGTTCCCGGACGCGCAGTCGGCGCAGGCGTTCCTCGACGAGCGCAGGGACATGATGAACCGGATCGGCGATGCCGTGCTGCCGGGCAAGCAGACGCTCGACGAGCTCTCCACCCGGCTGGGCAACTGGCTGCAGGAGAACGTCACCGACAAGGCGCCCTGGACGAGTGACGCGGAACGGGCCCGGAACGCGCAGGAGCGCGCCAACAACACCGCCGACGCGGTCAGCATCGCGGTGGGCTCCAAGGCGAGCGCGAACGGGAAGCTGGGCCAGGGGCAGATCCGCGCCCAGGCGGAGTTCGAGCTCAGCGCGAAGGGTGAGGCGCTGGTCTGGCTCGACTCCTCGAAGGGCTCGTCGTTCACCGGCACCGTCGAGGGCAAGCTGAGCGGAGGGGTGAGTGCCCAGCTGGGCGACCCGAAGACCGGTATCGGCGCGCTGTTCGGCGTGAGCGCCGTCGGCGGGGCCAAGGGCTCGTACAAGGTCGTGTTCGACAGCGACGGCAGGCCCACCCAGCTCGTCGTGACCGGGGAGGTCACCGGCCAGGCCATCGGCGACGCCACCGCACAGGCCGGCAACGTGAAGATCCCGGCCATGAAGGGTGGGGTGGGCGGGATCCACACCACGACCTGGACCCTGGACCTCAACGACCCGGCGAACCGGGCCGCGTTCGACAAGACGTTCACGGTGGGCTCGGTCAGCGCCGGCGACTACACCGGAGCGGTCGCGTTGCCCAACTTGTCGATGTCGCCCGCGCAGATCGCGGCCTGGGTCGAGCTCCAGCAGCGGATCGCGGCGGACAGCTACGAGGCCAACTACGACTACGTGATGGGTACTGTGGGCGGCGGCGGCAGCGACAAGGACTACGACGCCAAGGCCGGCGTGTTCGGCGGGGGCGTGAACCTCACCGCGACCAGCCGGATCCTCGTCAACGCGACCGGGTACGACCACCGCACGGGCGGACCCACCGTCCCCCTGTCGACCTGCCAGTGACGATGGGCGCGGACGTGCACGGAAGGAAGTGGAGCATGCGGAGCATCCTCACGATGCTGCTGGTTGGGACCCTCGGGGTCGGGGTCGGGGGGTGCACCGGAGGGGCAGCCACCCCGACCCCGACCACGAGCCCGGTCGCAAGCCCGTCCGGCGCGTCGGCGAGCGTCCCGGCGGGGTTCACCCTGCGGGAGGGGGACGGCTTCCGCGTCGCCATCCCCGAGGAGTGGGCGGAGATCCCGACAAAGATGCGCTCGTACCCGCAGGCCCAGCTGGAGGTGGGCATCCCCTTCGCCGGGCAGCCCACCCTGCAGCCCAGCCTCGCGGTGTGGGTGGACCGGACGGACAACCTCGGCACGGCCGCCTCGCAGGCGCAGCTGGCGCAGGTGAAGATCCGCTCGGACATCCCGGACGCCCGGGTCGGTGACCTCAACGAGGTCGAGGTCGCCGGTGCGGTGAGCGCGGTCTGGTTCGAGTACGGCTACCACATGGACGCGGCGACCTCGGTGCTGGACACGAAGATCGAGCCGGCCGACTACCGCGTCCGCGACCTCACCGTGCAGGTCGACGGCAAACCCCAGTTCGGCTTCCGCTACGCCGCGGCGGCCGACGACTTCAGCGACCAGGTCTGGCAGGCGATGCTGGCCAGCATCGTGGTGCAGGCGGACGAGTGAGGTGAGCGCGCAGGTGGTGATGGAGCGGGTGCGGCAGATCTCGTGGGGCAGTGCGGCCGTCGGCGGCCTGTTCGGCCTCGGCCTGACCCTGCTCTTCGCGCTACTGGTCTCCGACGCGATGGCGAAGACACTCGCCCCGCTCGGCGCGACCGTGGTGGTGGGGCTGATGATCCTCGTCCTCGCGCTGCTCCGGCTGGTCGCGGGAATGTGGACCGCCCAGCTGGTCCGGCGACGCTACGAGGTGCGGCACCGCAGGGAGTACCTGCCGACCGCGCTGGTCGCGGGTGCGCTCGGCTGGGCGATGTACACCGCCCTGATCCTGGTCTCCGGCGGGGCCCTCGGCTCGTCCGTGGACCTGCCCCGACTGCTGCTGGACGTGCTGCAGTGGCTCGCCGAGTTCGGCCTTGGGGCTTATCTGGTCAGCCCGGACGCCCCGTCCGCCCGTTCGCCGCGGGGGGTCAGCGGACGTGGGCCAGCCAGGTCGCGTTGAACCACACCGCGCCGAGCGCGAGCAGGACTCCGATGACGATCCCGGCGACATAGCCGGCCGCTGAGCAGCCCGGCCGGGTGTCCACCACCTCGGCCTCCGTCCCGGGGTCGTCCGGGTCGTACCAGACCGGCAGGCTGCCGCCGGGCAGGGGGCAGTCCGGGACGGAGACGCGGCTCTTGAACTGCCTCCGGTTGCCGTGCGGGTCGGTGAATTCGACGGTCGGCACCCGCGTGGTCATCCCGCCGTCGCCGACGCTCTCGACGCGGAACTCGACGTCCACCACCATGCCGGTGGTCGTGGTGCCCCGGTGGCGCTGCCGGCGGCTGGCGGCCAGTTGCCGGACGAG
>DAINOM010000077.1:0-1160 GCA_036735445.1 Propionicimonas sp.
GCAGTTCCTCAGCCAGAACACCTACATGGCCGAGAAGTTCACCAACGTGCCGGGATCGACGGTGCCGCTGGCCGACACCATCGAGAGCTTCCAGATGATCTGCGACGGCGAGGTCGACCACATCGCCGAGCAGGCGTTCTTCAACGTCGGCGGCATGGACATGGTGATGGCCAACTGGGACCGGATCCAGAAGGAAGGCTGACGTGGCCGGAGTCCTGCGGGTCGAGGTGGTGGCGGCGAGCGGCATCGCCTGGGAGGGCGACGCCCTGAGCATCATCGCCCGGACTACAGAGGGCGACCTCGGCATCCTGCCCAACCACGAGCCGTTCCTGGCGGCGCTGGTGCCCTGCGCGGCCGAGGTGCTGACCGCGGACGGCAACCGTGAGGTGCTGGCCATCGACGGCGGCTTCATCTCCGTGGCGGACAACCGGGTGTCGCTGCTGTCGCAGTTCGCGAAGGTGGCGAGGGAGATCGACCTGAACGCGGCCGAGCACGAACTGGCGGCGGCGGAGCGGCGGCTGAACGCCGGCGAGCTGGACGAGGAGACCCGCCAGCACTTCCTCCGGGCGCAGGCCCAGGTTCGCGCCGCCCACCTCGCCCAGCAGTCGCGGTAGTCCCGGACCGCGCGAATGGACTGGCTGGGCATCACCGAGGTGGTGGCGCTGACGCTGGTCGTCGTGCTGCTGGTGCCCGTGGTGCTGCTCGGCGCCCGCCGGCGCTGGCTGTCCCGGCAGGGCGGCCTGTTCGACTGCTCGCTGAGGTTGTCGACGAAGCGTCCGGGTACCGGCTGGGTGCTCGGCGTGGCCCGGTACTCCGGCGACAACCTGGAGTGGTTTCGCGCGTTCTCGGTCTCGCTCCGTCCTCGGGTGATCTTCCCCCGGTCGCAGTCGAAGGCCGGCGCGCAGCGCGACCCCGACCCGATCGAGTCGGTCCTGCTCTACGACCAGCAGCGGATCATGAGGATGGAGCTCGCCGACGGCGACTCCTGGGAGCTGGCGATGTCCGTCGCGTCCCTGACCGGCCTGCTCAGCTGGCTGGAGTCCGCGCCCCCCGGCGCCCGCTACCGCTGACCTGGGGACGGTTCTCTACTCGGTCCACGTCAGCTTGGGGACGGTTCTCTACTCGGTCCACGTCAGCTTGGGGACGGTTCTCTACTCGGT
>DAINOM010000077.1:1260-2232 GCA_036735445.1 Propionicimonas sp.
CCACTGCCGTCGTTGCCGGCCTGCCGCAGACGTTGTCCAGAAAAAGGCCTGTGGATAACCGGCTCGACCCATCGTCCCCGTGCCTAAGCTCGCAACCCTGAACACTCAGCCAAGGGAGCGCGATGCCTAGACGGGCACGGCAGGTCGCCGGCACCGGGATCTACCACGTGATGCTTCGGGGGGTGAACCGCGACCCGGTCTTCCTGGAGGACGAAGATCGAGAGCGGTTCCTCCGGGCACTGGAGGCGGCCAAGGAGGCGTCCGACTTCCGGCTGCTCGCATACTGCCTCATGGACAACCACGTTCACCTGGTGATCCGCACGGGCACCGAGCCGCTCGGCGACGCCGTCAGGCGAATCGGCGTGCGCTACGCGCCATGGTTCAACAAGAAGTACGGACGCGCAGGTCATCTCTTCCAGGATCGCTTCAAGAGCGTCCCTGTCGAGGACGACGCACATCTCATCACTCTGCTCCGATACGTCTGGAACAACCCGGTCGAGGCCGGAATCGTGGGCCAGTCGGACGACTACCACTGGAGTAGCCGACGGCTGTTCGGGGGATCCGGGGGAGTCGTCGACGCTGACGTCCTCGACGGACTGCTGCCGGGAGATCCGCTCAGGGTGCCCACGGAGAGTGCGATGGTGCCCCTGGAGCAGCCGTTGCCGCACGGGCCACGTCCACGCTACTCCGACGATCAGGTCCTGGCTTTCCTCGAGCAGGCGTGCGGCGCGGATAGCCCTGAGTGTTTCCTCGCGCTGGACAGGGAGTCGCAGAAGGGGGCGATCCGCGACCTTCGGACCCGCTCGGTCAGCTTCGCTCAGCTCGCGAAGTTGACCGGCCTGAGCGCCACCAGTCTCAAGCGGATGCATGCGGTTCGGGCCACACCTGGCTGATCCGCCATCGACGCGGACGGTGACGGACCGAGTGGGGAACCGTCCCTGGGTTTGGGTGGACCGAGTGGGGAACCGTCCC
>DAINOM010000077.1:2332-15371 GCA_036735445.1 Propionicimonas sp.
GGACCGAGTGGGGAACCGTCCCTGGGTTTGGGTGGACCGAGTGGGGAACCGTCCCCGCTAGTCGCGGGTGATCCGGGAGCGCTGGCGCTTGGCTCGGGGGTCGGTGACTTCGCGGTCCTTGCCGGGGATCCAGAGGACCTCGCCGGACGACTGGCCGGCCAGGCGGGCGAGGATGAACAGCAGGTCGGAGAGGCGGTTCAGGTAGTGCAGGGCGAGCGGGTTGACGCCGCCCGGACGGTCGTCGGTGCCCGGCTCCGTGCCGTAGGCCTCGGCGGCTGCCCAGCCGGCGCGCTCGGCACGACGGACGACGCTGCGCGCCAGGTGCAGGAACGAGGCGGTCTGCGTCCCGCCGGGCAGGATGAACGACCGCAGGGGCGGCAGCGGGTCGCCGAACTCGTCACACCACGCCTCGAGGCGGTCGATGTTGGGCTGGATGATCCGCAGCGGCTCGTACCGCGGGTTCTCGGCCAGCGGGTTGGACAGGTCGGCGCCACAGTCGAAGAGCTCGTTCTGGATGTGCCGCAGTACCGTGCGGACCTCGTCGGGCAGGTCGGGTTGCGTGGTCACCACACCCAGGACGGAGTTCGCCTCGTCCACGTGTCCGTAGGCCTCCACGCGCGGATCGGTCTTCGCGGCCTCCGACATGTCCGAGAGGCGGGTCCGGCCGGCGTCCCCGGTGCGGGTGTAGATGCGGGTGAGGTTGACCATGGTGCCAACCTACCCGGACCGATGTGGCAGGGTGGTCCGGTGACCAAGCCCATCCTGCTGCTTCCGATCCTGGCGTCGCTGGCCCTGCTCGCCGCCTGCACGTCCGTCGTCCCCGCCGGCCCGGCCAGCCCGACCGCGGCCTCCGGAGCCACCTGCGAGTACCAGGCCACGGGGGACGCCGCGAAACAGGTCGAACTCCCGCCCACCTCGGGCGTGGCCAACACCGGGACGCTGGCCCACACCCTGCAGCTCAACGACACGAAGATCGCCCTCACCCTCGACCAGGCGAAGACACCCTGCACGGTGAACAGCTTCGTGTCGCTGGCCCGCCAGGGCTTCTTCGACGGCACCTCCTGCCACCGGATGGTGGACGGGCCGGGCCTGTTCGTCCTGCAGTGCGGCGACCCGACCGGCACCGGCTCGGGCGGCCCGGGCTACCAGTTCGCGGACGAGCTGACCGGCACGGAGACCTACCCGGCCGGCACGCTCGCCATGGCCAACGCCGGACCGGGCACGAACGGCTCGCAGTTCTTCATCGTGTTCGCCGACAGCCAGCTGCCGCCCAGCTACACCGTGTTCGGCCACACCGACGCGGCGGGCATCAAGGCCCTGACGACGCTCGCGAAGGGCGGCCAGGACGGCAGCTACCCCGACGGCAGCGGCAAGCCGAACCAGCCGGCGGTGATCACGGCGGTCACCCCGGGCTGATCGCGGCCCGCGCCGGTCAGCGCGTGGAGTCCACGGTCTCCGCGAAGTCCAGCAACGCAGCGATCACGGCGTCCGGCGCATCGGCGTGCACCCAGTGGCCCGCGCCGGGCACGACCACCGTGCGCACGGCGGGGAAGAGCCGCGTCATCTCCGGCTCGTGTTCGGGACGCACGTAGGGGGAGTGCTGGCCGGCCAGCCACAGCACCGGACCCGGGTACGGTGCCGCGGTCACCTCGGGCCAGCCGCCGATGGCGTCCAGCGAGTCACCCAGCATCGCGAGGTTCGGCTGCCAGTGCCAGCCGCCCTTGCGGCGCAGGTTCTGCAGTAGGAACAGCCGGACGGCGTCGTCGGGCACCTCGGCGCGCAGCCGCTCGTCCGCCTCCGCCCGGGACCCGAGCGTGGCGAAGTCCAGCGAGCGCATCGCCGCCACCAGCGGACCGAACGTGTCGACCTGGGCGGAGTGCCCGGGCGCGATGTCGATCACGGCCAGGCCGGAGACAAGCTCCGGGTGGTTGAGTGCGGTGAGCATCGCGACCTTGCCGCCCATCGAGTGCCCGACCACGATCAGCCGGGCCGCGGAGCCGAGCCGCACGTCGATCTCGTCCGCCACCGCGGCGGCCATGCCCGGATAGCTGAACCCGGGCGTCCAGGCGCTCGCGCCGTGGTCCGGGAGGTCGAACAGGACGCCGGGATAGCCGGCCTCCGCCAGCGCCTGGGCCACCTGCGTCCAGTTGCGGCCCCGGCCGAACAGGCCGTGCAGGAACGCGAACCTCGGCCGTCCGGATCCCACCAGTTCGGTGTACAGGCGGGCCATCAGCGCCGCCGCTGCCAGCAGGAGGTGTGCCAGTGCCGGCGTTCCTCGACGGCCGAGCCGGAGCCGATGCTCGCCTCCCGCGGCCAGGCCACCAGGTGCGCGGTGCCCTCCGCGACCACCAGGCCGCAGCCGGGACAGCTGTAGCTCTTGACGGCCGAGCCCGCCGGCATCGTCTGCACCATCCAGTCCCCGTCCGCCTTCCGTTCCAGTCGGGCGAAGGCGCCCGACGACAGGGGCCGGGGCGCGCGCAGGTGCTTGGAGGGTCGCTTGGCCATGTCTGAAGTCCTATGCCATGGCAGCGGTGCCGGGCAAGTCCGTGCCGAATGCCGGTGTAGGTTGTCGGGGTGCGTCTGCTGATTGCCCGCTGCCAGGTCGACTATGCCGGACGACTCACCGCACACCTCCCGATGGCCACGCGGCTGATCATGGTGAAGGCGGACGGGTCGGTCTCCGTCCACGCCGACGACCGGGCCTACAAGCCACTGAACTGGATGAGCGCGCCGTGCACGCTGACGGTCGCTCCGCCGCCCGAGGACGTCGAGGCGGTCGCCGCGGCGGACGAGGCCGGGCTCACCGAGGTGTGGGAGGTCCGCAACGGCGACGGTGACACCCTGCAGATCGCGATCGGCGAGGTGCTGCACGACTCCAGCCACGACCTGGGCGTCGACCCGGGCCTGCAGAAGGACGGCGTGGAGGCCCACCTGCAGGTGCTGCTGGCCGAGAACCCCGCCACGTTCGGTGACGGCTGGACGCTGGTCCGCCGCGAGCACCCCACGCCGATCGGCCCGGTGGACCTGCTGTTCCGCGACCACACCGGCAGCTACGTCGCCGTGGAGGTGAAGCGCCGCGGCGAGATCGACGGCGTCGAGCAGCTCACCCGCTACCTGGCCCTGATGAACGCCGACCCGCTGCTGGCGCCCGTCCGCGGGGTGTTCGCCGCCCAGCTGATCAAGCCGCAGGCCAAGGTGCTCGCCGGCACCCGCGGCATCGACTGCGTGGTCGTGGACTACGACGCCCTGCGCGGCCTGGACAACGCCGAGGACCGCCTCTTCTGATCGCCGTTCGGTGCGAAGGGGCGGACGGAGGCTCAGGTGCGGTCCAGGTGCGGCTGCAGGACCTCGCGGTAGAGGAGCAGCAGTGCCGCGGTGATCGGGATCGCCAGGATCGCGCCGACGAGGCCGAGCAACAGGCCACCGGAGATCGCGGCCAGCATCACCAGGACGGCCGGGAGCTGCACGGAGTGGGAGAAGATCCGGGGCTGGATGAAGTACGCGTCCACCTGCTGGTAGACGAGGTAGAACACCAGCGTGATCAGGCCGGTGACCGGTGAGAACGAGAACGCGACGATCGACACGATGATCATCGAGATCGTGGTGCCCACCAGCGGGACGAACGCGAACAGGCCCACCACGACGGTGAGGGCGAGCGAGTACTGGCTCAGCCCGACCAGGTTGAGGAACAGGAACGAGACGCTCATCGCGATCAGGACGACCAGGAAGAGCCCGGACACGTAGCCGCCGACCCGCTTGAACATCTCGTTGGCCAGGTACTTCACGCGGGGCCGCCGCGACGACGGCGCCAGCTGGTAGATCAGTTCCTTGATCGACGGCAGCGTGACCAGGAAGTACAGCGTCAGCACCGTGGTGATGATCACCGAGAACACCGTGTTCGCCACCACCTGGCCGGCGCCGACCAGGCCGCCGAACAGGCCGCCGATGAGCTCTCCCGAGGTGAGGAAGTCCACGGCCTTGTCGATGACGTGGAACTGGGCGTCGAACGCCGCGATCTGCGGGTTCTGCCTGAGGTTCTCCAGGTAGCCGGGGGCGCGCGCCAGCAGGATCGTGACCTGCTCCGACACCAGCGGCACCAGCGCCCAGCCCGCGAGCACGAGGAGGCCGATCAAGCCGAGGGCGACCATCAGCACCGCCACCCCGCGGCGGACGCCGTGGTGGTGCAGCCAGTCGACGGCGGGATTCAGGCCGAGGGCGATCGCGAGCGAGAGCAGCACGAGGACCACCACGGTCCTCAGCGACACCACCAGCGTGACCACGCCGTACGCCGTCATCGCACCGATCGTGAGGAAGAAGCCGATCTGGATGGGGTTGCGGTCGAGCAGCGACACGCGGTGCTCGCGCGCGGTGTCCAGGCCGTCGGTGAGGTCCGGGGGCGTGGGCTGGGTCGTCCGGCGCCACTTCCGCAGCCACGTCCGCGTCGGCGGTGGCGTGGACGGCGTGCGGGCGGACGCCGGCGTCCGCCCGGTCTGCGGCGTACCGGGCGCGGGCTGCCCGGTGGGTTCCGGCTCGCTGGTGGTCACGGGGTGGCGGCTCCGTCTCCGAAGTCGGCGGCGCTGTTGCCGGCGAGCGCGGACAGTTCACCGAGCTGGGCGACGATCGCCTTGCGGCGCGCGACCAGTCCCTCGATCTCCGCCTCGAGCGCGGCCTTGCGCTGCTCCGCGGCGCGCTCCGCGTCCGCCTGCTGCTGGCTCACGGTGTCCACGGCGGTGGCGAGGATGGCGTCCGCCTTCTCCTTCGCGGCGGTGACGATCTGTTCGGCCTCGGCCTGGGCGGCCCGGCGTCGCTGGTCCCAGGTCAGCGCGTCCGCCTCGAGCCGCTTGGTGTAGTCCGCGCTCTGCCGCCCGGCCCTGGTCAGCAGCTGCTCGATCTCGGCGGACGCCGCCTCGTGCGCCGAGCGGACCTCCGCGAGCGCCGACTCCTTCTCCGCGACGACCGCGAGGCGCTGCTCGGTGGTCTCGCGCTCAGCCTTCACCAGGGTTGCCTCGGCGGCCAGCCGGGCCTCCTCGGCGACGACCTTGGCCTTCGTCTCGGCATCCGCGAGCAGCTGCGCGGCCTGCCGCTCGGCGAACTCGCGGACGGCGGCCGCCTCGTCCTTGGCCGCCTGCAGCTCGGTGGCGGTCTGCTCGCTGAGCCGTTGGCGCAGCTCGCCCAGTTCGTCCACCGACGACGCGTGCGCGGTGTCCAGGGCGAGCCGGGCCTCCGCGGCGGTCTTCTCGGCGTCGGCGTGCGCCTGGCCGACGATCTGGCGGGCGCGGTTCTCCGCGGTCGCGACGAGCTCGTCCGCCTGCGACTCGGCGGCCTTGAGCAGGCCGCGGGCATGCCCGCCGAGCTTGGCGAAGTCGGTGTCCCCGACGCGGGCGGTGGCCTCCGCCAGCTGGCGCTGCTGGTGCCGCAACTGGGCCTTGGCCCTGGCCAGCTGCGCCTCGACGTCGCGGACGTAGGCGTCGACCGCACCCTTGTCGTACCCGCGTAGCGTCTGGGGGAAATTCCCCACCGCGGAAGCGGTCTCGTCGAACAGGTCCAGCCCGGCCGTCACGTCACTCATCGCACCCATCCCTTCACGTCTGTTTCGATGCTACTGGCCCGGTCCCCCAGGGGAACCGGGCCAGCGGCATTCGAACGGACTCGGTCAGTGCGCGGAGGCCGCCGGCTCCACGATTTCGAGCAGGATCCCACCGACGTCCTTGGGGTGCGCGAAGTTGATCCGCGAACCACCGGTGCCGATCTTCGGCGCGTCGTAGAGCAGGCGGACACCACGCTCGCGCAGGGTCGCCGACACGGCGTCCAGGTCCTTCACCCGGTAGGCGACCTGCTGGATGCCGCCCTTGCCGCCGTTGCGCTCGATCCACTTCGCGATCGTGCTGTTCTCGTTCAGCGGCGCGAGCAGCTGCACCTGGGCGTTCTCGGCGAGCTGGTCGCCGGTGCCGATCATCGCCTCCTCGACGCCCTGCTCCTCGTTGGTCTCGCGGTGCAGCACCCGCCATCCCAGCACCTCGGTGTGGAACTTGATGGCGTCGTCGAGGTTGTGGACGGCGTAGCCGACATGGTCGATGCAGATGAAGAGATCGTCGTTGCTCATGCGTTCACCCTATTCCTGTTGGTCAGGCCAGAACGGCGTCGACCACCTGTTTGGCCTCGGCCTGGACCTGTGCCAGGTGTGCGGCACCCTTGAGCGATTCGGCGTAGATCTTGTAGACGTTCTCGGTGCCGGACGGACGGGCCGCGAACCAGGCCGACGCCGTGGTCACCTTCAGCCCGCCGATCGCCGCACCGTTGCCTGGGGCGTGGGTGAGCGTGGCCGTGATGGGCTCGCCGGCGAGTTCGGTCGCGGTCACGTCGGACGCGCTCAGCTTGCCCAGCTTGGCCTTCTGCTCGCGGTTCGCCGGGGCGTCCACCCGTGCGTAGCTGGACGCGCCGTGCCGGGCCTCCAGTTCCGCGTACAACTCGGACGGGCTCTTGCCGGTGACGGCCCTGATCTCGCTGGCCAGCAGCGCCAGCAGGATGCCGTCCTTGTCGGTGGTCCAGGTGGATCCGTCCCTGGCCAGGAACGATGCCCCAGCGGACTCCTCGCCGCCGAAGCCGAGGTCACCGCTCATCAGCCCGGGGACGAACCACTTGAAGCCCACCGGCACCTCGACCAGCGTCCGGCCGAGGTCGGCCGCCACCTTGTCGATCAGCGAGGACGAGACGAGGGTCTTGCCCACCCCGGCGTCGGGACGCCAGTTCGGCCGGTGGCTGAACAGGTACTGGATCGCCACCGCCAGGTAGGCGTTGGGGTTCATCAGCCCGGCGTCCGGGGTGACGATGCCGTGCCGGTCGGAGTCGGCGTCGTTGCCGGTGGAGATCTGGAAGCGGTCGCGGTTGGCGATCAGGCTGGCCATCGCGTAGGGCGAGGAGCAGTCCATCCGGATCTTGCCGTCCCAGTCCAGCGTCATGAACCGCCAGGTGGGGTCGACGGCCGGGTTGATCACGGTCAGGTCGATGCCGAGCCGGTCCGCGATGTACTGCCAGTACTGGACGGACGCGCCGCCGAGCGGGTCCGCGCCGATGTGCACGCCGGCGGCGGCGATCGCGTCGATGTCGAGGGCGTTGCGCAGGTCCTCGCAGTAGGCGCCGAGGTAGTCCACCCGGGTCACGTCGGCCGCGGCGCGCTCGTAGGGCGTCCGCTTGATCGATGCGGGGTCGCGGAGCAGTTCGTTCGCCCGGGACGCGATCCAGCCGGTCGCGTCGGTGTCGGCGGGCCCCCCGTGCGGCGGGTTGTACTTGAAGCCGCCGTCGCGGGGCGGGTTGTGCGACGGGGTGACGACGATCCCGTCCGCGCGCGGGCCGTCGAGGTTCCGGTTGTGCACGATGATCGCCCGGGACACCGACGGGGTGGGGGTGAAGTCCTCGTCCCGCTCGGCGCGGATCGTCACGCCCTGGGCGTGCAGCACCTCGATGGCGGTACGCCATGCCGGACCGGAGAGGGCGTGGGTGTCCTTGCCGATGTAGAGCGGACCGGTGATGCCCTGGCCGGCGCGGAACTCGACGATCGCCTGGGTGGTGGCGGCGATGTGCGCGTCGTTGAACGCGACGTCGAGGCTGGACCCGCGGTGCCCCGACGTGCCGAACACCACCTGCTGGTCGGGATCGTCCGGGTCGGGCACGAGGTCGTAGTACGCCCCGAGCAGGGCATCGACGTCGATGAGGTCTTCGGGCAGGGCCACCTGGCCGGCGCGTTCGTGAGCCATGACGCCATCTTGCCCGTTGGGTGGGTCGCAGGGGGAGAGGGTGGCGACATTCGCGGGCGGTCGGCGGCGGCTGGCAGAATGCATGTCCGTGACACCAGCAGGATTCAACCCGTCCAGAGCCATGGATCTCTCCGCGATCGTCGCGGCCGCGAAGGCGCCGCCGCCCCCACCCGGGGCGAGCTACGTCGCCGACGTCGACCAGGCGTCGCTGGAGACCGTCCTCGGACTGTCGATGAAGCACCCGGTGGTCCTGGAGCTGAACTCGCCGCGGGCGAACGCGCAGGCGTTCTCCGACGACATGGTGGCGCTCGCGAACGAGGCCGGCGGAGCCTACCTGCTCGCCCGGGTGGACGTGGACGCCAACCCACAGGTGGCGGCCGCCTTCGGGGTCCAGGCCGTGCCGGCCGTCCTCGGGGTAGTCGGCGGCCAGCTCGCGCCGCTGTGGCAGGGCACGAAGTCGAAGGAGGAGGCGAAGGCGTACATCGCGCAGCTGCTCCAGGCTGCTGCCGCGAACGGGATCGTCGGTCGCGCGGACCCGGTGAGCATCGATGCCGAGGCCGGTCCGGACCCTCGCTTCGCCGCCGCGGACGAGGCACTGGGCGCCGGTGACTTCGACCGTGCCGTCGCCGAGTTCGACAAGGTGCTGGCCGCGACGCCCAACGACCCCGAGGCGAAGGCCGGACGGGCACAGGCGGCACTGCTCGCCCGCGTCGCCACCCTTGATCCGGCGGACGTGCTGGCGAAGGCCGCGGCGGCGCCGACGGACGTGGCCGCCCAGTTCGCCGCGGCCGACGCCGAACTCATGGGCGGCGCGACGCAGCAGGCGTTCAACCGGCTGATCGAGTTGATCCGCAACACCGGTGGGGCCGAGCGGGAGTCCGTCCGGGTCCGGCTGCTGGAGCTGTTCGAGACCGTCGGCCCGTCCGACCCGGCGGTGCTCAAGGCCCGGCGCGACCTGATGAGCGCCCTCTTCTGATCGTGGCGGGAAATGGGGACAGACCCCTTTCCCGCCACCGACGCGTGTCGGCGAAAGGGTGGCGGAAAAGGGGTCTGTCCCCATTTTCCGCCGTCATGGGTAGTGTTGGTCGATGACCACCGTGCGTGTGCAGCGGGTGTACGACCCGCCGGCGGGTGATGGTTTCCGGGTCCTGGTGGACCGGCTGTGGCCGCGGGGCGTGGCGAAGGAAGCGGCGGCGGTCGACCTGTGGGCGAAGGCGCTCACCCCGAGTGACGAGCTGCGCCGGTGGTATCACGGGCATCGGGACGGCGAGGGCGAGTTCGCGGCGCGCTACCGCACCGAACTGGACGCGGCCGACACCGCGGCGGTGCTGGAGCAGCTGACGGCCCACGACGAGGTCGTCCTGGTCACCGCGGTCCGCGAGCCGGAGCACAGCCACGTCCCGGTGTTGCGGGAGTGGCTGTCCGAGCGGGGCGTGGGCGCCTAGGAGGGCTACACCGGCGGCGCCGGGTCGTACTGGATCGCCCGACGGACCTGCCTGGCGCGATCGGAGTCGACCAGCCGGTCGACGAGGTGCAGCGCCATGTCGATGCCGGCGCTCACCCCGGCTGCGGTGACGATCTCCCCGGAGTCGACCCAGCGCGCCTCCCGGTCCGGCCGGCAGGTGGGTTCCAGGGTCAGCAGTTCGTCGAAACAGGCGTGGTAGGTGGTGGCCGGCCGGTCGCGGAGCAACCCGGCCGCCGCGAGCACCAGCGCGCCGGTGCACACGCTCGTGACCAGCGCCCCGCGCTGCCGGGCCCGCTGCAGTCGGGACAGCACGTCGGGCTCCCTGAGCAGTGGTCGGGTGCCCTGGCCGCCGGGCACCACGACGAGGTCGAGGTCGTCGTCCCAGACCACCTGCGGGGTGAGCACGGCGCCTTTGGCCGCCGTCACCGGACGGAGGTCGCGTCCGACCAGGTTCACCTGCCAGCCGTCGCCGGGGAACTGCAGCGTCCAGGCTGCCAGCACCTCCCACGGACCCATCGCGTCGAGTTCCTCCACGCCGTCGAAGAGCAGGATGCCGATTCGCCTCATGGCGTCATGTTGCCACCTCGCGCGGGCGGCCTACGCTGGGCGCCATGGCCGACGAGGTGATCGCGTGGCTGCTCGACTCGGACCCGGCGCTCCGCTGGCAGGTGCTGCGTGACCTGCTCGACGCCCCGCCGGAGGAGTGGCGGGCGGAGCGCACGCTCGTGGAGACGACCGGCTGGGGTGCCCGGTTGCTGGGCTGCGAGGATCCGGACGGGCAGTGGGCCGGTGGCGCCTTCGCGCCGCGCGACTTCGACTGGTCCCGCCGGGACGAACTCGGCCAGCCCTGGACCGCCACCTGCTTCGCACTCGACCAGCTGCGTGAGTTCGGTCTTGACCCGCGGTGCCAACGTGCGCGGCGGGCGGTGGCCCTCATCGGCGCCAGCTCCCGCTGGGAGGAAGGCGGCCAGCCGTTCTGGGAGGGCGAGGTCGAAGAGTGCATCAACGGTCGGCTGGTCGCCTCCGGCGCCTACTTCGGAGTGGACGTGGCGCCGGTCGTGGGACGGCTGGTGAGCGGCCAGCAGGATGACGGTGGCTGGAACTGCGAGCGGGCGAACGGGTCCGTCCGCTCGTCCTTCGACAGCACCGTCAACGTGCTGGAGGGACTGCTGGAGTTCGAGCGGGCCACGGGCGGCACGGACGCCTCCCGTGCGGCGCGAGCGGCGGGGGAGGAGTTCCTGCTGCGGCGGCACCTGTTCCGGCGGCTGGGCACCGGCGAACCGGCAGACCCCCGCTTCCTGCGACTGACCCACCCGCACCGCTGGCGCTACGACGTGCTCAGGGGCCTGGACCACTTCCGCGCCGCCGGGTTGCTGACCGGTGCCGCTGGCGACCCACGGCTGGCGGAGGCGGTCGACCACCTCCGCTCGCTGCGCCGCCAGGACGGACGCTGGCTGCTCGACTGGCGACCTCGCGGGGCGGTCTGGTTCGAGGTGGACGACGGCCCGGGCGAGCCGTCCCGCTGGCTCACCCTGCGGGCACTGCGGGTGCTGCGCTGGTGGGACTCCGCCGGCGGCGGGGTGTGATCCGCCCGGATGGGTACTCCGCGAACAACGATCCATTCAACCAACCGACTCGACAGGACACGGCATGCATCCCCTCTCTGACAGCTTCACCCTTGGCAACGGCGTCCAGATTCCGGCCGTGGGTTTCGGCACCTGGCAGATCCCGGACGGAGACGCCACCCGCACCGCGGTCGCGGAAGCACTCCGCGTCGGCTACCGGCACATCGACACCGCTCGCGCGTACGGCAACGAGGCGTCCGTCGCGCAGGCGATCGCGGAGAGCGGACTGGCCGCGGACGAGGTCTTCGTCACCACCAAACTGCCGGCGGAGGTGAAGGATGCGGCCGGCGCCACGGCGGCCTTCGAAGCGTCGATCGGTGCACTGCGGGTGGACCAGGTCGACCTGTACCTCATCCACGCGCCGTGGCCCTGGTCGGAGATCGGCGCCGACTACGCGGCGGGCAACGCCGAGGTCTGGCGGGTGATGGCCGAGTTGCGGGACGCGGGCCGCATCCGCGCGATCGGCGTCTCCAACTTCAGCGTTGACGATCTGGAGAAGCTGGTGGCGGCCTCCGGTGTCGTGCCGCTGGTGAACCAGATCAGGTACTTCATCGGGCACACCGCGGACGACGTCACCGCCTACTGCAAGGAGCGGGGCATCCTGGTCGAGGCATACTCGCCGCTGGCCACCGGCAGGATCCTCGATAACCCCGACATCGGGGCGCTGGCGGGCCGCTACCAGCGGTCCGTTGCGCAGCTGAGCATCCGGTACGTGCTCCAGAAGGGCGTGCTGCCGTTGCCGAAGTCGGTGACGCCGGAGCGGATCGCCGAGAACGCAGAGCTCGATTTCGAGATCTCGGTCGAGGACATGGCCACCCTGGACGCGTTGACCGACACCGAGGACTGAACTCCTGCCGCACTGCCATGCCAGCTCGCCGGGCACCTCCGTTGTGAACCGAGTTCGGTACGAAACGGAGGTCCGTGGGAACGGGCCGCGGGCTCAGCTGATCCGGGCGCCGGCTTCGAGGTAGAAGGTGCGGCCCTCGGTGCGGGCGTCGAGGGCGGCGAGCAGCCGGCCGCGGGCGAAGGGGGCCATCCGCTCGGCCGCGGCGGCCGGTTCCAGCCAATGGACGGCGCGGATCTCCTTGAGGTCGGGACGGAGCAGCGGCACTGACCGCGCGGCCATCTCGCACCCGTCGAAGATCAGCTCCACCGCGTCCTCCCAGCCGAGGTAGGGCGCGAGCCAGTCGACCACCAGCAGGCGGCCGACGCTGACGGTGTGGTTGAGCTCCTCCTCCACCTCCCGGATCAGGCCCGCCCGCGGGCTCTCGCCCACTTCGAGGATGCCGCCGGGCAGCTCGAAGTCCGGCTTGAAGGTGGTTTCCAGGATGCACACCCGGCCGGCCTCGTCGGTGAGCAGCAGGTGGCTGATCAGCCGCTTGCGACTGGTCACGGTGTTCATCACGGCCGTGAACCCCTCGCGGCCGGTGACCACCTCGTCGCGCAGCACCGCGTAGCGGGCCACGTCCAGCGGGCCGTCCGGACCGGTGGCAGCCTGGCGGGACACTCCTTCCAGCCGGAAGCCGGCCCGGTGCAGCGCCCGCCGCCGGGGCCGGTCGGACGTGCACACCGCCACCTCCAGCCGGCGGACGGCCGGGTCCTCGAACACCAGCCGGCGCGTGGTGCCCAGCAGCAGGTCGTAGCGCTCCGGGGCGTCGTCACCGCGGAAGTCGGCCGACGCCACCCCGTCCGCGACCGTGACGGGCAGGCTGTCCCGGATCACTCTCCCGGCACGTGCTCGAAGAAGACCGCGCCGAGCGGCGGCACCACGACGAGAGCACTGGCGGGGAACCCGTTCCAGCCCTCGTCGGTCGCCTCCACCTGGCCGAGGTTGCCGTGGGCGTCCGAACCGTCGTAGATGCCGGAGTCGGAGTTGAAGATCTCCTTCCACGCCCCCGCCTCGGGCAGGCCGATCCGGTAGCGCGTCCACGGCTCGGAGGAGAAGTTCACGATCGCGGCGACGTGGCGTCCGTCCCGGTCGGTGCGCACCCACGAGTAGGTGTTGCCGCCCGCGTCGTCGGCGTTGATCCACCGGAAACCGGCCGGGTCGCTGTCCAGCTGCCACAGCGCCGGGTGCGAGCTGTAGATGCCGTTCAGGTCCTTGACCATCCGCTGCAGGCCGTGGTGGCCCCACAGGTCGCAGACCCACCACTCCAGGCTGTTCGCCTCGTTGAACTCGCTGCGCTGGCCGAACT
>DAINOM010000078.1:0-15180 GCA_036735445.1 Propionicimonas sp.
GCGCTTGGCATCGATGGCCGCCTTCTTGTGCTTGGTGGTGGCCCACTTGGAGTGCCCGCTCATGTACGTCCCACTTCGTCGTCTCGGCTTTTTGCGCGGCTCAGTGTACGGCACTTAGCCTGACCGCCATGAGCGAGCGCCTTCACGGGGAGTACAAGGTTCCAGGCGGCAAGCTGGTCGCCGTCGACCTCACCGTCGCGGACGACCACCTGGCCGACGTCCGGGTCAGCGGCGATTTCTTCCTCGACCCCGACGAGGCACTGGAGGTGATCGACCGGGCCCTCGGCGGCCTGAACGTCGCGACCGTGCCTGCCGAACTCGCCGCCCGGATCGACGAGGACCTGGCCCGGGCCGGCGCGGACGGGCTGATCAGCCTGCCGATCACGATGGTCGGCTTCGACTCCCACGCGGTCGCGATGGCCGTCCGCCGCGCGCTGGGCCTGTCCACCGGCTGGTCCGACCACACCTTCACCTACGTCGACCCGGGCGTCCTCGACCCGGCCGAGCACTGCGCGCTGGACGAGGTGCTGGCCCGGGAACTGGCCGCCGGCCGGCGGGGGCCGACCTTCCGGTTCTGGGAGTGGCAGAACCCCGCGGTCGTGATCGGGTCGTTCCAGTCACTGGGCAACGAGATCGACGCCGAGGGCGCGCAGCGCCACGGCGTGCAGGTCGTCCGGCGGGTGTCCGGCGGCGGCGCCATGTTCATGGAGGCCGGCAACTGCATCACCTTCTCGCTCGTCGTCCCGGCCACCCTCGTGGACGGGATGAGCTACGAGGCCTCCTACGCCTTCCTCGACGAGTGGGTGCTCACCGCTCTGGGCCGGGTCGGCGTGCAGGCCCACTACGCGGGGCTGAACGACATCGCGTCCCCGCTCGGCAAGATCGCCGGTGCGGCGCAGAAGCGGTTCGTGGGCGGCGCCGTCCTCCACCATGTGACCATGGCCTACGACATCGACGCGGACAAGATGCTGCAGGTGCTCAGGGTCGGCCGCGAGAAGCTCTCCGACAAGGGCACCAAGAGCGCGAACAAGCGGGTCGACCCGGTGCGGTCGCAGACGAAGCTGCCGCGGGAAGAGGTGATGGCCTCCTTCCTGGCGACCTTCCGGGAGCTGTTCTCGGTGGTCGACGGCGAGGTGTCGGCGGAGGAGCTCGCCCGCGTCCGGCAGCTGGCCGGGGAGAAGTTCCACAATCCCGAATGGACCGCCCGCGTGCCCTGATCCGGTATCAGCGCGACCAGCGTGGGCCTCTCCTGTCCAGTCGCGTGCACCGCACGCCAGGACCCAGGAGGCAGACATGGCCCGCACCAAGGGGTGGCAGCCCGTTGCCGATATCGCATCCGGTGAGATCGTTCCCGCCGGGCGTTCCATCACCATCGGCGGAGGCGCCTTCGCGGCCGACTCCGCCCACGCCGTCGTGGTCTCGGGTGGTGGCTCGGCCGCCGTCCGCCACCAGCAGAGGTCGGGCCGGCTCGTGGTCGAGACCGCTGACCTCACGCCGGGCTTCCACCAGTTGGTGGTGGACGGCGTCCCGTCCGGCAAAGCGGCCCGGCAGGAGTTCCGCACGGAGTTCGTCGTGGTCGAGACCGCGGCGCCACTGAGCACCGAGCATGTCGTGACGCATGCGGTGCGCCTGCGGATCGGCGAGCTGGACGTCGAGCGCCTGCCGTTGCGCAGCGGGCTGGACGGCCCATTCATCGACGCCTTCAAGGCGATCGGACGTCGCGACGACGAGCCGGTCGAGCTCGCCTTCGACCAGGACGGCAAGCCGGTCGATCTGGCCGGGGAACTCGCCGCGCTCGGCGAGCGGCGACGCAAGCGCTACGGCCGCATCGACCCGGCCCTGGCCGAACAGCTCGAGCAGGCGGACTCCGTCGAGGTAGCGGTGTGGGCGGCGCTGCCCGCCGACGGCCCCTGGGCGACCCTGCCGGAGAAGCCCGTCCGGGGTGTTGCCAGGCGGCCACCGGCGGCGGAGCGCGAGGCCGCGAAGGCCTGGGCCGAGTACGTCGACAAGCTGGCGGAGGTGGCCCGCGACCTCGGCCTGGAGGTGACCCGCGTGGACAGCGCCGCACCCGTCGTGTACGGCGTGATCCGGGCCGACGCCGTGCGCCGGCTGTCCGAGCACGAACTGGTCGCGGCCGTGTTCGCGTCCGACCGCACCGGCGAGGTGGATCTCGGCGACTCGATCGCCGTCGCGAACTCGGACGACGCCCACACCGCCGGGTTCACCGGCAGTGGCGTGAACGTCGCCGTATACGAGGATGGCCCGGACAGCATCACGCAGCTGCAGATCGCGGGACGGTACACGTCCTCGCCGACGCCGAGTTCGCACGCGCGACTGACCCACGCCGTGATCCGGAACACCCAGAAGAACGCTCCGAACGGGCATGCGCCGGGCGTCTCGCTGTTCTCGGCCAACAGCATGGACCTGGATGCGATCCGGTGGGCCGCCCAGGACCAGGGCTGCACGGTGATCAGCCAGAGCTTCCACCGCAATGCCGAACAGACCAGCAGCGGGTTGTCCCATGACGACATGTACAAGGACTGGCTGGCGCTGCACTGGCCGTACCCGACGATCGTCGAGGCGTCCGGCAACGGCGCCACCACCGAGTTCGTGAACCACAAGGGGTTCAACCGGCTCACCGCGGGCAGTCACAACGACAGCGCGACCGCGATGGCGTCCGACTCGGTGTTCCGGAACCCGGCGTCGAGCCACGGCGACCGCGAGCAGCCGGAGATCGCCGCGAACGGGATCGGCGTCACGTCGGTGGGGCTGAGCATGAGCGGCACGAGCTTCGCCGCCCCTGCGGTCGCCGGTGCTGCCGCTCTGGTCCAGCAGGCCGCGCCCACGCTGAAGTCGTGGCCCGAAGGGTGCCGCGCGATCCTGCAGGCGGCCGCGTGGCGCAACCCCAGCGGTGGACGCTGGCGCGCCGACCTGATCGCCGGCGTGGACGGACGCGACGGCGCCGGCGCGGTCGACTCCGACCGGGCGACCACCATCGCCAAGTCCCGGCAGGGACGGAACAACACCCCGGCACTGCGGGGGTGGGACGTCGGCACGCTGCGCAGCGCGGACTTCAACCAGAACCGGCTGAGCACGTTCACCTACCGGATCAAGACGCCGGCCAGCCCGATCTTCTGGGGCCAGCACGTGAAGGTGGTGCTGGCGTGGGACTCGGCGGCGACCCGAACCGACTTCCTGTTCTTCGAGATTCTGAACGACGCGCTCAAGGTCGACTTCGACCTGCAGGTCCGGGACTCCGCCGGCTCCTTGGTGGCGTTCAGTTCCTCCTTCGACAACAGCTACGAGATCGCCGAGTTCGACGCGAAGGCCGGCGAGACCTACGACGTGTCGATCCGCCGCTGGTCGGGCACCGACGATGTCTGGTTCGGGATCGCCTGGACCCAGATCAGCACGCTGTTCGACATCTTCGGCTCGATCAACTCCGCACCGGTGTTCGGCTGACCGCGGGCCGATGTCGGGCAGGGCGCGGGACGGGCCTACGATCGGTCCGTGCCTGCGCCCTGCCCCCGACGGATCCGGATCGTCGGCATCTCGGGGGCAGGCAAGACCCGCCTCGCCGCCGCGGCCGCTCGACGACTCGAGGTCGCCCATCTGGAGCTGGACGCCCTGTTCTGGGACACCGGCTGGCGACACCGTGATCGCGCAGGGGCGCACGCCCTGCTCGACGAGTTCCTCGCCACCCACCCGGACGGCTGGGTCGCGGACGGCAACTGGAACAACGCGCTCGACGGCCGGCTCGAGCCGCCGGACGAGGTGGACCTCATCGTCTGGCTCGACCACCCCCGCTGGCTGGTGATGTGGCGGGTGGTCACCCGGACCATCCGTCGTGGCATCACCGGCCAGGAGTTGTGGCACGGCAACCGCGAGCGTCCTGCGTCCTGGCTGAGTCGCGACCCCGAGCAGAACATCGTGCTCTGGAGCTGGACCCAGTACCCGGTCACCCGCGCCCGTTACGCCCCCCGCGTCGGCCAGCCCGGCTTCCTCCGGCTGGCGGGCCGGAGGCAGGTCGACGCGTGGCTGGCATCGTTGCGGGCCTGACCGCGGGTCGAGCCCGGCGAGACCGGCGCCAGCGTCTCGACAGGGCTCGACGAGCGATTCGGAGAAGGTCATCCCGGCGGACGCCGGGATCCCCTGCGCCCGGGCTGGCTACTCGGCCACCGGGGGTCCCGGGTCAAGCCCGGGATGACGCTTCCCACCCCTTCCTCCCCGGCGAAACGGGGATCCCATCTAGGCGGCCAGCCTCTGGTCGACCAGGCCGACAGCGCCCATCGCCAACGCGATCCGGTCGAAGTCGGCCGCCGGGATGCGGAACAGGCCACGGCGGAACGGGATGCCCCAGTGCCTGGCGTCGGGCACGAAGCTGAGCTGTTCGATCAGCGACCGCGCCGCCACCGGCAGGCAGGGTTCGAACCTCACCTCCCGACGCCACGGGTGGAAGTCCGGCGCCAACTCGACCTGGTAGACGCCGTCACCGGTGACCACACCGCAGGCGGTGAACTGCTGCAGCGGCTCCCCGTCCGGGTGGTCGGTGCGGGGTGAGTAGAAGACGATCCGATCGCCCGCCTGGAGCCGGCTGAGCCGGGTGCTGCTGCCATGGTCAGCCTGCGTGAAGCCGCCTTCGATGCCGCGGTGAACGTGGGTCAGGCTGATCGTGTTGACCCAGTCGAAGCGCTCTCGCGCGCGTTGTTCGTTCGTCATGGAAGCCAGTGTCGGGGTCCCCACTGACAGTCCTCACGAGCCGTCGATCACCGATCAAGGTGGACTCAAACCGTCGAGGACGGCGGTCTCGGTCCACCTTGCGGTGGTGGCGGCTGCTCGCCGTGACGCCTCAGGGACCGGCGGGCCGGACGTCAGCGCGGGGTCCAGGCGTCGGGCTTGGCGATGTCGGCATCCAGGCCGGTGCTGATGCCGTCGCCGGCGATCCGGGCGTTGCTGGTGTACTGCCAGATCGACCAGCCGCCCTGGTCGACCCAGGGTCCGACCTTGGGCTCGGCGTCGGGGATGCGGCCGTTGTTCGTCCCCCACGATGCCACCCACAGGCGCGCGAGCGGGGCCACGTCGGCCCAGGCGTACCCGGTGTCGGTCAGCTTCGCCGCCGCGTTCGCGCTCATGTAGACGTAGAGGTTCGCCTGGTAGCCCTCACTGGTCAGCTGTTCCTTCACCGCGGTCAGGAACGCGACCGCCTCGGCCGGCTTCCACGCCCGCAGCTTGACGGTGTACTTCTTGCCGCCCGAGGTCTTCGTCCACGCGTGGCCGGCCTCGACGTCCAGCACCAGCGGGTCGGTGCTCGTCCTGGTGTAGTTCCCGTCCGCCTTCAGGTACTTCACGAAGGTCGCCGCCGACGCCTCCGGGGTGAAGCCGCCGGCGAAGAGCTGCTTCTTCGTGGTGTCGATCGAGGAGATCCAGCCGTTGAACCAGTAGTGACCCAGCGACAGCTGCTGGCCCCGCGAGGCATCGGCGAGCCGGGCGTAGGCACAGTCCTCGGTCACCGGCTGCGCGCCGGTCTTGCGGGTCTTGTTGGTGCAGGCGTCGGTGTACTTCTGCTTGATCGGACGGGCTCCGCTGCCGTTGCGCAGGATCGTGAACCCGTCCGCGCCCGTCCAGGCCGCGACAGCCTTCAGCTTCACCCGGCCCGCCGGGGTGTACTGGTAGGCCGAGAGGTCGACGCCCTGGCGCAGTCCGCTGAGCCCGAAGGCCGCCGCCGCGTCCTTCGCCGGGGTCCTCGTCGGCAGGAGCACGGTCAGCTTCGCCGTGGCGGAGACCGCCGTGCCGAGCTTGCCCGTCACGACCACCCGGAAGCGGGTGCCGCTCGGCCAGGTGGTCGCCTTCACCGGGTACGTGCGCGCCTTCGCCCCGGAGATCGTCTTCCACTTCGTCGAGGACGCGGAGTGCTGCTGCCACCGGTAGCGCAGGTCCGACCCGGATGCCTTCACCGCGAACGTGCCCTTGGTGCGGGTGCCGTAGCGCCCCAGCGTGAGGTCGGCCAGCTCGGTCGTGATCACCGTCGACTCCACCGCCGTCGGCAGCACCGATGCCCCGGGGAGCACGCCGCCCAGCGCGGTCTGGACATGGACGGGGCCGGCGGCCTTCGACGGCGTCGGCGTCGAGAAGGTGCAGGCCGCCATCACGACCGCGAACACCACGGTGCCGATCGCCTTCGAGGTGCGCTTCGATGCTGCAGTCACGTGGGGAGCCTGGCCTTTGTGGTCGGGGAAGGTTCCTCGATGGTAACCGACGCCGATGCCGATCAGCCGGACGCGCGACAGGCGGCCAGCGCCTCGGCCAGGGTGAAGTTGCCGACGTAGAGCGCCGTGCCGACGATCGCACCCTCGACCCCGAGCGGGACCAGTTCGCGCAGCGCCCGCAGGTCGTCCAGCGTGGAGATGCCGCCACTGGCCACCACCGGGGCGTCCGTGCGCGCGCAGACGTCGCGCAGCAACTGAAGGTTGGGGCCGCTCAGCATGCCGTCGCTGGCCACATCGGTGACCACGTAGCGGGCGCAGCCGGCGGCGTTGAGCCGGTCGAGCGTCTCCCACAGGTCGCCGCCCTCGCGCGTCCAGCCACGGGCCGCCAGCCGGGTGCCGCGCACGTCCAGCCCGATCGCGATCCGGTCGCCGTGCTCGGCGATCACGCGGTCGCACCAGTCCGGGTTCTCCAGCGCCGCCGTCCCGATGTTCACCCGGCGGCAGCCGGTCGCCAGCGCCCGCTCCAGGCTCTCGTCGTCGCGGATCCCACCGGAGAGTTCCACCTTCAACTCCATCGCTGCGGTGATGCCGGCGATCACCTCGGCGTTGCTTCCGCGACCGAAGGCCGCGTCCAGGTCGACGAGGTGAAGCCATTCGGCGCCGCCGTCCTGCCAGCGCCGCGCGGCGGCCAACGGGTCGCCGAACACCTTCTCCGAGCCGGCCACGCCCTGGGTCAATTGGACGGCCTGGCCGCCCTGGACGTCGACAGCGGGCAGGAGTTCGAGAGTGCTCATGCTTCCTTCCGGGACGGAGTGAGCGTCTGGATCCAGTTGCGCAGCAGCCGGGCGCCCGCGTCCCCGGACTTCTCCGGGTGGAACTGGGTGGACCACAGCGGTCCCCGTTCGACCGCTGCGACGAAGCGGTCGCCGCCGTGCTCCGCCCAGGTGATCCGGGCGTCGACGGCGACGTCGGGCGCTTCGCGCACCCCGTAGGAGTGGACGAAGTAGAACCGCTCCCCCTCGACGCCGGCGAACATCTCCGAGCCCGCCGGTGGCTCGACGGTGTTCCAGCCCATGTGCGGCAGCGGGACGGCCTGCAGTTCCGCCACCACGCCGGGCAGGACGCCGACGCCGGCACGGGACGCGCCGTGCTCGACGCCGAGGTCGAACAGCACCTGGTGGCCCACGCAGATGCCGAGCACGGGCCTCCCCGCCTCCAGCCGGCGCAGGATCAGGTCCGGACCGCCGACCGCGACCAGTCCGTCCATGCAGGCGGAGAAGGCCCCCACGCCGGGCACGACGAGGCCGTCCGCGGCGAGGGCGACGTCGGGGTCGGCGGTGAGTTCCACGTCCGCGCCGGCGGCGGCCAGCGCGCGGGTGGCGGAGTGCAGGTTGCCCGAGCCGTAGTCGAGGACGGCGACGCGCGCCCTTCGTGACGGTCGCAGAGCGACCTCCTCAGGGAGCGTCGGAGAAACCGGCCGCAGAGCGACCTCCTCAGGGAGCGGTGGGGTGGACGGTCGCGGCGCGACCTCCTCGGTCTCGACGGGCTCGACCAGCGGTTCCGGAGAACTCACAGGCTGCCCTTGGTGGACGGCACGACCCCGGCGATCCTGGGGTCGAGCGCCACCGCGTCCCGCAACGCGCGCGCGAGGGCCTTGAACTGGGCCTCGACGATGTGGTGCGGATCGCGTCCGGCGAGCAGGCGCAGGTGCACGCAGATCTGGGCGTGCAGCGCGAACGACTCCACCACGTGCCGGGTCATCGAGCCGGCGTAGGGCACGCCGGAGCCGCCGATCAGCGCGTACTGCTGGCCTTCCGGCTCGCCGGTGTGCACCACGTAGGGCCGTCCGGCGAGGTCGACGACGCACTGCGCGAGCGCCTCGTCCAGCGGCACGGTGGCGTCGGCGAACCGCCGGATGCCGGCCTTGTCGCCGAGGGCCTGGGCGAGAGCCTGGCCGAGCACGATCGCGGTGTCCTCGATGCTGTGGTGGCCGTCGATGTGCACGTCGCCGGTGGTGGCGACCTCCAGGTCGATCAGGGAGTGCTTCGCGAGCGCGGTGAGCATGTGGTCGTAGAACCCGACGCCGGTGCTGATGCTGGACTCGCCGGTGCCGTCGAGGTTCAGCGCGACGCGCACCTGCGACTCGCTGGTGCGCCGCTCGATCACGGCGGTGCGCGGACTCATCGGATCTCCTCCACCACTTCTGCCAGGGCGTCGTAGAACGCCTGCGTCTCCGCCGGCGTCCCGGCGGTCACTCGCAGCCAGCCGGCCGGGCCGGTCTCGCGCACGAGCACGCCGCGCTCCAGCAGCCGCTGCCAGACATCATGCCGGTCGGCGAACGGGCCGAACAAACAGAAGTTGGCGTCCGAGTCGATCACCTCGACCCCGAGTTGAGGCAGCCGGACGAGCATCTCGTCCCTGGTGGCCCGCAACTCGTCGACCTTGTGCAGCAGCTCGGACGCGTGGCGGAGCGCCACCTCGGCCACCGCCTGGGTCTGCGCCGACAGGTGGTACGGCAGCCGGACGATCCGGCAGGCGTCCACGATCGCCGGGGCCGCGGCGAGGTAGCCGACCCGGCCGCCGGCCAGGGCGAACGCCTTGCTCATCGTCCGCGAGACGACGAGGTTGCCGAACCGGTCCAGCAGGGCGACCGCCGTGCGCTCGGGGTGCCGGGCGAACTCCTGGTACGCCTCGTCGACGACCACGATCACGTCGGTGCCGGCGAGCACTTCCTCGATCACCGCCAGCGGCGTCGTGGTGCCGGTCGGGTTGTTCGGGGTGGTGATCACCACGACGTCCGGACGGACCTTCGCGATGGCGTCCAGCACGGTGGTGGCGTCGAGGGTGAAGTCCGCGGCCCGCGGGACGGTCGCGTAGGCGGTGTGGGTGTTCCGCGCGTACTCGGGATACATCGAGTAGGTCGGGGTGAAGCTGAGCACCGTCCGTCCGGGCCCGCCGAATGCCTGCAGCAGGTGGGTCATCACCTCGTTGGAGCCGTTCGCGGCCCAGATCCGGTCAGGGGTGAGCCCGTGGCCGAGGTAGCCGGCCAGCGCGGTGCGCAGGGCGGTAGCCTCCCGGTCCGGGTAGCGGTTCAGCGCCGATGCCGCCAGGGCCTCGCAGATCTCGGCCTGCACCTGTGCGCTCGGCGGGTAGGGGTTCTCGTTCACGTTCAGCCGGACGGGCACGTCCAGCTGGGGGGCGCCGTAGGGCTCCTCCCCGACCAGTTCGGGGCGCAGCGGCAGTTCCGCGAGCGTCACGTCGGCCCTCATCGCCGGGCCTCCGGGCGCCGGACGGTCACCGCGGCGCCGTGCGCGGGCAGGTCCTCGGCGGCGGCGAAGGTCTCCACCACCCCGGCGACCTCGAGCAGGGCGGCCTCGGAGTAGTCGATGACGTGCACCTGCTTGCGGAAGCTGTGCACATTCAGGCCGGACGAGTGGCACGCGCAACCGGCGGTCGGCAGCACGTGCGTCGAGCCGGCGCTGTAGTCGCCCAGTGACACCGGCGAATAGGCGCCGACGAAGATCGCCCCGGCGTTGCGCACCCGGGCCGCGACCGCGGCGGCGTCCGCGGTCTGGATCTCCAGGTGCTCGGCAGCATAGGCGTCGACGACCGCGAGTCCGTGGTCGACATCGTCGACGAGGACGATCGCCGACTGCGGTCCGGCCAGGGCCGTCCGGATCCGTTCGACGTGCCTGGTCGCAGCGACCTGCGGCTCGAGCTCGGCCTCGACGGCCTCGGCGAGGGCGACGGAGTCGGTGACCAGCACCGAGGCGGCCATCGGGTCGTGTTCGGCCTGGGAGATCAGGTCGGCGGCCACGAATCGCGGATCGGCCGTGGCGTCGGCGAGGATCGCGATCTCGGTCGGTCCGGCCTCGGCATCGATGCCCACCCGGCCGCGGAGCAGCCGCTTGGCCGCGACGACGTAGATGTTGCCGGGGCCGGTGACCATGTCGACCCGCTCGCACAGCCCGTCCACCCCGTGGGCGAACATGGCGATCGCCTGGGCGCCACCGACGGCGTACACCTCCTCCACGCCGAGCAGCGCGCAGACGGCCAGGATGTTGGGGTGCGGCAGCCCGCCGAACCCGGCCTGCGGCGGGCTCGCCACGGCGATCGACGGGACGCCGGCGACCTGGGCCGGCACCACGTTCATCAGCACGCTGGACGCCAGCGGCGCCAGCCCGCCGGGCACGTACAGGCCGACCCGCCCGACCGGGACGAGCCGCTGCTCGACCACGGCGCCGGGTGCCAGTTCGACGCGTACCGGGACGCTGGCCGCCTCGGCCTCGGCCACGCTGCGGCGGCGGTCGATGGCCTCGGTGAACGCGGCGCGCACCTCGGGAGCCAGCCCTGCCGCGGCATCGGCCAAGGCCTGTGCCGGGACGCGGAAGCTGTCGGGAACCACATGGTCGAGGCGCTCGGAGTACTCGGCGAGCGCGGCCTCCCCGCGCTCGGCCACCGCCTGGACAATCGGACGCACCTGCGCGACCGCGGCCTCGACGTCGAACTCCGCCCGCGGCAGGACGCCGCGGTAGTCGACGAGGCCCGTGCCGCGCAGGTCGATGGTTCTCAGCACCCGGCGATTCTACGGCGACGGTGGTCCGACCCCGTTCTGGCCTGCGGTTCATGGGCAGGGCCGGGGCCGGCGGATGGTTGACTATCCGCCATGTTCATCGGCCTCGGCACTGCGGTCAACGTCCTCACCGTCCTCGCCGGCAGTGCGCTGGGCGTGCTCGCCGGCCACCGGCTGCCCGAACGCACCCGCGAGCTGGTCACGATGACGCTGGGGCTGTTCACGCTCGTGCTCGGCGGACGGGCGGTCGCGGCCGGCATCTCCGACGCGCTCGCCGCAGAGGTCGGCAACGACGCCCGGCTCCTGGTGGTGCTCGGCGCGCTGCTGATCGGCGGGATCATCGGGTCGCTGCTGCAGATCGAGCACCGGCTGGATCGCGGCGCGGAGTTGCTGCACGACCGGTTCGCGTCCCGGACCGAGGGCAGCACGTTCGTCGAGGGCGCCGTGACCTCGACCCTGGTCTTCTGCGTGGGGCCGCTGTCGATCCTCGGCTCGCTCTCCGACGGGCTGGGCCATGGCGCCGAACAGCTGCTGGTGAAGGCCGTGATGGACGGCTTCGCCGCGATCGCGTTCGCGTCGTCCTTCGGCATCGGGGTGATGGCTTCGGTGATCCCGCTGGCCGTCTACCAGGGCCTGCTCACCCTCCTCGGCTTCGCGCTCGGCAACTTCCTGCCCGCAGCCCACATCGACGCGCTCGGCGCGGCCGGCGGCGTGATCCTGCTCGGCCTGGGCATCCGGCTGGCCGGGATCAAGGCGATCCCGGTCGGCGACCTGCTGCCGGCGCTGCTCGTCGCGCCGCTGCTGGTGGCGGCCGTGGGGCTGTTCCGCTGATGTCCGGCGGCACGCCTGCCAGCGAAGCGCTCAGCCGGGCCGGCGTGGCGTTCGTCCTGCACCCCTACGACCACGACCCGGACGCCACGGGCTACGGCGAGGAGGCGGCCGCCGCGCTCGGGGTCGATCCGCTGCGGATCTTCAAGACGCTTGTGGTGGACGTCGGCACGGCCAGGCCGGAGCTGGCGGTCGCGGTGGTGCCGGTGGCCGGCCAACTGAGCCTCAAGCACCTGGCCGCCGCGCTCGGCACCAAGAAGGCCGCTATGGCCGACAAGGCGCTCGTCGCCCGCAGCACCGGTTACGTGCTCGGCGGCGTCTCCCCGGTCGGCCAGAAGGTACCGCTGCCGACCGTGATCGACGAGACCGCCCAGCTCTGGGACACGATCTACGTCTCGGCCGGCAAGCGCGGCCTGCAGGTGGAACTCTCCCCCGCCGATCTCGCCCGCGTCACCGGTGCGACCTTCGCCGACATCGCCCGCTGAGCTCTCCTTCTCGACGCCGAGTCGAGCGGCCCTTCGTGACGCGGCTATTCGCACCGGGCGGCTCCTTCGGCGACGGGATCGCAACGGACATTCCATCGAGAGCTTCCATTCCGCGTCGACGGCCACCCTTCCTGTCGAGAGCCCTTGTCCGGGCACTGGCCCTCGACGGGAACAGTGGCCCTCGATGTTGGGCGGTGACCTCGGAGTCAGGCCGGCCTACTCGGCCGCGGCGAGGGCCAGCCCCAGCGCCTGCCGGCCGCGGGCGAGAGACTCGCGCAGCAGCCGGTCCTGGGCGTGGCGGAGGTCGTCGAAGGGCAGCCGGGGCAGGCCCTCGGCGACGGCGTGCCAGGCCAGGTCGCCGATCACCTGCTGGGCGACGACAGCGTCCTGGACGGCGCCGAACGCCTCGGTGACCGCCTCCCAGCGGGCCCGGTTCGCGTCGGCCCGCTCCCCGAGCACCGGCACCAGCAGTTCGGCGCCGTAGCGGGCGGCCTTGGCCGCCTTGCGCACCTCGTGCCAGCGGGTGAGGTCACCGGGACGGGCGGCGGCGTGCGCGGCCAGCTTTCGCACTCGTGCGACGGCCCGACCGAACATCCGCGGCAGGACGTCCTCCGCCGCGACTGCCGCCGCGTCCGCCCGGCGAGGTTCGGACAGCAGGGACTCCAGGCCGAGCTGCAGCCGTTCGTAGCGCTCGGTGGCCATCGTCTCCACCAGTTCCGCATGGGCCCGCCCGTGCGCCTGCGCCAGCGACGCGGCGACGCGGTCCGCGACCTGCTCGCGTCCGGGCGGCGCCAGCTCCGCCACTGCGGCCAGCAGACGCTCACGCAGCACCTCTGCGTCCCTCGGCGCCCCCAGTTCCTCCGCGTGCCAGCGCAGTTCCGACCGCAACGCGCGGTGCGCCCCCGGCGCGAACACCCCGGCGTACGTGCGCAGCGCACTGCGCAGCCGACGCGTCGCCACCCGACTCCGATGGACGGCGTCCGGCTCGTCGGTGCGGACGGCCGCCTCCCGGTTCTGCAGCACGCCGATCTGCTCCGCCAGGTAGGCCAGCACCGCTCCACCGGCGGACGGGTCCGGCCGCTCGGCCGCCGCGACCGCCGGCGCCAGCGCCCGGCCGATCTTGGACGCGGCCTCCGCCCGCTCGATCCCTGCCGCTCGCAGCACGACCTCAACCCGCGCCAGCAGGTCGATCCCGCCGGCGACCAGCTCGACCTCGGCTTCGTCCCACTCCTCGACGTGCTTTCCGACGCTGGCCTGCACGTGGTCGGTGCAGGTGACCGCGAGCACGCTGCCGTCGGGACCGCACAGCTGCTGCTCGGTGCGCCGCGTGCGCAAGACGGCGACCGGGGCCACCGGTGCGTCGTCCAGGGTCGCGGCCACCCGCTCGCGCAGCTCGGCCGGCAGCCGACGAGGCGAGAGCGGCGCGTGTACCTCGATCCGCTGATCGGGTCCGGCGCCCGGTAGCTTCAGGTGCCACCCCTCGTCCGGGCCGCCCACCCGCCGCCGGATCACCTCGTGCGCACGGAGCAGCCGCAGGTCGGGGGCGTCGTAGTAGGTCGCCTCCATCGTGAACTGGGACACCTCGCCCGGCAGCGCGACCGTGGCCAGCGACGGCAGCGTCTGGCCCGGAGCCAGCGCGTACTTCCGCTCAGCCTCGATCTGGCCGGGCATCCTCAGGCCGTCGCCTCGTCCGGACTGGTCAGCACGCCACGCTCGTCCACGGTGCCGGTCTCGTCGACCGGCTCGGGCTCCACGGCGTCCCGCCGCCGGCGGCGACGCGAGGCGGCATCCTCCTCATCAGGCCCGAGCGACGAGATCAACAACACCGGCGTGACCGCCGCGAAACCCCACACGGCAAGGGCGGACAGTGAACGCAGTTGCAGCGATGCCGGCACGACCGCGCCTTGGGCGGCGGCGCTGATCCGCTCCGCCTCCGCGCCCGGGCCGAGCACCTGGCCCAGCTGCCAGCAGACGACGCCGGCGAGCAGCCCGGAACCGACCGCGAGCAGCGCCGTCGGCCAGCCCAGCGGACGGAACCACTTCCACGTCACCAGGCCGAGCCCGACCCCGATCATGCCCCCGGTGATCACGAACCACACGTCGCTCGCGACGAGCTCGGTGACCCCGCGCTCGCTCATCATCGCGACACCGGTCGCCGCATCGATCCGCCAGGTGGGCAACGTGACCACCGACGCCCAGAACACGGCGGCGAGACCGCCGACCACGACCGAAAGCCCGGCCAGCAGGGCGATCCAGAGCGCCACGGACGAGTCGTCGTCCGCCGGCACGGGCTCGGGACCCGGCCGGTGCTCCTCGGTGATCGTCGTACTCACGCCGGACAGACTACGCGGTCACGCAGGACGGTCCGAGCAGTGCTTTCAGGTCGGCCATCAGCGGACGGGACGGCGCCACCCGCAGGCCCTCGTCCAGCTTCCACACCTTCGCCCCGTTCGTGGCCGACACCAGCCGGACGCGCACCTCGGTCGGACCCGGGTGCGCCCGCAGGACGTGTCGCAGCTGCTCCACGACCGCCGGCGTGCAGCGGACGGCCGGCAGCTGGATCACCAGCGGTCCGGACGGGCCCTCCGAGACGTCCGGGAACGCCACCTCCTGGCCGGTCATCTCCAGGCTCTCGTCCTTCAGCCGGATCCGGCCCTTGATCCGCACCACCGTGTCGGTGGCCAGCGAGGCCGCGACGCCGGCGTACACCTTGGGGAACAGCAGCACCTCGACCGCCGACTCCAGGTCCTCGACGGTGGCGATCGCCCACAGGTCGCCGTTCTTGGTCTGCTTGCGCACGACCTGGGTGATCATGCCGGCGATGCTGATCATGCCGTCCCGCGGGCCGTCGTCCGCGCGCAGCTGGCCGATGCTCAGGTCGCGGTGCGCGGCGAGGATGTGCTCCAGCCCCTGCAGCGGGTGGTCGCTGACGTACAGGCCGAGCATCTCGCGCTCGAAACCGAGCCGGACGCGCTTGTCCCACTCCGGCAGGTCGGGCACCGGGGCGGCGGCGAGACTGGTCGTGCTGTCGGCATCGCCGAACAGGTCGTCCTGGCCGTTGGCCTGGTTGCGCTTGAGGTCGATCACC
>DAINOM010000079.1:0-15086 GCA_036735445.1 Propionicimonas sp.
CCAGGGCCTTCTGCACGGTCTCCAGCATCTCCGGCTGGATGATCGCCGTTACCAACTTCACTTCGAGGCTCCCGTCTTCGTGGTTTCCGGCATGTCGTCCTTACTGAGCACGAGCGTGCGCTGGACCTTGTTGGTGTAGTACACCGGGCTGAGGTCGTAGCCGGCCTCGGAGTGCTCGGACAGGTCGATGCCGCTGATCTCGTCGGACGAACTCACCCGCCAGCCGATGGTGTACTTGATGATCATCGCGATGATGAAGGTCACGATCGCGGAGTAGGCCATCACGCCGACGGCGCCGATCGCCTGCTTCCCCAGCTGCTCGAGGCCGCCGCCGTAGAACAGGCCGGCCGGACTGGGCTCGCCGCCGTCGACCGACAGGCCGGCGAGCGGAGTGGCGAAGAAGCCGATCAGCAGTGTGCCGACGAGACCACCGACCAGGTGGACGCCCACCACGTCGAGCGAGTCGTCGTAGCCGAGCCGGTACTTCAGGCCGACGGCGTAGGCGCAGGCGATACCCGCGAGCAGGCCGATCGCGATGGCGCCCAGCGGATCGACCGAGCCGGCCGCGGGGGTGATGGCGACCAGACCGGCCACCACACCGGAGGCGGCGCCCAGCGAGGTCGGGTGGCCGTCGCGGAACCGCTCCACGATCAGCCAGCCCAGCATCGCGGCCGCGGTGGCGGCGAGGGTGTTCACCCAGGCGAGGCTGGCCAGGCCGTTGGCGGCGACCGCGGAACCGGCGTTGAAGCCGAACCAGCCGAACCACAGCAGGCCGGCGCCGAGCATGACCAGGGTCATGTTGTGCGGTCGCATGGGCTTGGTGCCGAAGCCGATCCGCGGCCCGAGCACGAGGGCAAGGACGAGCGCGGCGGTACCGGCGTTGATGTGGATGGCCGTGCCGCCGGCGAAGTCGAGGGCGCCGACCACGTTCGCGATCCAGCCGCCGACGACCGAACCGTCATCGTTGCTGAACGCGAACACCCAGTGGGCGGCCGGGAAGTAGACCAGGGTGCCCCACAGCACGGTGAACAAGGTCCACGCGCCGAAGGAGGCACGGTCGGCGATCGCGCCCGAGACCAGCGCGACCGTGATGATCGCGAAGCAGGCCTGGAAGGCGACGAAGGCGAGGCTCGGCAGGCTGGCCTCGGGGTCGTAGGCGATCAGGCCCTGCAGCCCGGCGAACTCGAACGGGTCGCCGATGATGCCGAGGCCGCCGACGGAGTTGCCGAACGCCATGCTGTAGCCGAACAGCACCCAGAGGACGCCGATGACCCCCATCGAGATGAAGCTCATCATCATCATGTTCAGGACGCTCTTGGCCCTGACCATGCCGCCGTAGAAGAACGCGAGACCGGGGGTCATCAGCAGCACCAGTGCGGCGCTGGTCAGCACCCAGGCGGTGTCGCCGGAGTTCAGTTCCAGAATCATGGGGATCAGGGTGGCCGACCGCTGTTACGTCGGCGTTGTTCCGGTGTTACGCGCCGGTTAGGCGGTGTTACAGGCTGGTTGCGGAGCGGGGCCGCGGTTCGCGGTGCGGCATGGCGGACGCACCGGGAACACATAGCTCGAAGCGGTGGAAAAGCGTCCGTGCCCGGACTACGTTGGGGGCATGGCACCAACGCCAGTAACCAGCCCTTCCGGGCTGGGAGCCGGGCGGGTGCCGTCACTGTCTGCGCAAGCCCGCGAGGGTTTGCGCCCCGGACGAAGGAGTAGACATGGACGTCCTGGTCACTGGCCGGCACTGCCAGATCCCCGATGATTTCCGCGCGCGGGTCGAGGAGAAGATCGCCTCGATCGAGAAGCTCAAGGACAGGGTGATCCGGGTTGAGGTGCAGGTGTCTGCCTATGGGTACAAGCGGCAGCCCGACCAGTCGACCCGTGTCGAGATCACGCTGCGCAGCCGCGGACCGGTGGTGCGCGCAGAGGCGTCCGCGGATGACAAGACGGTGGCCTTCGACCACGCCCTCGACCGGCTGAAGTCGCAGCTGCGGCGCGCGTCCGACCGGCGCAAGACCCACCGCGGGCTGCGGGGGACCGAGGGCCTGGTCAGCGCCGAGCTGGCCGCCGTCCACGAGGCCGAGGAGGTGCGTCCGGAGATCCGCAAGATCGCCGGCCTGGAGATCCAGGGGGACGGGCCGCTGGTGGTGCGCGAGAAGTACTTCCCGGCGGTGCCGCTGACGCTGGCCCAGGCCCTGGACGAGATGGAGCTGGTCGGCCACGACTTCTTCCTCTACGTGGACGCCGAGACCGGCGCCCCGAGCGCCGTCTACCGCCGCAAGGCCTACGACTACGGCGTGATCCACCTCAGCGTCGAGTCGACCGAGGAGGCCACCGCCTGACACCGGCCCGTCCGCCGTTCCCTGAGGAGCGAGCGCCAGCGAGCGTCACGAAGGGCTGATTGAGTGGCCCTTCGTGACGCCGCTCGTTCCTCGCGGCTCCTCAGGGGCCGGTTGGCCGGGTGTCGTTGTCGCAGCTCCCTGAGGAGCGAGCGCCAGCGAGCGTCACGAAGGGGACCCGGTGTGGGTGCGCGATCGGTGGCGTCAGGCGAGCGCTGAGAGGGTGGCGGAGACGAGACCGGGGGCGTCGGGGCGGGAGGCAACGGCGGCGACCTGGAGACCCGCGGCTCGGGCGGCCTCGGCCGCGGGGGCGCCGATCGCGATGACCTTCGGGCCCTTGGCGCCGCACGAGAGCACGGCGCTGCGGGCGACGGAGCCGGCGGTCACCACGAAGGCGTCGTAACCCCCGGCACGCCAGTCGGCGACGACCTCGGCGGGCAGGTCGGCGGGCACCGTCCGGTAGACCGGTGCCTGATGCACCTCCCAGCCCTTCGCGGTCAGGCTGCGGGTCGGCTCGGTGGACGCGTCCTCCGCGCCCGGCAGCAGCACCCGGCCCGGCCCGCTCGGGAAGGCTGCAGCGAGCGCGGTGCCTCCGCCGGGCTCCGCAACCAGGTCGACCGGTACGCCCACCCGCGCGAGCGCGGCGGCGGTCGTCGGGCCGACGGCCGCTACTTTGGCACCGCCCAGTCGGTCCGCCAGGCCGAAGCCGGCGTCCTCCAGTGATGCAACGGTCTGCGCCGACGTGACCACGACCCAGTCCCACGCCTCGGCGAGCGCCGCCGCCAGGTCGTCGACCGGCAGGGCCACGAAGCCGGTGAAACCCGCCTGGACGATCTCGGCGCCGGCGGCGGCCAGAGCCTCCACCGTCCCGGCGGGGGAGCGCTCGGGCAGCAGGATCCTGCGGCCGGCGAGCGGCTTCGGCTTGCTGGCCCCGAGATCGACCAGGCCGGCGGCACCCGCTGCCAGCAGTCGTTCCGCCACCCGCGTGCCGAGCGCCACCGCGTCGGCTTCGGTCGCGGCTGCCTCGCCCTGCCCGGTGAGGCGCGCGGAGCCGTCCACGGCCACCACGACCGCCCGCAGCGAGAGTCCGGCCGGACCGACCGCGCAGAACGCGCCGACCGGCGCCGCGCAGCCGGCCTCCAGGCGCTCGAGGACGGCCCGCTCCGCCACCGCCGCCAGCCGGGTCGGCAGGTGGTCCAGCTGCGCGAGCGCCTCGCCCACCTCCGCGGGGGCGTCCGCGCGGCACTCCACAGCCAGCGCACCCTGGGCGGGCGCCGGCAGGAACTCGAGCGGATCGAGGCGCTCGGTGATCTGGTCGTCGAGACCCAGCCGGCGCAACCCCGCGGACGCGAGCACCACGGCGACCAGGTCTTCGCTGATCCGGCGCAAGCGGGTCTCCACATTGCCGCGGATCGCCACCAGTTCGAGGTCCGGCCGGCGGGCGAGCAACTGGGCGGCCCGGCGCGGCGAGCCCGTGCCCACCCGGGCGCCCTCGGGAAGTGCGGCGAGCCGCAGCCCGTCACGCGCGCACAGGGCGTCCGCCGGGTCCTCGCGCGGGGGGACGGCGGCCAGCAGCAGCCCGTCCGCGGGTGCCGTGGGCAGATCCTTGAAGGAGTGGACGGCGAGGTCGGCCTCCCCGGCGAGCACCGCGGCCCGCACCGCGCCGACGAAGACCCCGGCCCCGCCCATGCTCGCCAGCGGCGCCGAGCTGACGTCGCCGTGCGTGGTGATCCTGACCAGCTCCACCTCGTGGCCGAGCGCCCTCAGCGCGTCCGCGACCGTGTCCGACTGCGTCCAGGCCAGCGCAGAGCCTCGGGTCGCCAGCCGCAGTCTCACCGCAGCGGCTCCTGCGCGGTGGCCGGCGCGACCGGGGCGTCCCGATGCGGGTTCGCGCAACAGCCGCCGTAGCAGAACTGGCCCGGCGCCGGCTCCGGCGAACCTGCCCGCAGCTCGGCGGCGATCCGGCCGGCCAACGCGCCGACGAAGGCAGGGTCCGTGCCGACCGTCGGGGTCCGCACCAGCCGGACGCCGAGTTCCCCGGCCGTCTCCTGCGCCTGGGTGTCGAGGTCCCAGATCACCTCCATGTGGTCGGAGATGAACCCGATCGGTACCAGCACCACATCGGTCGTGCCGGCGGCGGCGAACTCGCGCAGCGCGTCGTTGACGTCCGGCTCCAGCCACGGCACGTGCGGCGGGCCGCTGCGGGACTGGAAGACCAGGTCCCACGGCTTGGTGATCCCGGTCGCGGCAGCGATTCCTTCGGCGACGCTCGCGGCCACCCAGCGGTGCTGGGTGAGGTAACCGTCCCCGTCCGGGCCGGCGTTCCGGGCCGCGGTGGTCGGGATCGAGTGCGTGGTGAACACCAGGCGGGTGCTCGCAGCCGCCAGGTCCAGGTCGGCGGGCAGGCTGTCGAGCAGCAGTTTGGTGATCGTGCCGGTGAAGGCGGGCAGGTCGTAGAAGGGCGGCAGCTTGCGGACGTCCACATCGATGTCCCCGCCGGCGAGCGCCAGCCCCAGGTCCTCCCGGTACTGCCGGCAACTCGAGTAGCCCGAGTAGGCCGCGGTGGCGACGGCCAGCAGCCTGCGGTGGCCCCGGCCGGCGAGGTCGGCCAGCACGTCGGGCACGAACGGCGGCGAGTTGCGGTTGGCCAGCACGGCGTCGAGCTCCACGCCGGCGTCGACCAGGGCGCCCTGCAACGCGGCCAGCAGCGCGCGGTTCTGGGCGTTGATCGGGCTCACGCCACCGAGGGTGAAGTAGTGCTGGCCCACCTCGCGCAGCCGCTCCCGCGGGATCCCCCTGCCTGCGGTGACCCGTTCCAGGAAGGGGACGACCTCGTCCTCGCCCTCCGGCCCGCCGAAGCCCATCAGGACGAGGGCGTCGTACTTCAACGTAGTACTCACCTGAGGACTCGCGGCAGGTCCGACGGGTCGATCTGGTGCCCGGTGAAGAACGGCACCTCCAGCCGCACGTGCCGCCGCGCGCCCGAGGAGCGCAGGTGTCGCATCAGGTCGGTGAGCTCGACGAGTTCGTCCGCCTCGAGGGCAAGCAGCCACTCGTAGTCGCCGAGCGCGAAGGCCGCGACCGTGTTGCTGAGCACCTGCGGGAACTCGCGGCCCAGCCGGCCGTGCTCGGCGAGCAGCGCGCGCCGCTCGTCCTCCGGGAGCAGGTACCACTCGTACGAGCGGACGAACGGGTACACCGTCAGCCAGCGCCTGGCTTCGGCGCCGAGCAGGAACGCGGGGGCGTGGTCACGGCTGAACTCTGCCTGCCGGTGCACGCCGAACGCCGACCAGACCAGATCGACGGCGCTGCCGAAAGCCTCGCGCTGGAACAGCCGCTGCGCCTCCTGCAGGTCGGACGCGGAGCGCCCGTGCAGCCACACCAGGACGTCCGCGTCGGCGGGCATGCCGTGCACGTCGTACAGGCCGCGCGTGGTGACCCCCGTCCCGGCCAGTTCCGCGATCAACTCCCGGGTGGCCTGCGCCACCTCGTCGGGCGCGGGGGTGCGCCGCGCGAACACGGCATAGCTGGTGTAGTGGATCTCTTCCTGCGGCGAGTTCTGGCTCATAAGGTGACCCTAACCTGACCGGTGGCGTGAGCGTCCAGTGCGAGGCCCGCCTGGCGGCGGCCGTCCGACACGCAGTCGGGTACACCCACCCCGCGCAGCGCCGAACCGGCGACCCGCCAGGCCGGCAGGTGGGCGAGTCCGGCCTCGGCGGCCGCCACCCTGGACACGTGCCCGACGGTGTACTTCGGCATCACGGCCGACCAGCGGGCGACCCGGCTGGTGAGCGGCGCCTCCCGCGCGTCCAGGACGGCGCCCACGTGCGCGATCACCCGCTCCCGGAGCACGTCGTCCGGGGCGGTGGCGATCCCGCCCAGCCGTTCGGGGACGAAGGCCCGGATCAGCACGACGTCGTCCGGGGCCCGCCCCGCCCACTTGGCGGAGCTCACGGTGACGCCGCTGATCGGGGCGGGGTCGGCCTCCAGCCAGCCGTGCGAGTCGACCGGTGTGGCGAAGGCTGCGGACGGGTAGGCAAGGGTCACGACGGTGGAGGTGGCCAGTGGCACCCCGGCGAGCGCTTCCGCGGCCCCCGGTGCCGGCCCTGCCAGGAGCGTCGCCGAACTGGCCACCCCGCCGGCCAGCACGACCGCGTCCACCGTCTCGACCGAGCCGTCGCCGAGGACGGCCTGCGTGCTCCCGTCCGGCTGCGGACGGAGCTCGGCCACCGACGTCTGCAGGCGAAGGTCGGCTCCGGCCTCGGTCAGGCGTCCGGCGACGGCGTCCACCAGGCTGCCGAGACCGCCGCGCAGCGTGCGGAACGGCGACCCGGGCCCGCGACCGGCCGCGCGGGCCTTCCGGCCCTGCGCGAGGGCGGCCAGCATCAGGCTCCGGTGGGTCCGCTCGTCCGTCCGCAGGGAGGGCAGCACCGCGTCCAGGCTGAGCTCGTCGACGCTGGCGCCGTAGATGCCGCCCATCATCGGGTCGGCGAACCGCCGGACGATGCCGCTGCCCAGCCGTGCGCGCAGGAAGGCGCCGATCGCGACGTCCTGCCCGTCCCGCAGCTGGCGCGGCAGCACGAGGTCGAGGCCGGCGCGCAGCTTGTCCAGCGGCGAGAGGATGCCGGTGGTCACGAACGGACCCAGCCGGGTGGGCAGCACCATGCCCATCCCCGAGGGCAGCGGACGGAGTCGTCCGCGCGAGCGCAGGAACACGATCCGCGACCCCGAGGTGCCGATCACGTCGTCGGCCAGGCCGACCTCATCGGCGAGCTGCAACGCGGCGGGCCGGTAGCTGACGAAGGAGTCGGGGCCGTGCTCGATCAGCAGGTCGTCGGCGACCTCGGTGTGCAGCTTGCCACCCAGCCGGTCGGACGCCTCGACGAGCAGCACCTCCGCCGGATCCCGGCCGTCACCGCCACGTACCGCCTCCCAGGCCGCGGACAGCCCGGTGATCCCGCCGCCGACGACCAGCAGCCTCACTTGGCGGGCTTGGGCACGTAGGGGCACAGCGGGTCGGACTCCAGCGGGTCACCGGTCCAGGCGTAGGCGCGCGCCCGGGAGCCGCCGCACCAGTCGTGGAACTCGCAGACCCCGCAGCGTCCCTTGAACTGGTCGGGGTCGCGCAGCGAGCGCATCAGCGGCTCGTCGCGGTACAGCTCGACCAGCGACCGGTCCTTCACGTTGCCGACGCTCACCGGCAGGAAGCCGGACGGGGTGACCTCGCCCAGGTTGGAGACGAACACGATGCCGTTGCCGTCGCGGATGCCGAACGCCCGCGACATCGGGTGCGCCTCGACCTCCTCCTTGGTCTTGCCCGACCGCAGCAGCGGGGTGGCCATCAGCCGGCGGAAGTGCATGGCCTCGGTGGTCTTGACCCGGAAGGGCGCCTCCCGGTTGGTCTTCGCGGCCCAGAGCAGCCACTTCTCCGCATCGCCGGGGGTGAGCTCGGACAGCTGCGTGCCGCGGCCGATCGAGATCAGGAAGAACAGGCTCCACTGCATCAGCGTGTGCTGGCTGAGCAGTTCGTACGTCGCCGGCAGGTCGGCGGCCGTCTGCGCGGTGACCAGGGTGTTCACCTGGACGGGCAGCTCGGCCTCCGCCGCGATGTCGAGGGCTTCGAGGGTGGCGTCGAAGGTGCCCGGCACCATCCGGACGCCGTCGTGGAAGGCGGCCGTGGACCCGTCCAGCGACAGCGAGATCGCCTGGATGCCGGCCTCCTTCATCCAGAAGATCCGCTCGCGGGTGAGCAGTGGCGTGACCGCGGGGGCCAGCGAGACGCCGATGCCGCGCTCGGTGGCGGCGGCCACCAGCTGGGGCAGGTCGCCGCGGCGCAGCGGGTCGCCGCCGGTCATCACCACGTGCGGCAGTGACTCGCCCGGGCCGGCGAAGCCGAGGATGTCGTCCAGCAGCCCGATCGCCTGGGCCGTGGACAGCTCGCCCGGCATCGGGTTGGGCATCGCCGTGGCGCGGCAGTGCCGGCAGGCCAGTCCGCAGGCGTTGGTGAGCTCCCAGTAGATGATCATCGGTGCCCGGTTGTAGGCCCAGCCCTCCGGCTTCACCGAACCGATGCCGTGCGCGTGCGCGGGCCGGGTCGTCGCGGTGGGATGGGGCATATCAGGACTCCTGCTCGGGTGGGATGGAGTGGACCAGTTCGACGAGCCTGGTGAGCACGTCGGGATCGGTGTCCGGCGGTACGCCGTGGCCGAGGTTGAACACGTGACCGGGGGCGGCGGCGCCGCGCCGGACGACATCGCGGGCCGCGGCGTCGAGGGTGGCCCAGTCGGCGGCCAGCAGTGCGGGATCGAGGTTGCCCTGCAGCGGCACCCGGTCGCCGAGCAGCGCGGACGCCTCGTCCAGCCCGATGTCGGAGGCGACGCCGACCACGTCCGCCCCGGCGGCCAGCAGGTCGGGCAGCAGGTCGCGGGTGGCGGTGCCGAAGTGCACCCGCGGCACGTCGAGGTCGGCGACGGCGGCGAACACCGCAGCGGAGTGCGGCTGGACGGACGCGCGGTACTCGGCGGGGGAGAGCCGTCCGACCCAGGAGTCGAACAGCTGGACGGCGACCACCCCGGCCTCGACCTGGGCCCGCAGGAAGGCGGACGTGAGCCCGGCCACCCAGGCCAGCAGCCGGTGCCAGGTCTCCGGGTCGGCGGCCAGCAGCGCGCGGGTGGCGGGCAGCTCGCGATCGGGCCGGCCCTCGACGAGGTAGGACGCGAGCGTGAACGGCGCGCCGGCGAACCCGATCAGCGGCACGCCACCGAGCTGGGCGACCGACGCCGCGACCCCGTCCCGCACCGGGGCGAGGGCCGCCGGGTCGAGTTCCGGCAGGGCGGCCACGTCCGCGGCCGTCCGCACCGGCGCGTCGAGCACCGGACCGACGCCGGGCACGATCTCGACCGCCACCCCGGCCAGCCGCAGCGGCACCACGATGTCGGAGAAGAAGATGGCGGCGTCCACGTCGTGGCGACGGACCGGCTGGCAGGTGATCTCCGCCGCGAGCTCGGGGTTCAGGCAGGCCTCGAGCATCGCGGTGCCCTCACGGACCGCGCGGTACTCCGGCAGCGACCGGCCCGCCTGGCGCATGAACCACACCGGACGCCGCGAGGTGGGCTGCCCGCGGTAGGCGGCCAGCAGCGGCGCCGTGGCGAGGGTTGCGGTCACGCGTCAGCCTCGACCTCGATGCCGAACAGGGTCTGCAGCGCGTGCGAGTAGTCGGCCAGCTCGCCGGTGCGGGCGAGCTCCGCCGCCCGCAGCGAGGGGGTGTGCAGCAGGGCGCTGGACACCCGGCGCAGCGACCGGGCGACCGCGGCCGCCGTCTCGGGGTCGTAGCGCCGGGCGGCGGCCTCGATCTCCCGCTCGATGAACTGGCTGACGTGCGCGCGCATCGCGGTGACGGCCGGCGTGGCCGCGCGGCCCTGTTCGAGGTGCAGGTAGGTGTCCACGCCGCGGGCGACCAGGTCGCGCGCGGCGAGCACGGACGCGGTCTGCTCGGCGGGGGCGTGGGCGCCGACCTCCTCCAGGTCGATCAGGTCGATGTTGAGCAGCGCCGCGGCGTCCGGGGCGACGTCGCCGGCGAGGGAGAGGTCGAGGACGGGCAGCAGCGCGGTCGCCGATGCCCGCGCCGCCGCCAGCAGCGCGGCGGACACCAGCGGACCCTGGGAACTCTCGCCGCCGCTGCAGGTGACCAGCAGGTCGGCGGCGGCGATCGCCTCTGCGAGCCCGTCCATCGGCACGGCCTGGACGGGGTGCGTCGCGGCGAACTGCCGGGCGCGGTCGCTGGGGGAGTACACCCACAGGTCGGTGCAGCCCAGCCGCGTCAGGCCGGCGGTGACCACGCGGGCGTAGCTGCCGGTGCCGACGACGACCGCGCGACGGCCGGCCAGCGGGAAGTGCCGCTGCTCGACCAGCTGCAGTCCGACCTGGGCGATGGACCGTCCGGCCGCGCCGAGGTCGGTCTCGCTGCTGACCGCCTTCGCCGTGGTCAGCGCGGCGTGGAACAGCCGGTGCAGCGAGGCGGTGGCGCGCTCGCCGGAGGTGGCCAGGGCCTCGCGGACCTGGCCGATGATCTCCGCCTCGCCGACCACCATCGAGTCCAGCCCGCTGGCCACTTCGAGCAGGTGCTGCACGGCCGCCTGGCCCGCGTAGACCTCGAACTGGTCGACCAGCGCCCGCTGCGACGCGGGCAGGGCGATGCGGACGGCGTCCAGCGCCGCCTCGAGGCCGGCGTGGAACATGGTGGACTCGAAGTAGACCTCGAACCGGTTGCAGGTGCTGAGCATCACCTGGCCGGTCAGGCCGGCGGCGTCGAGCGCGTCGCTGATCGGTCCGGCCGCCTGGCTCAGGTGCGCCAGCTCGTCCAGCGGGACGAGGTGATGGCTGAGGCCGACGGCGCTAATGGGCACGCCCAGCATGGTAACCCGTTCGCCGCACCGTTCCGACCCGGTGCTCGCCCCGTGCCGCCCGTCCCGTCCGTGCCATCGGTGTCCGACGGCTGCCGAAACCCGCCCTGGCTGCCGAACCTTCGGCAGCTTCGGCGACTTTCGGCAGCCTCGGCCGCGGTTCCGTGGGGGCGGGGCAAGTGGAATATTCATTCCAGATGCGGCATAGTCATGCCTATGACGATCAAGGTCGCGGTGGCGGGGGCCACCGGATACGCGGGCGGTGAACTGCTCCGGCTGCTGCTGGGGCACCCGGAGGTGGAGATCGGCGCGCTGACCGCGGGCTCGAACGCGGGGACGGCGCTGCTCAGCCACCACCAGCACCTCGTCCCGCTGGCCGACCGCACGGTCGTGGAGACCACCGCGGCGAACCTGGCCGGCCACGACGTGGTGTTCCTCGCCTTGCCGCACGGGCACTCCGCCGCGGTGGCCGCCCAACTCGGCCCGGACGTGCTCGTGGTCGACGCCGGCGCCGACCACCGTCTGGTGGACGCCGCCCAGTGGCGCGCCTTCTACGGCAGCGACCACGCCGGCACCTGGCCGTACGGCCTGCCAGAGCTCCCCGGCCAGCGCCAGGTGCTGGCCGCGACCCGGCGGATCGCCGTCCCCGGCTGCTACCCGACGTCGGTCACGCTCGCGCTGCTGCCGGCGCTCACCGGCGGCCTGGTCACCGGCCGGCACGTGGTCGCGGTCGCGGCCAGCGGCACCTCCGGTGCGGGCAAGGCGCTGAAGCCGAACCTGCTGGGCTCGGAGGTGATGGGTTCGGCAAGTGCTTACGGCGTGGGCGGGGTGCACCGGCACGTGCCCGAGATGCTGCAGAACTTCGCCCTGCTCGGGGCGGAGGAGCCGACGATCTCCTTCACCCCGGTGCTCGCCCCGATGTCCCGCGGCATCCTGGCCACGGTGACCGCGCCGCTCGCCGCCGGGATCCCGGTCGACGTGGTGCGCGCCACCTATGCCGCCGCGTACGACGACGAGCCCTTCGTCACCCTGCTCCCGGAGGGCTTGTGGCCGCAGACGCAGTCAGTGGCCGGCTCGAACGCCGTCCACGTCCAGGTCGCCGTCGACACGGCAGCGGGCCGGCTGGTCGCCGTCGCCGCGATCGACAACCTCACCAAGGGCACCGCCGGCGGTGCCGTCCAGTCGATGAACCTCGCCCTCGGCCTGCCCGAGACCCTCGGCCTGACCACGATCGGAGTCACACCATGAGCGTCACCGCAGCCAGGGGCTTCACCGCCGCCGGTGTCACCGCCGGGATCAAGGCGTCCGGACGGCCCGACCTCGCGCTGGTCGTCAACGAGGGCCCGGACGCGCACGCCGCCGGCGTGTTCACGTCCAACAAGTTCACCGCCGCGCCCGTCCAGTGGAGTCGCGATGCGGTCGCGAACGGACGGCTGGCCGCCGTCGTGCTGAACTCCGGCGGCGCCAACGCCTGCACGGGCTCGGCCGGGCTCGCGGACGCGCAGAAGATGGCCGAGTGGACGGGCGCGGAGGTCGGCTGCGCCACGGAGGACGTCGCGGTCTGCTCGACCGGGCTGATCGGCGTCCGGCTGCCGATGGACGCCGTCCTCACCGGCATCCAGCTGGCCGCCCAGGACCTCGCCCACACCGGCGGACCGTCGGCGGCAGAGGCGATCCGGACCACGGACACCGTCGCCAAGGAGGCGATCCACACCTCTCCGGACGGCTGGACGATCGGCGGCATGGCGAAGGGCGCGGGCATGCTCGCCCCCGCCCTGGCGACGATGCTGGTCGTGGTCACCACGGACGCGGTCGTCCCCCCGGCAGAGCTGCACGCCGCGCTGCGGACCGCCACCGGCTTCACGTTCGACCGCACCGACTCGGACGGCTGCATGTCCACCAACGACACCGTGCTGCTGCTGTCCTCGGGAGCCTCGGGGGTCGCGCCGGATCCCGCCGAGTTCTCCGAGGCGCTCACCGCGGTCTGTGCCGACCTCGCCAAGCAGCTGCTGGCCGACGCCGAGGGTTCCGCGCACGACATCGAGGTCCGGGTGGAGGGTGCGGCGACCGAGGCCGACGCACTCGCCGTCGCCCGCGCGATCGCCCGCAGCAACCTGTTCAAGTGCGCGATCTTCGGCAATGACCCGAACTGGGGCCGGGTGCTCGCGTCCGCCGGCACGGTCGAGGCCGACTACGACCCCGAGCACGTCGACGTCGCGTTCAACGGCGTCCGGGTGTTCGTGGACGGCCAGCTGGGCGCGGACCGCTCCGAGGTCAGCCTCGCCGACCGGGAGGTGCTGGTCGAGGTGCACCTGCACGCCGGGGACGCCTCCGCGGCGATCTGGACCAACGACCTCACCTACGACTACGTCAAAGAGAACGCGGAGTACTCCACATGACCGCTGCCCTGGACAAGGCGTCCATCCTCGTCGAAGCGCTGCCCTGGCTCGAGCGCTACGTCGGCAAGACGATCGTAATCAAGTACGGCGGCAACGCGATGGTCGACGACCAGCTGAAGGAGGCGTTCGCTACCGACGTGGTCTTCCTGCGCACCGTAGGAGTGAAGCCGGTCGTCGTCCACGGCGGTGGCCCCCAGATCTCCTCGATGCTCGGCCGGCTCGGGATCGCCAGCGAGTTCCGCGGTGGGCTGCGGGTGACCACCCCTGAGGCGATGGACGTCGTCCGGATGGTGCTGATGGGCCAGGTCAACCGCGAGCTCGTCGGGTTGCTCAACGCGCACGGCCCGTTGGCGATCGGCCTTTCCGGGGAGGACGCCGGCCTGTTCACAGCCGAACGCAAGGGCGTCGAGGTGGACGGCGAGGAGGTCGACCTCGGCCTGGTCGGCGAGGTCACCGACGTCCGCCCCGAGGCCGTCGTCGACCTGATCAACGCCGGACGCATCCCGGTGGTCGCGACCGTCGCTCCCGACGAGGAGGGGCAGGTCCACAACATCAACGCCGACACGGCGGCCGGCGCGCTCGCAGCGGCTCTCGGCGCCGAGCGGCTCGTGGTGCTCACCGACGTCGAGGGGCTGTACCGCGACTGGCCCGCCTCGACCGAGGTCGTCCGCCAGATCGCCGTCGACGACCTGGCGGCCATGCTGCCCACGCTCGCATCCGGCATGATCCCGAAGATGGAGGCCTGCGTCACTGCTGTCCGTGCGGGCGTTCCCAAGGCAACCGTCATCGACGGACGCGTGCCGCACGCCCTGCTGCTGGAGATCTTCACGGACGAGGGCGTGGGAACGATGGTTCTCGGGCCCAACGCGGACAAGCAGGACCGGGCATGACCGTCCTCGCGCCTGCAGGCGGCCAGGCAGAGCTCGTCGCCCGCTACGGCGGTGCGTTGATGAACACCTTCGGAGCACCCAAGCGGGTGTTCGTCCGTGGCGAGGGCGTCCACCTGTGGGACGCGGACGGCGGCCGGTACCTCGACCTGCTCGGTGGGCTGGCGGTCAACGCCCTCGGCCACGCCCACCCGCAGGTGCTCGGCGCGATCTCGGCCCAGCTTTCCACCCTCGGGCACGTGTCGAACTTCTTCGCCACCCCCACCCAGATCGCTCTGGCCGAGAAGCTGTGCGCGATGGTCACGGCCAACGCCCCCGGGACACCCGCTCGCGTCTTCTTCGCGAACTCGGGGACCGAGGCCAACGAGGCCGGCTTCAAGATCAGCCGCATGACCGGCCGCACGCGGCTCATCGCCATGGAGGGCTCCTTCCACGGCCGCAGCCTGGGCGCGCTGGCGCTCACCTCGAACCCCAAGTACCGAGAGCCGTTCGAGCCCCTGCCCGGGGAGGTCACGTTCGTCCCTTACGGCGACGCGGACGCGCTCGCCGCCGCCGTCGACGAGACGGTGGCCGCCGTGGTCGTCGAGCCGATCCAGGGCGAGAACGGAGTGGTCGAGCCGCCGGACGGCTTCCTGGCAGCCGCCCGCCGGATCACCTCCTCCGCCGGCGCGCTGTTGTGGCTGGACGAGGTACAGACCGGTATCGGCCGCTGCGGCGAGTGGCTCGCGAGCGGTCCGTCCGGGGTGACGGCTGACATCGTCACGTTCGCCAAGGGCCTCGGCAACGGGTTCCCCATCGGCGCGTGCGTGGCCACCGGCGCCGCTGCGTCCCTGCTCGGCCCGGGTTCGCACGGCACGACGTTCGGCGGGAACCCGGTCGCGGCAGCTGCCGGCCTGGCGGTGCTCGGCATCATCGAGCGCGACGGACTACTCGCCCGCGTCCGTGCGGCCGGGGATCACCTGGCCTCCACGATCATCGAGCTGGGACACCCGAAGATCGTCACCGTCCGCGGACGCGGGCTGCTGCGCGGCGTCGTCCTCGCCGACGACATCGCGCCGGCTG
>DAINOM010000080.1:0-14964 GCA_036735445.1 Propionicimonas sp.
GGCTCCCCAGTACAGCAAGCGCTGATCCCGGTCGGGCGATGGCTCGACTGTTCGGAACGGACGGGGTGCGCGGCACCGCGAATCTGGAACTGACCGCGGAGATCGCGCTGGAGCTGTCCGTCGCCGCTGCCCACGTGCTCGGCGAGGCCGGTGCGTTCGGAGGCCATCGTCCGGTGGCCCTGGTGGGACGCGACACCCGCGCCAGCGGTGAGTTCCTCGAAGCGGCCGTGGTCGCAGGGCTCGCCTCCGCCGGTGTGGACGTGGTTCGCCTCGGCGTGATCCCGACGCCCGGTGTCGCCCATCTGGTCGGCCAGCTGGACGCCGACCTCGGCGTGATGCTCTCCGCCAGCCACAACCCGATGCCCGACAACGGCATCAAGTTCTTCGCCCGCGGCGGCGTGAAGCTCGATGACGACATCGAGGACGCCATCGAGGAGCGGATGAGCGAGGTGTGGCTGCGGCCGACCGGCGCCGGCGTGGGCCGGGTGACCGACGACTGCGGCGCCATCGAGGCCTACGTGGCCCATCTCGTCGCCAGCCTCGGGTCCGACGCCAGCCTCGAAGGGCTCACGGTCGTGATCGACTGCGCGAACGGCGCGGCCCACGTCACCGCGCTCGCCGCGTTCGAGGCCCAGGGCGCGCGGGTCGTCCCGCTGCACGCGGAGCCGGACGGGCTGAACATCAACGACAACTGCGGTTCCACCCACCTGGCCTCGCTGCAGGCCGCCGTCGTCGCGCACGGCGCGGACCTCGGCATCGGGCTGGACGGGGACGCGGACCGCTGCCTGGCCGTCGACCACACCGGTGAGGTGGTGGACGGCGACCAGATCCTCGCGATCCTCGCACTGGCGATGCGCGAGCAGCAGACCCTGCACAGCGACACCGTGGTGGCCACGGTGATGAGCAACCTCGGCTTCCTGAACGCCATGCAGGACGCGGGCATCCGGGTCGACCAGACCAAGGTGGGCGACCGCTACGTGCTGGAGGCGATGGGCGCGAACGGCTTCACCCTGGGCGGCGAGCAGTCCGGCCACGTGATCATGAGCGAGTTCGCGACCACCGGCGACGGCGTGCTGACCGCCCTGCACCTGGCCTCCCGGATGGCGCGGACGGGGCGGCCGCTGCGCGAGCTCGCCGCGGTGATGACGCGGCTGCCGCAGGTGCTGCTCAACGTCCCGAACGTGAACAAGGCCAGGGCCGGACTCGACCCGGTGGTGAACGCCGCCGTGTCGGCCGAGGCGAGGGCGCTGGGCCGGTCCGGTCGCGTGCTGCTGCGCCCGTCCGGTACGGAGCCACTGGTGCGGGTCATGGTCGAGGCGGAGACCGCCGGGCAGGCGCAGGAGGTCGCCGAGCGGCTCGCCGGCGTCGTCCGTGACCGGCTCAGCCTGGACGCGGGGCGCTGAGCCGCTCCCGGCTCTCGACGCCTACGGCCGCTTCGGCCTGTACAGCCAGGCGGTGAAGAAGCCGTCCAGTTTCTTGCCGGACACCTTCTCGGCCAGGGCGGTGAAGTCGGCGGTGGTCGCCGTGCCGCCGCGGTGCTTCGACACCCAGGTCCGGACGAGCTTCCAGAACACCCTGGAGCCGAGCTTCTCCCGCAGCGCCCACAGCGCCAGCGCGCCACGGGTGTAGACGGCGTCGTCGAAGAGGAACTCCGCGTCAGGCAGCTTCGCCGGTGCGGGCGACCAGAACTCCTTGTCGGATGCTGGATGCCTGGCCAGGATCGCCCGGTAGCGGGCCGGCACGGACTTGCCGCCGTGCTCCGCGGCCCAGCACCACTCCATCAGCGTGGCGAAGCCCTCGTTCAGCCAGATGTCCTCCCAGCGCCGCACCGACACCGAGTCGCCGAACCACTGGTGCGCGACCTCGTGGACGACGGTCGCCGTGTCGGGCGCGGAACTGAAGAACGGCCGGTTCTGGGTCTCCAGCGAGTAGCCGATGTCCAGCTTCCTCGCCACGATGCCGCTGCTGGTCTGCGGGTACGTGCCGAGGAACTTCTCGGTGAACCGGATCGCTTTCGGCAGCAGCGACCGTTGGGTCGCCAGCGATCCCAGCCCCGGGCCGACGAACGACCAGACGGGCAGCCTGCGGCCCTTCGCCGTGCTGATCCGGCCCGCGTAGACGCGGTAGGTGTCGATCGAGACCATGGCCAGGGCCGTGGTCATCGGCGTGCGTTGCCGCCAGTGCCAGGTGGTCCGCGCGCCCTTGCGCTCGCGGCTGACGAGGTCGCCGTTGCTCGCTGCCGCGAGCTTCTTCGGCACGGTGACCAGGAGGTCGTAGGTGGCCTTGTCGCGCGGCGTGTTGTTGTTCGGGAACCAGGTCATGGCCCCGACCGGCTCGCCGAGGGCGGTCGCACCGGCCTTCGTGGCGATCCAGCCCTCCCTGGAGCCGTCCGGATCGGTGATGCTGACCGGCTTGCCGGAGTAGGCGACCTTCGTCGCGAAGGTCTTCGCCTTGGCGACGGCCCGCGTCGGCGTCACCACGAGCTTGTTCCGGGACCGCTTCCACGCGGCCTTCCTCCCGTCGACCGTCACCCCGGTGACCGTCAGCCCCTTCAGGTCGAGGCTGAACGAGGTCAGACGCTGGGTGGCCTTCGACGTGATCGTGGTCGAGCCCTTGATTCGTCGATTCTCGAAGCCGAACGCGATTCGGTAGTGCTGGACGTCGTAGCCGCCATTGCCGACGGACGGAAACAACCGGTCGCCGGCACTCCGCGCACCCGCTGAGGAAAGCGCCGCGCTTGGCGTCGATGGCCCGGCCACGAGCAGCGCGACAGCCACCGTCCATGCCAACGGCAACGCCATGTGGCGCAGGCGCGCTCGCGCCCGTCCAGAATTCCCCGGTCCCCTCATTTGCGCCCCCCGCGCAGTTTTGTTGGGACGACGCTACCGGCCGAGCCGGACTCGGACGTCGGACGGCGGCCACTCCGGCGCCGAGGTCTCGACCGCCGGTTCAGGCTCCCGAGGGGCTCCAGATTCGCGATCGACGGCCACCGTGGGCGTCGAAGTCCCTTGTCCGGACGGCGGGATCAGCCGCGGCGACGGCCTCGCGCGGGCCGGAACCTGGGGCAGGCGCCCGGTGGACACAACGCGCAGTCCGTGCCCTTCCGGAAATGCTCGTGGGCCGGGCGGGAATGGCCGCAAATGCACAGAATGTCACCCGCCGGAGGACTTGATGCCTCGTCAGCGGCATAGTTTGATGCCTGTGTCGTGGCATTCTTCGCTCTCACAGCTCGATTCCGATCCGATTCATGAGGCGATTCCGCCGGTGTCGCGGCGACACACATCAGTTGGCAATGTGTGAGTGTGGAAGCGCCTGGGGGGGTGGTTCCTCGCTCATGGAGGGGTCTCATGCATCAACACCACGATTCTGTCACGCCCAGAGTGACCATCATCGTTCCCGCGCTGAATGAGGCGCGGAACCTCGAGGTCATGCTGCCGCAGCTGCCCGACGTCCACCAGATCATAGTCGTCGACGGCCACTCGGTTGACGACACCGTGGCCGTCGCGAAGTCGGTGCGGCCGGGCGTTGAGGTGATCACCCAGACCCGCAGGGGCAAGGGCAACGCCCTGGTCTGCGGCTTCGCGCGGGCGACCGGCGACATCATCGTGATGTTCGACGCCGACGGTTCCGCCGACCCCGCCGAGATCCCCGCCTACGTCGCGGCGCTCGTCGCGGGCGCTGACGTGGCGAAGGGCAGTCGGTTCACCGCGGGCGGCGGCAGCGAGGACATCACCCTGGTGCGGCGGATCGGCAACTGGTGGCTCAACCAGCTGGTGAACGTGCTGCTCGGCGCCCGCTTCACCGACCTGTGCTACGGCTACAACGCGTTCTGGACCCGGATCGTGGCCGACCTCGAACTGCCCTCCGCCCAGCTCTCCGCCGTCCCCGGCCGGATGCTCTGGGGTGACGGGTTCGAGATCGAGACCGTGCTGAACTGCCGGTTCGTGCAGAACAACCTGCGGATCACCGAGGTGCCCAGCGTCGAGAAGCTGCGCATCTTCGGCACCAGCAACCTGAACGCGGTCTCCGACGGCCTGCGCGTGCTGCGCACCGTCCTGGCCGAGCGGGCGCGGGCGACCGGCCGTGGTGCGGCCGAGCCCGTCGAGGACTTCGCGTCCGCGGTGCAGGTGCAGGCGGTGGCATGACCGCAGCCCCCGGGGTCACGGTCGTCGTCTGCGCGTACACCCTCGACCGTTGGCGTGAGCTGGAGCTGGCGCTCGCCGGAGTCCTCGCCGACCCGGTGCCGCACGACGTGGTGCTGGTGGTCGACCACAACGAGGAGCTGCTGGCGCGGGCGACCACCCGCTGGCCGGACGCGCGCGTGCTGCCGAACACCGGCGCCCGCGGCTTGTCCGGCGCCCGGAACACCGCGCTGCGGGAGGTGCGCACCGACCTGGTCGCCTTCCTGGACGACGATGCGTATCCCACGGGCGACTGGCTGGCCGAACTGCTCGCCCCCTTCGACGGTGCGGACGTCGTGGCCACCGGTGGCGTCGCGCACCCGGTGTGGCCGGACGTGGCCCGTCCCGCCTGGCTGCCCGAGGAGCTGTGGTGGGTGGTCGGCTGCAGTTACCGCGGCCAGCCCGACTCCCGCGAGCGGGTGCGCAACGTGATGGGCTGCAACATGGCGTTCCGCACGGCTCCGCTGTGCGCGATCGGCGGCTTCAACCCCGACCTCGGCCGGGTCGGGATCTACCCGGTCGGCGGCGAGGAGACCGAGGCGTGCCTGCTGCTGGGCCGGCTCGACCCGTCCTGGCGGATCAGCTTCGTGCCGACCGCCGTGGTCCGGCACCACGTCACCCCCAACCGGACGCGGTTCGGCTACCTCGTGCAGCGCAGCTACTGCGAGGGCCTGTCGAAGGCCACGCTGGCCCGGCAGGCCGGGGCGGGCGCGGCGTTGGCCACGGAGACCGGCTACGTGCGCACGGTGCTCCCGGCGGCGGTGCTGAGGGAGCTGCGGCATCCCCGCGGCGGTGGCCTGGCCGCTGCGGCCGGAGTCGCGGTCTCCGTCCTCGCCGCCGGCGTGGGCTATGCCCGCGCCCGGGTGGTGCCGGCCTCCCTTCGTCCCGAACGGCAGCCGCTGCCGTCGCTGGTGGGGAATCCCGGATGAGCGCACCGGTGATCACGGCAGAGCCGGCGGCGGCAACGGTCAGCCGGGCGATCCGCAACGACTCCCTGTGGCTGTTCGGCGGCTACGCCACCACCGCTGCGGTCGGTTTCGTGTTCTGGATCGTCGCCGCGCTGCGCGTCCCGCCCGAACTGCTGGGTGCGGACGCCGCCCTGATCTCCGTCTTCACCGCGGCGGCCGCGGTCACCTCCAGTGGCATCGGCAGCGCGATGGTCGTGATGCTCCCGGTGGCCGGCACGCAGCGTCCGGGACTCGTCCGGGTCGCCTACCTGGCCACCGTCGGGTTCGGGCTCGCCGCGGGCCTCATCGCCGGGACGGTCGTCGCCACCGTGTTGCCGGTGGCCGGCGTGCCGGCCGGCGTCCTCGTCGCGCTGGTCGCGCTGATGACCACGGTCTGGGCGGTCTTCAACGTGCAGGACCAGGTGCTGACCGGGCTGAACGCGGCCCGCTGGACCCTGTTCCTCAACGGTCCGGCGAATCTCGGCAAGCTGCTGCTGACCGTGCTGCTCACCCTGCCGCTGCTGGCGGTCTCGCACGCCGTGGTCGTGGCGACCGTCGTGCCGGCGGCCGTCGCCGTCCTGGTCACCGTGACCTGGCTGGTGCCGCGGCTGCTGCGCCGGGCGCCCGTCCCGGCGGCGACCGCCGAGCAGCTGGACGGGGTGGCCTGGCTCGGTGCGCTGCGCTCGTTCGCGGTGCGGGACACGGCCGCGATCGGGCTGTTGCTCGGCGTGGGCCTGCTCGTCCCGTTCCTCGTGACGGTGCTTGCCGGCCCGGCCTCCGGAGCCCTGTACGCGCTGGCCTACCAGATCTCGGTGGCGCTCGACCTCGTCACCACGGGAGTCGCGACCGCGCTGGCGAAGAACTCCAGCGGGGCCAGGAGCACCGGCATCGGGCTGTCGGGCCGGTTGGTCGGCCAGGTGCTGGTCGTGGTGGCCGTCGCCGCGGTGGCGATCACCGCCGCCACCCCGCTCGCCTTCGGCCTTCTCGGTCGCGACTACGACCCTGCCCAGGCCACTCTTGTGGTCGCGCTGCTCTCCCTCGGTTGCGTCGTGCGCAGCCCCTACGGCATCTGGTCGTCGCTGATGCGGGCGCACCAGCGGGTCACCCCGGTGCTGATCGCGAACGCGAGCGCTGCGGTCGTGCTGGTCGCACTCGTCCTCGTCCTCGTGCCTGTCGCCGGCCCGGCGGGTGCCGCCGGTGCGATGCTCGTCGCCGGCGTGGGACAGGGCGGCCTGGGCGTGGCGGGGCTGCGCCGGTTGCGCCGCCGGAACGTCGAACACGGTGAGGAGCAGCCATGCTGAACCCGGCAATGCCGTCGCACGGCGAGCCGAGCGGTCCGGACGCCCGCTGGGTGGGTCTGGTGGACTTGGCCGACCTCGACCCGTCCGACGTGCTCGCCCTCGCCGGCGCGGACGGCTACCAGGTGGCCCGGCTGTTGATCCGCGACGCCGGCGTGGTCCGGGGCTACGTCAGCCTGCCGATCCGTGACGGTGCGGTCGACGCCGACCGGCTGCGGACGGCCGCGGCCGCGCTGCCGACCCCTGAGCCGGCGCCGGAGCCGACCGTGCTGCCGCCGATGTCGGTCGTGGTCTGCACCAGGGAACGGCCGGCGATGCTGCGGGAGGCCCTCGCCTCCCTGGTCGCGCTCGACCACCCCGATTTCGAGGTCATCGTCGTCGACAACGCACCGGTCACCACCGGCACGGCAGAGGTCGCGGCCCAGTTCGGGGTGCGCTACGTCGTCGCCCCGGTCGCGGGCCTCTCCCGGGCGCGCAACCGCGGTCTCGCTGCTGCCACCCACGACATCGTCGCGTTCACCGACGACGACGTGGTCGTCGACGCGCAGTGGCTGCGTGGCCTGGCCGGGGGCTTCGCCCGCGGCGGCGACATCGCCTGCGTCAGCGGGCTGGTGCCGTCCGGTGAACTGCGCAACTCCGTGCAGGCCTACTTCGACGCGCGGGTGAGCTGGTCGAAGGTGCTCACCGCGCGCCAGTTCCGGCTGGGCTGCCCGCCGGCGGACCTGCCGATGTTCCCGTTCTGCGTGGGCGAGTTCGGGACGGGCGCGAACTTCGCCGTCCGGCGGGACGCCGTCCGCGCGCTGGGGGGTTTCGACGAGGCGCTGGGCGTCGGCACCCGGACCAAGGGCGGCGAGGACCTCGACATCTTCACCCGGCTGCTGTTCGCCGGCCACGGCCTCGCGATCGAGCCTGCGGCACTGGTCTGGCACCGGCATCGTGACGACCTCCAGGCGCTCCGTGCGCAGGCGATCGGCTACGGCCGCGGCCTGGGGGCCTGGCTGACCAAGGTGGCGACGCGGCCGCGTCCGCTCGGGATGGCGTTGGCGCGGGCGCCCCAGGCGCTGCACCGGCTCGTCCACAAGCCGATGACGACGGTCGAGGAGCCCGGCGCCGCCGACGAGGTGCCGCGATCCGGGGACGATCCGCTCGCCGCCGAGATCGAGCGCATCGGCCGGCTCGAACTGTTCCAGGTGCTGGTCGGTCCCGGCTGCTACCTCGCCGAGCGCATGCGGCACCCGTCGGGTCGCGACCGTCGTCCGGTGGCTGCCTGATGCGCGCGGCGGATGTCCTGCGCGGACGCGGCTGGGACGTCGCGGCTCTCGGCGCCGCGGCGGCGGGCCTGCTCGTGGCGTCCGCCAGCGGTCTGCCCGGTGCCGCGGCGCTGCCCCTGCTGGGACTGTTCGTCCTCGTCGGACCGGGCAGCCTGCTGCAGGGCATGCTGCGGCTGCCGAGTCCTACCCGCTGGCTGTTCGTGCCGACGTTCGGGATCGCGGTGGTCGTGGTGATGACCACCGCGATGGCATGGTTCGCGGTCTGGCAGCCGAGAGTCAGCCTCGCCCTGGTCGCCGGGCTGGTCGCCGTGGTCGCCGCGGCCCGGCTGTTGCCGTTGCTCAGGGGCAGGGTTCCCGCGGGGTGACCATGGTCGGACGGGAGCAGCAGCACGCGCCGGCGCCGGCGTCGGAGGATCCGGCGCCGGCTCCCGCGCGTGCGGGGGTGAGCACGGCGAGCGGCTGGATCCTGCCCGCGGCGCTCGTCGTGGTCGCCGTGGCGGCCTGGCTGGTGGCCGCGCCCACCATGGCGACGGAGCAGGTCGACAACCGGGGGCTGCTGTTCGCGGCGAGCCCGCTGTTCGCCCTGTCGCTGCTGCTCGGCACCGTGGCGTTCCTCGTGGCCATCGGCCGGCGGCGCCACGGCGTGGCGGCGGTGGCGCTGGGGGTCTGCGTGCTGCTCACGAGGCTGCCGACCGCGATCGCGGTGACCCTGCCGCTCTACTCCTGGACGTACAAGCACTTCGGCGTGATCGACTACATCGGCACCTACGGCCGGCTCGACCACGGCGTGGACATCTACCACTCCTGGCCGGGGATGTTCGCCATGTTCGCCTGGGTGACCGAACTGACCGGCACCGACTCGTTCACGTTGGCGCTGTGGTTCACCCCGGTCTTCCAGCTCGGCCTCACCGCGGCGATCTACGTGCTGGCCCGGGTCTGGCGGCTGGGTCGCGGACCGGCCCTCGTCGCGGCCTTCCTCGCCCACACCGTCAACTGGGTGGCCCAGGACTACTACTCGCCCCAGGCGATCGCCCTGCTCCTCGCCGTCGCCGTGCTCGCCCTGCTGGCGCACTCCGGGAGCCGTGGCGGCCGGGCGAACATCGGCCCGTACCACCCCGCGGCGGTGTGGGTGGCGCTGGTGCCCTACGCGGCGGTCGCCGTCTCCCACCAGCTCACCCCGTTCTGGCTGCTGATCGTGCTGGGCGTCGCCTGTCTGCTCGGCCAGGTCCGTCCGCGGTGGGTCCTGCTGCTGTACGTGGCCATCGCGGTCGGCTGGACCGCGGTCAGCTACGACGTGGTCAGCAGCTACGGCAGCATCTTCTCCTTCGACCCGATGGGCAATGCCGCGCGGAACGTGCAGGGCGGGAACCCCAGTCTCGGCCAGCGGATGACCAGCTGGGCCGGCCGGTTCACGACCATCTCCTTGTGGCTCGTGACCGGAGTCGTGCTGTTGCGGCGGATGCGTCACCGCACCGACCGGCACCTCACCATCACCCTCGGCGCGCTGGCGCTGGGGTCGTTCGCCGTGCTGCTGGGACAGGGCTACGGGGGCGAGGCGATCTTCCGCGTCTTCCTGTACTCGATCCCCGGCAGCGCGATCGTGGTCGCGCCCGGCCTCGAACGCATGCTGACCGGCGCGGTGCGCTGGCGCCGCACTGGTCTGGCCGCCGCGACCGCCTGGCTGGTGGTCCTCACCGGCACCGCGGCGCAGGGCTTCTACGGGGCGTGGTTCAGCAACCGGGTCGACCACGACGCCCTGCAGGCGTCCGTGTGGATCGTGGACAACGCCAGTACGGACAGCCACGTGCTGGCACTCGCCCCGGGCGCCCCCGGACGGGTCGTCGCGCGCTACACCGAGTTCGTGCACCACGACCGCAACTTCGACGGCGGCGTGAACGCGTGGGACGGCTGGCTCGGCAGCGACTTCGAGGACGACCGGGTCGAGCGGATGACCAACTCGATGCTCAGCGAGGGGAAGCCCATGTACGCGGTGATCACCCAGCAGATGAAGGTCTACAACGACTACTACGGGCTGTTCCCGGCGGGCGCGATCTCCCGGTTCGAGGAGCAGCTCCTCGCCAATCCGCACTGGCGGGTCCTGACGCACACCAGCACGCTGACGGTCGTGCAACTCGAACTGGAGGAGCGATGATCCGGGAGGCGAGGACCAGTCCGGGGGTGCCGGGCACGGTCGCCGTCGCGCCGTCGCGTCAGATGTCGAGCACCGACCAACTGCTCGCGGGAACGCGGATCGGGGTGGGACTGGGTCCGCTGGACCTGCCGTCGCCCGGCGAGCTGCGCAACGCCTTCGTCCGGATCGCCGCGGGCGGACACCCGGCGCGGCTCGGCCTGGCGCTGGCCGATGAGGGGAGCTGGCAGGAACTCGGCGTGCGGATCGGTGACCGGTGCGACGAAGTCGTCCGGGTCGTGCCCGAATCGGTGCGCGACCCGCGTGACTGGCTCCGGGAGCACTGGGTTCCCGACCTGCCCGTGCAGTTCGCGATCGCCGGCGACCGGCTGGGCCTGATGATGGACCACCGGCTGGGGGACGGCGTCCTGGCCTCGGTGCTTCCCCTGGCGCTGATCGACCTCGCCAGGGGACGGCCGCTGGCCTCCGCCTTCAACGGGCTGATCGAGCGACCCCTGCGTGCGGCGCTGGCGAGCACGCTCGGGGCCCGGCCGGGAGCCTGGCTGGCGCTGGTGGACGACTACCGGCGACACCGGTCCGTCCCCACCCCGCCGGCCGCGGCCGCGTCCCGGCACCTCGCCGTACCCTCGACCTGCCACCTGACCGTGGTGATCGAGCCCGACCAGCTCGCCCGCCTCCGGGTCTGGTGCCGTGGCCGGATCGCGATCGGGCCCGCCCTCGCCCTGCTCGCCGGCGCGGGCATGCGTGCGGCCGGGCTGCCGGTTCGCGACACCGGTGAGCTGGTGGTGGACCTGCGCCGCTACCTGCCGCGGGGCGCGAACACGCTGGCGAACTTCATCGCCGGCATGGAGCTGCCGCTGGCCGGACCGGGTTCGCGTCCGGCGGACGTACACGCGCGGGTGGGTCGGTCCCTGCTCGTCGGACGGCCCCTGGTCGCCGCCGCCATCGGCTCGGCGCGCGGCCGGCTCGCCAGCGCCGGCCCGAACAGCCTCCGCCCGGCCAGCCCGCGCCGCGGGCGTCCGTCGCCCGAGGCCCGGCCGGCTCCGGACGCACGCATCTCGATGAGCAGCCTGGGCCGGCTGCGGGCGTTCGAGAAGCTGCCCTGGTCCGTGCCACCCGCGCAGCGATGGATGGACGCCTACACCGAACCGGCCGCGTCCGGCACGCTCGGCGCCATCGCCATCGCGATGGACGGGCGACTCACCCTGAGCCTGACCTGGCGCGGCGAGGAGTTCGACCGGGCCACGGTCGCTGCCGGAGCGGCGCTGATCGCCGGGGACCCGGTGGCGCTGCTGGACGGCATGGTGGACGGAGCGGACGCATGAGCCAGACCCCGCCGGCCACCCGGCTGCCGGTCGCCGACCAGGTGTTCCTCGAGCGCACGCGTGCGGCGACGGCCCAGGTGCTCGATGCCCACCTCGACCCGGGCGAGGGGGCGGCGCTGCTGGACTACCCCGCGTACCAGAACGTCGGGGACCACCTGATCTGGCTGGGCGAGCTCGGCTACCTGCGGCGCCTGGGTGCACGCGTCCGCGCGGCGATCGACGAGCGCGCCTGGTCCGCGCGGTCCCTGGCGGGGCTGCCGCGGTCGGTGCCGCTGCTGCTGACCGGCGGCGGCAACCTGGGGGACCTGTGGCCCGCGCGGCAGGCGTTCCGTGAGCGCATCCTCAGCGAACACCGGGACCGTCGGATCGTCCAGCTGCCCCAGTCGATCTACTTCCGGGACCCGGCCAACGCGGCCCGGGCCAACGCGATCTTCCGGCGGCATCCGGACTTCACCCTGTTGGTGCGGGACGACGACTCCCTCGATCGGGCGCGTCACCAGCTGCCCGACGTGCGCGTCGAGCGCTGTCACGACATGGCTCTGGGCTGGACGCCGAAGCCCCGGCCGCGGCCGATGGACGGGACCGTGCTGGTCCTGTCCCGCCTCGATCTGGAGGGTGGCGGGCCGGACTCACTGGCCGCGCAGGTGCCGCTGGTCAGGGAGGCCTTCGGCGACCGCGTGGTGGTCACCGACTGGGGACTGGGCGGCTGGCGCCGGCTCGGCTGGGACGCGGCGCGGGTGCCGGCCTGGCTCGCCGGGAAGGTGCCGGCGCTGGCGGACTCGGCCGTGGCCCGGGCGGCGGTGTCGTCCGGGTTCGCGACCGGTACGGCGATCTCGGTGGGCGCGGCGGTCGACCTCTTCGCCGGGGCGTCGATCGTGATCACCGACCGGCTGCACGCCCACGTGCTGGCCGGCCTGATGGGCATCCCCCACGTGGTGCTCGACAACAGCTACGGCAAGATCGGGGCGGTCTACCGGGCCACGACCTGCGGGTTCAGCACTGCGCACTTCACCAGCGATCTCGCCGACGCGCTCGACGTCGTCGGGTCGCGTACCTGATCGAAGGGTCAGTCCAGGCGCCGACCGAGCACGACGACGTCCTGGCGGGCGTAGCCGAGGCGGGCGTAGAAGGTCAGGACGGCATCGTTGTCGGTGCGGACCATGAACTGGATCTTCGGGCAGCCGCGCTCGCGCAGCCAGGCCTCGCAGCCGTCCATCAACTCCCGGCCGAGGCCGCGACCGCGGGCGGCGTCGGCGACCGCGAGGTAGTACACCCAGCCACGGTGGCCGTCGTGGCCGACCATCGCCGTGGCGAGCAGGTTCCCGCCGTCCCGGATCCCCAGCACGGCGGACGCCGGGCCGGCGACCGCCCGGAGGAAGTCGGCGTCCGCGTCGTTCCACGGCCGGGTCAGGCCCGCCTCCTCCCAGAGCGCGACGGCGGCCCGGACGTCGGCGGGGGACAGCTGCTCCACCGCTACACCTTCCGGATCCGGACCCAGCTGACCTGGTGGTCGGCGCCCTTGCGCAGGATGGCCGTCGCCCGGCCACGGGTCGGCCGGATGTTCAGCTCCAGGTTGGGGCCGTTGATCCGGTCCCAGATGTCGATCGCGACCTCGGTCGCTTCCGTCTCCGACAGCCGGCCGTAGCGGACGAAGTACGATTCCGGGTCCTGGAACGCGGTCTCCCGCAGCCGCAGGAAGCGGTTGACGTACCAGTTGCGGATGTCGGCGTGGGCCGCGTCCACGTACACGGAGAAGTCGAAGAAGTCGCACACGGCGAGGCCGGTGGTGCCGTCCGCCCTCCGCCGGGCCGGCTGCAGCACGTTCAGCCCCTCCACGATCAGCACGTCCGGCTGCGAGACGACGATCTCCTCGCCCGGCACGATGTCGTAGACGAGGTGCGAGTACACCGGCGCGGTCACCCGGGGCGCGCCGGACTTCACGTCCATCACGAACTGGACGAGCCGGCGCCGGTCGTACGACTCCGGGAAGCCCTTGCGATCGGCCAGGCCCATCCGTTCCAGCCGCTCGTTGGGGTAGAGGAAGCCGTCGGTGGTGAGCAGGTCGACCCGCGGCCGGGACGGCAGTCGCGAGAGCAACTCCTTGAGCAGCCTGGACGTGGTCGACTTGCCGACCGCGACCGAGCCGGCGACGCCGATCACGAACGGCGTCCGCCGCCCGGACAGGCCGAGGAACCGGTGGCTCGCCGAGAACAGCTCGCCGGTGCGTTCGATGTACAGGCTGAGCAGGTCGGTCAACGACAGGTAGACCTCGCGCACCTCGTCGGCGTCGGTCGGGTCGCCGATGCCCCGCAGCCGCTCCAGCGTGGCCTCATCGAGGTTGTTCGGCCGGGACGCGGCCAGGCCCGCCCAGTGCTGCCGGTCGAGCGTGAGGTACGGGCCGTAGGGGTTGTCCTCCGGCGCGTCCACCTCATCGTGGCCGCCGATCTCTGGTGCCATTACCACCTCGACTCCGCTCGGTTCGTCCTTCGGCTCCGGGGCACAAGTATGGGCGAACCCACCAGTACAGTGGCGGCCATGTGCGGAATTATCGGCTACACGGGCTCTCGTGTCGCCCGGGATGTGGTGGTGGCCGGCCTGCGGCGGATGGAATACCGGGGATACGACTCCGCCGGAGTGGCCGTGGTGGCGGACGGCGGGATCGTGTACCGCAAGAAGGCCGGGAAGATCACCAATCTGGACGCGGAGCTGGCCGCGAACCCGATCCCGGACACCGGGCTGGGGATCGGGCACACCCGCTGGGCGACCCACGGTGGGCCGACCGACGTCAACGCACATCCGCACGTGTCCGAGGACGGCCGGGTGGCGCTCATCCACAACGGGATCATCGAGAACTTCGCCGTGCTGCGGGCAGAGCTCGAGGCGGAAGGGGTGACCTTCTCGTCCCAGACCGACACCGAGGCCGCAGCCCAGCTGCTCGGCCGTGAGGTGCAGGCCGGCACCGACCTGGCCGAGGCGATGCGACAGATCTGCCGCCGCCTGGAGGGCGCATTCACCCTGGTGGCCGTGGACGCCGCGCAGCCGCACCGGCTGGTCGCCGCCCGCCGCAACTCGCCGCTGGTCGTCGGGGTGGGCGAGGGGGAGAACTTCGTCGCGTCCGATGTCGCCGCGTTCATCGAGTTCACCCGGTTCGCGATCGAGCTGGGCCAGGACCAGGTGGTCGATGTCACCCCCGACTCCGTCGCGGTCACCGACTTCGCCGGCCTGCCCGCCGAGACCCGTCCGTTCGAGGTGACCTGGGACCTGTCCGCCGCGGAGAAGTCGGGCTACGACTGGTTCATGCGCAAGGAGATCTACGAACAGCCGCGCGCCGTCGCCGACACCCTGCTGGGCCGGTTCAACCCGGACGGCTCGCTGAAGCTGGACGAGCTGCACATCCCGGAGTCGGAACTGCGGCTGATCGACAAGATCATCATCGTCGCCTGTGGTACGGCGTACTACGCGGGTCTGGTGGCCAAGTATGCGATCGAACACTGGACGCGGATCGCGTGCGAGGTGGAGATCGCGTCCGAGTTCCGCTACCGCGACCCGATCATCACCCGCTCGACCCTCGTGGTGACGCTCAGCCAGTCGGGCGAGACCGCGGACACCCTGATGGCCATCCGGCACGCCCGCGAGCAGCACGCCAAGGTGATCGCGATCTGCAACACCAACGGCGCCACCATCCCCCGGGAGTCCGACGCGAACATCTACACCCACGCCGGCCCGGAGATCGGGGTGGCCTCCACCAAGGGCTTCCTCACCCAGGTCGCCGCCTGCTACCTGCTCGGGCTCT
>DAINOM010000081.1:0-14950 GCA_036735445.1 Propionicimonas sp.
GCAGGGCTGCCCGTGGCGGTGCACCTACTGCCACAACCCGGGGCTGCTCGACCCCACGACGCCCGGCCAGGTGCCGTGGCAGGACGTCCGCGACCTGCTGCTGCGCCGTCACGGGATGCTGGACGGGGTGGTGTTCTCGGGCGGCGAGCCGACCCGGCAGGAAGGGCTGGTGGCGGCCGCCCGGGAGGTCGGTGATCTCGGCTACGCCGTCGGCCTGCACACCGCGGGCGCCTACCCGCGGCGGCTCGCGGAGGTCCTGCCGCTGTGCGAATGGGTGGGTCTGGACATCAAGGCGCTGCCCGGGCTCTACGCCGCCGTCACCGGCGTCCGGACCAGCGGGGTGAAGGCGTACGAGTCACTGCGGATCGTCCTGGACAGCGGCGTCGCGCACGAGGTGCGGATCACCGTCGAGCCCTCGCTGCACAGCCGTGAGCACGTGGAGACCCTGGTCTCACGGCTCCGGGACGCCGGCGTGCGGTCGATCGCGCTGCAGCAGGCCCGGTTCCTCGGGACCCCCGGGGCGGCACCGCGGACGGCCGAGTGGCAGCTCGCCCAGCTGGCCGGGCGCCTGCCGGACGGGGTGTTCCTGCGCACCGGGTGAGTGCCGGCCCACGAGCTGTCGGTTCGCCCACCGGACAAGGGGGACGAACTCACCCTCTGGCCGGCCCCTGGAGGCGCAGTGTGGCGAGAGCCGCCACGAACCGGTCCGCGACCGCGGGCTCGGGCACCCGGACCCGGATCCAGGCGGGAGTCAGCCCGGGGAAGGACTCGCCGCGGCGAACGGCGAAGCCGGCGGCGGCGAGCGGCACTCGCACCGATGCGGGACCGCACGGTGAGGTGTCGATGAGCACGAACGGTGCGGCGGACGGGATCGAGGCGAAGCCCGCAGCGGCCAGAGCCGTGGCGAGATGGGCACGATGTACCGGCAGGGACGCGTAGCGCTCGCGGGCCTCGGCCAGCGCCGTGGGCGTGTTCGTCGCCACGATGGCGGCGATCGCCGGCGCCGACAGCGGCCAGGCCGGCTGCGCGTTCTCAAGCCGGGCGATCAGCGCGGGGTCGCCGACCACATAGCCCACCCGAAGCCCCGCCAGGCCCCAGGTCTTCGACAGCGAGCGCAGCACCAGGCGGTTCGGCATCTGCGGCCCGATCAGGGACTCCGCCTCGTCGGTGGCATCCATGAACGCCTCGTCGACCACCAGCAGTCGGCCCTCGCCGGCCGCCAGCAGGTGATCGTGGCGGTGCAGCCAGCCCGTCGGGTTCGTCGGATTGCCGACGAAGAGCGCGTCCGCCCAGGACGGCAGGTCCGCCAGTGGCGGGGGTGCCGAGTCGGCCGTGACGGGCAGCAGCCAGCGCTGGACGGCGTGCCCGGCGGCGCGGAGCGTGGCCTCGGGTTCGGTGAACTGCGGGTGCACCACGAGGGGGTGGGACGCGCCGAGCGTCCGCGCGATGAGCGCGAAGGCCTCCGCACCGCCCGCGGTGGGCAGCACCATCTCCGGCCGCACGCCGTGCGCGGCGGCGATCGCCTGCCGGGCCTCGCGGGCGTCCGGATAGGCGCCCAGGCCCGGGATCGTGCGTCCGATCACCTCGGCCAGCCACGACGGCGGGCCGGGCAGCATCACGTTCACCGCGAGGTCGACCAGCCCGGGCGCCACGTCGTGGTCACCGTGGTGGTGGAGGTCGATGCCGTCGGCCTGTGGGTCGGCCCTTCGTGACGCGGCCTCGTCCCTCGGCCGCTCCTCAGGGACCGTGGCACGTGCGGCCTCGTCCCTCGGCCGCTCCTCAGGGACCGTCACCTTCCCGCTCCCTGAGGAGCCGACCGCGAGGGACGAGTGGTCGGCGTCACGAAGGGCGCCGCGCCAGGCGAAGCCCGCGGCCGCCTCGGCGAAGCGCTGCGCGCAGCCGGGCTGCCCGGCCCAGTGCAGGTGGAGGTAGGAGCTGTGCAGGGTCGGCGCGCCGGTGCCGGCCGGGTCGAGCGAGAAGCCCTCCTCGGCCTCCGCCCACCGCCACGCGGGACGGCCACCGGCCCGGGGGACGGTCTGGGTGCGGTGGAACTCGTGCCCGGTCACCGCCTCGCCGGCGCGGGCCGGCAACGTGTCGGACGGCGCGACCGCCGACCGGTAGCCCAGGGTGAGCCGTGGCGTCATCCGGGCGCTGGCCGGCAGCACGCCGACCATGGGGTGCCCGTCGAGGTGTTCGCCCAGATAGAGTTGCCCGGCGCACTCGGCGACCGTCGGCAGGCCGGAGCGCACGGCGTCGGCGATCGCCCGGCGGAGCCCGGCGTTCCGGCTCAACTCGATCGCATGCACCTCGGGGAAGCCGCCGCCGATGTAGAGCCCGGCGATCCCGGCGGGCAGTTCGGCGTCACGCAGCGGGTCGATCTCCACGACGGTGCAGCCGGCGGCCCGCAGCAACTCCTCGGTCTCGGCGTAACGGAAGGTGAAGGCGCGCCCCGCCATCAGCCCCACCACCGGCCGTCCCGTCACCCGCGTGACGGCTGCGGCCGGGTCCCACGGCTCGGTGTCCAGGCCGGGCGCGCTCGCCGCGAGCTGCCGGACCGCGTCGAGGTCGACGTGTTCGGCGACATGGGCGGCCAGCGCGGCGACGGTCGCGGCCGACTCGTCCCGTTCCGCCGCAGGGACCAGGCCGAGATGCCTCGACGGTGCGGCGATGCCGGCGTTGCGCGGCACCATTCCGAGGACGGGCAGTCCCGCGCGCTCGAACACCGCCGCCAGCTCGGCGGCGTGCCGCGAACTCGCCACCCGGTTCACGACCACCCCCGCGATCAGCGGGAACACCGCGGGGCGGGCCCCGGGCGAGGAGGACGGGAGGTCGAACGCCCGCAGGCCCAGCGCGGCGGCTGCTGCCGTCCGGGATGATCCCGCGGCATCCACGACGAGCAGGACGGGGGCGTCGACCAGCCGCGCGATGTGGGCGGTGGAGCCGAATCCGTCCCGGCCCAGCTGGCCGTCGAACAGGCCCATCACGCCTTCGACGATCGCGATGTCGGCCGGGCTCTCCTGGAGTTCGGGGAGGGTGGGGGGCCCTTCGTGACGCGCCGCCCTTCGCAAGCTCAGGGCGGCGCTCCTCAGGGACCGCTCCGGCTCGGCCGTGGCCCCCGAGCTCAGGGCGGGGCTCCTCAGGGACCGTTCCTGCTCGGGCCTGCGTCGCGAGCTCAGGGCGGGGCTCCTTCCGGCCCCGTGCAGGAACAGGCGCGGCACCAGCTCCTCGCTGGTCAGGACGGCGTCCAGATTGCGGCCCGGCCGTCCGGTCGCGAGCGCGTGATAGCCGGGATCGATGAAATCCGGTCCGACCTTGAACCCGGCCACCTCGTGGCCCGCGGCCCGCAGGGCACCCATCAGTCCGGTGGCGATGGTGGTCTTGCCGGCGGAGGAGGCCGCCGCCGCGACGACGAGCCGGGGGATGGTCACCATTCGATCCCCGCCTGCCCCTTCTGCCCGGTGTCGAAGGGGTGCTTGACCTTGCGCATCTCGGTCACCGTGGTGGCGATCTCCTGCAGCTCCGGCGGCGCCTTCCGTCCGGTGACCACCACGTGCTGGGTCCCGGGGCGGTCGCGCAGGGTGGCCACGACGTCGGCGAGGTCCAGCCAGCCCCAGTTCAGCGGGTAGGTGAACTCGTCCAGCACGTACAGCCGGTGGCGCTGCGCCGCGAGGCGCTCCCGCACCGCGGCCCAGGCATCCCGGGCAGCCTCCGCCTGGTCCGGTTCGGCGTCGGGTTTGCGCACCCAGCGCCGTCCCGAGCCGGTGGCGTACCACTCGACCTCGCCGCCGACGCCGGTGCGCTCGTGCTCGGCGCCCAGGGCCTCCAGCGCGATCCGCTCGCCGGTGACCCACTTGCCGGATTTGATGAATTGGAAGACGCCGATCGACCAGCCCTGGTGCCAGCCGCGCAGGGCGAGCCCCATGGCCGCCGTGGTCTTGCCCTTGCCGTCCCCGGTGTTCACGACCAGCGCCGGTCGCAGCCGCCGCTCCCGCGGGGTCAGCCCGTCCTGGGCGACGGTGGTCGGCACGCCCTCAGGCATGGCGGGCCCGCTGCCGGTGGTTCGTCCTCACGGCCCAGATTCTGCCCCATGCCACGAGTCGGCTGGGTAGGGTGCCGACATGGACGAACCCTGGGCCGGTCAGCTCACCGCCGGGCTGCCGGACGAGGCCTTCGTCACCGACGGGCTCCTCACCAAGCGCGTGCTGCGGGCCTTCGCGCTGGCCGTCCTCGCACCGGCGGCGGGGCAGCGGCTGTGGGACCTCGGCGCAGGCACCGGCTCGATCGGCATCGAATGGTGCCGCCTGCACCCGGAGAACACCGCGATCGCGGTGGAACGGAACCCGGAACGGGCCGCTCGGATCGGGCTGAACGCGACGAACCTGGGCGTCACGGCGCAACTCGAGGTCGTCGTCGACGGCATCGCCGCCGCGCTACCGACGCTGCCACGTCCGGATGCCGTCTTCCTCGGCGGGGGAGTGGACGCCGCCGTTCTCGACCACTGCTGGCAGGCGCTACCACCCGGCGGACGGCTCGCCGTGCACAGCGTCACCGCCGACTCGGACGCCGTCCTGCTGGACGCCTGCCGCCGCTGGGGCGGCGAGTTGAACCGGATCGCCGTCGAGACGGCCGAGCCGATCGGGCGGTTCACCGGCTTCCGGCCCCTGCGGACGGTCACGACCTGGGCGGCCACCAGGCCCTGATCGCCAGGTGGTGAGACGGCGATCCCAGAATTCTGCGAATCGGCGCAGGGCCGTCGACGGAGTGCAAGGATTCACGTGCCGTCCACGAACGGAACCCGGTGCAAATCCGGGACGGTCGGGCCACTGTGACCTCAGCGATGAGGAAGTCAGATACGGGCGTGGGCGACGGTTCCTTGGGCCACGTCACCTAGAAAGGGAACTCGCCGATGCACATCGCTGAGGGATTCCTACCCGTAGGCCATGCAGTCGCATGGTTCGCTGTCGCTACACCGTTCGTCATCCACGGCGCGCGCGCCGTCATCAAGGAGTCGAAGGAGCACCCCGAGTCCCGCCTGCTGCTGGCGGCCGCGGGCGCGTTCACCTTCGTCCTCTCCTCGATCAAGCTGCCATCCGTCACCGGCAGCTCCTCCCATCCCACCGGCACCGGACTGGGGGCGGTCCTGTTCAGACCGCCGGTGATGGCGTTCCTGTCAACCATCGTCCTGCTCTTCCAGGCGCTGCTGCTCGCCCACGGCGGGCTGACCACCCTGGGCGCGAACGTGTTCTCGATGGGCATCGCCGGGCCGTGGGTGGGCTACTGGTTCTGGAAGCTGTCGAACAAGCTCGGCTGGAACCGCAACGTGGGGGTGTTCCTCGCGCTGGCCTTCGCCGACCTGTCCACCTACGTGGTCACCTCCGTGCAGCTCGGCCTCGCGTTCCCCGACCCCGTGTCCGGGCTGCTGGGCTCGGTGGCGAAGTTCATGAGCATCTTCGCCATCTCGCAGGTGCCGCTCGCCGTGGCCGAAGGGATCCTCGGCGTGCTGGTCTTCCGGCTGCTCACCGATGTCGCCCGGCCGGAGCTCGAGCGCCTCGGCGTGATCCGTCCGGCACAGGTCGTGGGGGCATGACGATGAAGAAGACGACGGTCAACATCCTGCTGGGCATCGCCCTCGTCGTGATCTTCGCGATCAGCTTCGCGATCGGCGGCCTGCACACCGATCCGGAGGAGCGCTTCGGCGGCACGGACGGCGCCGCCACCTCGCAGATCGAGGCGTCGCACCCGGACTACGAGCCGTGGTTCAGCCCCTTCTTCCAGCCCGAGTCGGGCGAGGTCGAGTCCGGGCTCTTCGCCCTGCAGGCCGCCATCGGCGGTGCGGTGCTGGGCTTCGCGATCGGCGGGTTGTGGGGACGGCGGCGCGGACAGTCCGCAGCGCCGTCCACGCCCGCCGCCGAACCCACTGCCTGATGGCCCACGGCCTGACGCTGGACCACGCCGCGTGGTCCAGCCCATGGCGGGTGCGCTCGGTCCGGGACAAGGCCGTGCTCTCGCTGGGCCTGCTGCTGGGTGCCGTGGCGTTGCCCGCGGTGCCCGGCGGCGCCCTCGTGGCGGTGGTCAGCCTCGTCGTCCTGCTGGGGCCGGTGAAGGTCGGCTGGCGCCGCCTCCTCCGGATCATCTGGCTGCCGCTGGTCTCGATCCTGATCGGGGTGGCCACCGTCGCGGTCAGCGTGAGCTGGGACGGTGGCCTGCGGCTGCAGGTGACCCCGGCCGGCCTGGTCATGGCGGGTGAGCTCGCCGTCCGCGCCCTGGCCGCGACCCTGGCCATGTTCACGCTGGCGTGCTCCACGCCCATGGTGGACCTGTTCTCCGCGATGAGCCGTGCCCATGTGCCGGAGCCGCTGGTCGAGATCGCCTCGCTCGTGTACCGGTTCACCTTCGGCCTGCTGGAGAGCGTCGGTGCGATCCACGCCGCGCAGGAGGCCCGGCTCGGCTACGCGAACCGGCGGGCGGCGATGCGCTCGGCCTCGATGGGCGTCGCCGTGCTCTTCCTGCGGTCGTGGGACCGGGCCCGCCGGCTCGAAGCCGGCCTGGCCGGACGCGGCTACGAGGACAACCTGCGCACGCTCGAGCCCGACCGGATCCGCTCCGGCGCCTTCCTGGCCGGGAGCACGGCGATCCTGGTGGCGATCCTCGGTGGCGCCCTGGTCTGGGGGCGGTTCCGGTGAGCCATCGGCGCTTGTCGGCCGACCAGTTGGAGGTCGCCTTCGGCCACCGCGCCGTGCTGCGCGGTGCCACGCTCGAGATCCCGCGAGGACAGCGGCTCGCGCTGCTGGGGGCCAACGGCTCCGGCAAGACCACCCTGCTGCGGACCCTTGCCGGTTCGGTGCGCCCCTCCGCCGGGTGCGTCCTGGTGGACGGGCAGCCCGTGAGCTACCAGCGGGCCGGACTGCGCGCCCATCGGCAGGTCGTCCAGCTCGTCGCCCAGAACCCCGACGATCAGTTGTTCGCGGCCGACGTCTACCGCGACGTGTCGTTCGGCCCGCTCAACCTGGGCCTGCCCGAGGCGGACGTACGCAGGCGGGTGGCCGAGGCGCTGGCCCTGCTGTCGATCGAGGACCTGGCGGAACGGCCGATCCACGAGCTGTCCTACGGGCAGCGGAAGCGCGTGGCGATCGCCGGCGCGCTGGCCATGGAGCCGTGTGTCATGCTCCTCGACGAACCGACCGCCGGCCTCGACCCGCAGGGCGTGGACGAGATGGTCGCCGCCCTGGAGAGCCTGCTGCGGGCGCACACCACGGTCGTGATCTCCACCCACGAGGTGGACTTCGCCCTGTGGTGGGCCGACTCGGTGGCCGTGCTGGTCGACGGCGCGGTTCGCCACGGTGATCCCACCGCGCTGCTCGGCGACGCCGAACTGGTCGCCGCTGCACGGCTGCGCCAGCCCATGGTGCTGCAGGCCGCCGCCCAGCTGGGCCTTCCCCCGGGCAGCATCACCGACGTCGCCGGACTGGTCCGCGCCCTGCGCCCGCCCGAGGGCGAGGTCAGCGCGTCGCGAGTTCCCGCAACGTGTTCAGGTCGACGTGCGCGGTGAGCGCGTCGGCGAGGTCGTCGAGCATCCGCGTGCGACGCTCCGCGAACCCCGGGGCACCCTCGGCCGGACGCCACGCCGAACCGACGGTCTCGGCCAGTTCGGTGAGCCATGCCCTGCGGAAGGCGTCGTTCTCGAACGCGCCGTGCCAGATCGTGCCCCAGGTGTTGCCGGCCCGGACCCCGTCGAGGAACGGCTCACCGCCGGTCGGCGCCACCACCCCGTGGTGGATCTCGTAGCCGACGACCGGGTGCCCGTGCCAGGACCCGCTCGGCCGGCCGAGCACCTTCTCCGCGCCGAACCGCACCCGTGCCGGCAGCAGGCCGAGACCGGCCTCGGCACCCTGGGCCGACTCCACCGGGTCGTCGATGACCTCGGTGAGCATCTGGTAGCCCCCGCAGATCCCCAGGATCGGCCGGCCGGCGGCGGCGCGGGCGACCAGGGCGTCCGCGAGCCCGAGCCGGCGCAGCCAGTCGAGGTCGGCGAGGGTGGACCGGCTGCCCGGCAGCACAACCAGGTCGGCGTTGTCGATGTCGGTAGGCGCCGCGGTGGCGAACACGTCCAGGCCCGGCTCGGCGGCCAGCGCGTCGAGGTCGGTGGCGTTCGAGATCCGCGGGAACCGGATCGCCGCCACCCGCAGCGTCCCGGCCCGTCCGGGCAGCCGGGGCCACTTCGCGAACGCGAGGGCGTCCTCGCTGTCGAGCCAGACCTGGTCCAGCCAGGGCATCACGCCGAAACAACGCAGCCCGGTGCGCGCGGTGAGCTCGGCGAGGCCGGGGTCGAGGACCGCCTGGTCACCGCGGAACTTGTTGATCAGGTAGCCGGCGAGCGTGGCCCGGTCGGCATCGTCGACGATCGCCCAGTGGCCGTAGACGGACGCGAGCACGCCGCCGCGGTCGATGTCGCCGACCAGCAGCACGGGCAGTCCGAAACGCCTGGCCAGGCCGAAGTTCACGTAGTCGCCGGCCCGGAGGTTGATCTCGGCCGGCGAGCCGGCGCCTTCGGCGACGACGAGGTCGTAGTCCGCCTCGAGCTCTTCGAACGCCTCGAAGGCCGCCTCGGCGAGATGGGCGCGGCCGCCGGTGTACTCGCCGGCCTCCAGCCGGCCACCGGGCTGGCCGCGCAGCACGACGAACGCCCGCCGGTCGGTGGCCGGCTTCAGCAGCACGGGGTTGAGCAGGGCGGACGGCTCCACCCCGGCCGCGAGCGCCTGCAGGTACTGGGCGCGGCCGATCTCGGAGCCGTCGGGGCAGACCATCGAGTTGTTCGACATGTTCTGCGCCTTGAACGGCGCCACCCGGACACCCTCGCGGGCCCATGCGCGGCACAGGCCGGCGACGACCAGCGACTTGCCCGCGTCCGAGGATGTGCCCGCCACCAGGAGTCCTGCCACGGTGGCATCCTCCCACGCCACGGCCGGGGCCCCGGCCCACGTCCCGCTGCACCCCGGCGGCAGCGATGACCACCCCGAGCGGGCACCGCAACCTGGGGGCGATGGCGGGGCTGGCGTCCGCGGCCCTGTTCGGCGCGGGCACGCCGGTGGCCAAGCTCCTGCTCGGCGAGGTCGGCCCGTGGCTGCTCGCCGGCGTGCTCTACACGGCGTCGGGAATCGCGCTGTCCTGCTGGCGGCTGCTCCGGCGCGCCCCCCGGGTACGGCTGCCGCGCGCACAGTGGCTGCCGCTGGGCGGCGCCGTGCTGTTCGGCGGGCTCCTGGGCCCGGTGCTGCTGATGTTCGGCCTGAGTTCGATGCCCGCGTCCGGAGCGTCGCTGCTGCTCAACGCCGAGGGCCTGTTCACCGCCCTGATCGCCTGGCTGGTGTTCCGCGAGGCCACCGACGCGCGGATCGTGCTGGGGTTCGGACTGATCGCCGCCGGCGCCGTCGTGCTCAGCTGGCCTGGCCAGCCGCAGTTCGGCGGTCTGTGGCCGAACCTTGCCGTCCTCGGCGCCTGCCTGTGCTGGGGCGTCGACAACAACCTCACCCGCCAGGTGGCGCTCGCGGACGCGACCTGGCTCGCCGCGGTCAAGGGCACCATCGCCGGACCGGTGAACCTGGCGGTCGCCTTCCTCCTCGGCGCCCGACTGCCGGGCTGGCCGGCCGTCGCCGGGGGAGCGGTGGTCGGCGTCATCTCCTACGGCGTCAGCCTCGTGCTCTTCATCAAGGCCCTGGATCTCGTGGGCACCGCCCGCGCGGGTGCCTACTTCTCCGTGGCACCGTTCTTCGGCGCCGGCCTGGCGGTCGGTCTCGGCGAGCCCGTCGGCTGGACGCTGGCCGTCGCAGCCGGGCTGATGGCCGCCGGCGTCGCGCTGCACCTCACCGAGCGGCATGAGCACCAACACGTCCACGAGGCGGTCAGCCACGACCACTGGCACACCCATGAGGACGGCCACCACGACCACGCGCACGCCGAACCGGTGCCGCCGGGCACCAGCCACCGGCACCCGCATGTGCACGAGGCGGTCAGCCACCAGCATGCGCACTACCCCGACAGCCACCACCGCCACAGCCACTGACCCGACGCGCTACGAACTTCTGCTCTGTCCGCCGGCTCCGCCCGCGGCCTAGCCTGCCCATGGCGGAGGTGAACTCCGTCGCCACCGCCACTCCTGCACCCCGGAGGGCACCGGCGTCGACCGGTGCCATGACAAGGAGGAAGTCGTGTCCACCCCATCCATTACCAAGGCCCTTGCCGCGCTCGCCACCGCTGCGACCGCCGTCGCCCTGCCGCTCGTCGGTGCCGTCGCGCCGCGGGCCGAGGTCCCGACCCGGGCGCTCGTCGCCGCGCGCCATCCGTCCGCGCCCTCCGTGGCCCGGAACGTGATCTACATCCAGGGCGACGGCATGGGCATCGCCCACCGTGAGTTCATCCGGCTCGCCCTCGCCGGCAAGACCGGCGAGCTGAAGATGAACCAGCTACCGGTCGCCGGTCTCGTCCACACCAGTTCGCTCGATCCGGACGAGGCGGTCACCGACTCCGCGGCGGCGGCCACAGCCTTCGCGACCGGCGTGAAGAGCTACAACGGCGCGATCGGCGTGGACATCAACGGACGCAGCGTGACGACCGTCCTCGAACTCGCGAAGAAGGCGGGCAAGGCGACCGGGCTGGTCACCACCTCGCAGGTCACGGACGCGACCCCGGCCGCGTTCGCCTCGCACGTCCCCGATCGCAGCGACCAGAGCGAGATCGCCCGGCAGTACCTGGAGCGGACGAAGCCCGACGTGATCCTCGGCGGCGGCGAGGACTTCTGGTTCCCGGCCGGCGATCCCGGCGCGTATCCAGACAACCCGCCGAAGGACCCCGCCGAACAGAGCAAGGGCACCAAGGGCAACCTGGTCGCCCGTGCCCAGGAGTTGGGCTACGACTACGTCACCACCGCCGCCGAGCTGAAGGCCAGTCGCTCGAAGAAGCTGCTCGGCCTGTTCGCCAACGAGGAGATGTTCGAGCACCGCAACGAGGGCCAGGGCGGCAGTTACGACCCGGTGGTCACCCTGCCCGCGATGGCGAAGAAGGCGCTGGACGTGCTGGACGACGACCGTGACGGCTTCTTCGTGATGATCGAGGAGGAGGGCATCGACGAGATGGCGCACCACAACAACGCCCACCTGCTGCTGAAGGCGGGCGCGGCCCTGGACGCGACCGTCGCGGTCGCGCTCGACTTCCAGCGGCGGCACCCGGACACCCTGATCCTGGTGACCGGTGACCACGAGACCGGTGGCCTGGCGATCGAGAACGTGGACTCCGCCGACGAATCCGGTGACGGCGAGTCCACCGAGGACGGCCCGTTCACGATCAAGGGCACCGACATCGACTTCTACGTCGACTGGACCAGCGAGTCCCACACCGGCGGCGACACCCCGGTCACGGCCGGCGGTCCCGGTGCCAACCGGCTCGGTGGCGTGATCGAGAACACCGAGGTGTTCGACGCCATGGTGCAGGCGATGCGACTGCGCCGCTGAGGCAGGGCCCTGTCCCGGTCCCTGTGGAGGGAGTGCGAGCGAGTGCCGGCGTTGGGCAGGTGCGTCGGTCGCGACCGCCCTTCGTGACGGCTCGTTCGTCCCTCACGAGCCTCCTCAGGGATCGGTGACCAAGGGGGTGGGCCGCCTCCCGAGGGTCAGGCCTTCTGGTCCTCGCCCGACTTCTCGGGCTGCACGGTCCACTCCGGTGGCTCGTCCTTGCCGGACTCCTCGTCCGCGTCCGCCTCCTCCGACGTCTTCTGCACGATGCCCTGCGCGTGGTGGACGGGCGCGTACACGACGTACAGCCGCAGGTCCTCATCGCCGGTGTTCTCGATGTCGTGCCAGTGGCCGGCCGGCACCTGCACGCTCCAGCCGTCGCTCACGTCGTGGCTCTCGAGCTTCGCCTTGTTCGTGCCGAGCTTCGCGCGGCCCTGGCCCGCGTCCAGCCGGATGAACTGGTCGGTGTCCGGGTGTTTCTCCAGCCCGATCGAGCTGCCGGGCGGGATGGACATCAGCGTCACCTGCAGGTACTTCCCGGTCCAGGCCACCGTGCGGTAGTTCGCGTTCTCCTTCGTGGCGGTCTCCAGGTCGAACACATTCGGTTCGGGGCCGTTGTCGGTGATCTTCATCCGCTGTCCTCTCGTACTCGTCGGTGGAACACAGGTGCTCAGGTTCCTACCCCGGGAACCGTTCTATCGCACGCCCCGGACAGCTCAACCCAGGAGTCGGGCCAGCCGCTGCTTCTTCCGGTTCTCCCGGACGACCCACGCCACGTCGGGGTCGCCGGTGTCGAGCGTCAGGAAGGCGGGCAGGCCGGACTCGGGGCTGCCGGCGACGGCCACCGACCAGCAGTAGCCGAGCCCCTGCCGCAGGGTGCGCACGTCCGGGTCCCTGCGCCGGGCGGCGGGCGTGGCGAGCAGGTGCTCGGTAGCGCCCCGACAGGCCGTGAGGGCGGCGGCGGCCGTCTCCGGGTCGCTGAGCAGCCGCGGTTCGCAGATCGCGGCGATCCCGGCGCGGACCACCAGCGGGTCCGGTGCGTCCACCCAGGCCGCCACCAACTCGCGCAGCCGGGCCGGGTCGGCGTCCCCGATCCGCTGGGCGGCGATCGCGCACGCCTCGCGCACGCGCCAGCGCTCGTCCGCGCACGACCGGGTGAGCAGGTCGACCAGGCCGCGGTCGTCGGTGGTCTCGAGGACCAGCCGTCCCAGGGTGGCGACGCCGCAGCAGGCCAGGTACTCGTCCTCGCTGGCCGCCAGGGCGAGCGCCGCATCCCTGGTCAGGGTGTCGGCGGCAGCGTCCAGCAGGGTGAGGTTGCCGCGCGGCCCGGGCAGGTTGCTGTGCGCGGTGAGGTAGTCGGGCCACTGTTCGCGCGGCAGCGCTGCGAGCGCGGCCGCGTACTCGGCGCGGGAGGTCGGCACGACTCAGCCCTGCGTCGCGGCGATGACCAGGTCGACGCAGGTCGAGTAGCCCAGCCGGCCGCTGTTCAGGCAGAGGTCGTACTCACGGCGGTCGCCGAACCGGGTGCCGGTGAAGAACTGCTGGTACCGGTCGCGGGCCCGGTCCATCTTCGCGATGTACTTCTCCGCGTCCTTGGGCTCGACGCCGTCCCGCTCGACGGCCCGGGCGACCTTCGCGGCCAGGTCGGTGCTGTAGATGAAGACGCTGCGGAACGGCAGCTTCGCCTCGGTCAGGATCTTGTCGGCGCAGCGTCCGATGAACACCGCGGGACGGGTCTCGGCGGCCTCGGTGATCACGTCCGCGATGGCGCCGTACATCCGGTAGGGCAGCGAGAACGTCTCCGGATCGGTGCCGCCGATGATGGACAGGTCGAAGAACTGGCCGGCCACGACCCGTTCGTCGAAGCTCGCGAGCAGGTCCGGCGGCAGGCCGCGACGCGTGGCGGCGTCCTGGAGGATGCGGGTGTCGTAGAGGTCCATGCCGGTCCGCTCGCTGATCAGACGGCCGATCTCCCGGCCACCGCTGCCGAACTCCCGGTTGATCACGATCGAGCGCTGCATTCTCCTGCTCCCTCATCGTCGGCGCCGGGCGGATCGCCCCTACTTCGCACCCTACGCCGCCCGCCGGGGCGGGGCAGCGGTGGCGCGAAACGGGGACAGACCCCTTTCCCGCCACCCACGTCCCGAACTGGTGGGAAACGGGGACAGACCCCTTTCCCGCCACCCCATCCCCGGACCGTCGCGGCGGCGGGCAATAGCATGGCCTCCCCGGCCACGACGAGGAGGAGCGCATGACCGCTGCGGAGTTCTGGGAGGACCGTTACGCGGGTCGTCCGCAGGTGTGGTCGGGACGGGCGAACCCCGCGTTGGTGGAACTCGTCGATGGCCTCGAGCCGGGCCGGGCGCTCGATCTCGGCTGCGGCGAGGGCGGGGACGCCATCTGGCTCGCCAGGAACGGCTGGCAGGTGGCGGCTGTAGATATATCGACAATTGCCGTGGAGCGTGGGCACGCAGCCGCCATCGAGGCCGGCGTCCCGGACGATCGCATCGCGTGGCAGGCGCGGGACCTGTCCGAGTGGCAGCCGGAGGAGCAGTACGACCTGGTCAGCGCGTTCTTCCTGCACTCGCCGGTGGAGTTGCCACGCGAGGAGATCCTGCGCCGGGCGGCGTCCGCGGTCGCACCGGGCGGACGGCTGCTGGTCGTCGCGCACGCCGCGCCGCCGCCCTGGTGGACTCCGGAACAGCACGAGCACGCGCACGAGGTCCTCCCGACACCGACCGAGGAACTCGAGTCGCTCGCCCTCGGGACGGGGGAGTGGGACGTGCTCATCGCGGAGACCCGGCCGAGGCAGGTGACGGCCCCCGATGGCCGGCCCGCCGAACTCGTCGACGGCGTCGTGCTGGTACGGCGCCGCCCGTAGCACCGGCCGCCGAGCCGCCCAACCGAACAGGAGTGGGGACAGGTCCCATTCCCGTTCACCCGACCCTGACATCCGGGGCTTGATCCGGCGCGGTGAACGGAAAGGGACCTGTCCCCCTTTTCGTTCAGCTCAGGGGTGACGTGCTGAGGAAACGCTGAGATCTCCGCGTGCGCTCCGTGGCAGACGGCACGATCCCTCCAGAATGGCTCGGAGTCGACCGGAGGGCACCATGACCAGCGAGAACCCCCAGGACACCCTGCGCAGGGTGCAGGCAGAACTGAGCCAGGTATCGGCGCGGCTCAACGGGCTGGCCGCCGACTTCCAGCACCTCGCGGCCGTCCTGCCCGAGCTGCATGCCGGACGCGCGCCGCAGTACCCGGGTGCCGCGCCGCAGCATCCCGGCAGCGCCGCCCAGCGCCCGGGTCCCGTCCCGCAGGCGTGGGCCGTGCCGCAGGGCGCACCGGCCGGCCAGCCGATGCCACCGGCAGCAGCCCGTCCGGCCTACCCACCGCCCAGCGGAGTCCCCGTCCGGCCTGCCGCGTACGCGCCGACGCCGTCCACGCCGCGGCCG